>JARUHP010000047.1 GCA_030005635.1 Deltaproteobacteria bacterium IMCC39146
ATATGACCGAATTCCACGAATGGGCAACGGAACAACCACTGTCTTCTGAGAGTACGGTAGTCGCGATGAACTGATTAGCTGCACCAATCGGGCGAAACGGAATTTACAGCAACATTTGGACTTGATCAGTATTTAATAAGCTCGTAAGTAGCGAGTTAGTTGAATATGTGCCTGGTGTCTATTATAGAGATCAGGATGAACCTCAAGGCAGGTGCTCTCGTGTGCGTGCGGAGGCTGAGCTTATAACATTGTTGGAAGACCAGTACGGGTTCACTAAAGACATAGTACAAGCCCACCCAGACGAGGAAGTCATCATCCTCAGGGATGAAGACAAGAAGCCTATTGACTATGATGACAACGACCGCAATCAAGCAGCACGTAAGCGTAGGCTTGTTCACCAGTATAATGAGTTCCTAAACCACACCTACCTTGATCTTGATGCTGAAGGCTTTAAGCCTAAGGATGACCTTAGCATCGACCTGTCTCGCAGGAGCACCTGTCGCGTATTCAACAATGGCTCGTTTATTCAAGGTGGACGTTTCTATGGTGGATGGTGGGAGCATATACCGAGTGCGTTAAGGTTGCAGATCATCATCAACAACTTAAAGGTTGTTGAGTTTGACTACTCCGGTGTTCATATCCATTTGCTATATGCGAAGAACGGTCTCGACTACAGTAAGCTTTGCAAGGATGCTTACCAATTACCCGAGTACGCAGAGACACCAGAGATGCGTAAGCTGTTCAAGGAGCTGCTGTTAGCGGCACTGAATGCTTCACCAAAGAAAAACAAAAGAGGCAGGCTCATGAGTGGTGAAGAAAGAGCTCGCAGTGCCCTCCAGAGAAAGATTAACAGGAAGCCTGACGACTATCCAGAAGACCTGCCAGACCTCAAAGAAGCCATGCACGACTTTAGCGAGTATCACCACGACATCAAGCATCATTTCTATACCGGCGTGGGTCTCAAGCTTATGTATACGGACTCACTTATAGCTGAAGATGTTCTGCGTACCATGATGGATAACAACATACCCGTACTGCCGGTACACGATAGCTTCGTATGCCCCAAGCTCCATGAAAACGAACTATATGAAGCAATGAAAGCTGCTTACCAGAAACATTGTAGCTTTGACATAAGCAAGAGAACAGAACCAACCTCCAATAGGTTGGTGATACCTGGCATCCGCATCAAGGAAGACGAGCTAGACAGACGCATAGAGTACCCAACAGACAGTGACATCGAGTATCACTACGACATGAACTCCATTAAGGATCAAGAACTGCTTAGGCTGATGTTCCTTTACGGAGAGCATGAGCATCTAGAGACTGACATCCTTATAGATATCAAGAAGAATGGTGATGTTATAAGAAGGCTACCCTCTATGGAGGAGGGATAGCCTTCCGTGTATCCGTAAGTGTTAATGCTGTCGTGTAGTGAGTGGTAGTACGTATTCTAGGTGGGGTGCCTGTATTACTGGTACCAGGATCGTGTAACCACATAGTATTCCTAAGTAATCGTCATACGCACAGATCTCCTAAAACTCTTCAAGTTGTGACACGAAGATACTTGCTTGTCTTGTGACCGAAAGTTTTTGTTTGCCATTGGAATTAAAGCCCGACTCAAAAAGATAGTCACAACGAATAAGATCTTCTAGATCGCTTTTGGCAAACCTCTGTTCAGGCGGCGTAAATGTTCCTCCGGTGCCACCCAAATAGAGTAAAGTGAGATGAGGTCCCATGTAGTCGATTATAAATTCTCCTGCCTGATGTTCTTCGATATCCTTTAATATTGCGATGGCCTGATCTGAAAGCTTTTCCGCAGGGTTAACACTGGACGCAATTCCCGACAAACCTTCCATCCGTGATGCGACCCCCAGAAGAGTCTTTTCAATTGAGCTTAACTGTCCAAGAACGGCTTCATGGCTTTGAGTCAAAAACCTCTGAATAGATGTGGATAGCTCAGTGTTGCTTTCCAGGCTAGCGACAAGGCTGTCATGCCTGCTCTCTGCGAGCCAAGCTTTGAACTCTTCAAGATTGTCGGTTTTTGTTTTGTCCCTACGGCTCTGGTAGGTAGCCAGTAACCCAACCAGTGTTGCGAATGTAAATGGATCCATGCTTCCTCCTCCTCATATTGTGATCTTCGGCGCGCCGAAGTTTGCAACACTGCCTTAAGTAAGCTTCGCATTTATAGCCTGTCGAACTTCCCGCAATCGATCCTCAACAGCGTTTCTCTTCTCTGCATCCAGTGCACCAAGGTTTATATCCCGCAACTGTGTCTGTAATGCTCTGAGAGCGGTCAATATCTTTGCATCAGCACTACGAGGCTGGCGTGTATCCTGTCTTAACTGATCGCTGGTCATGGAACCCTTTGCTACTTTCTTGAAGCGGGTCTTCATCTCTTCTTGGGTTGAGGCCTTAACTACTTCAACCAACGCCCTACGAGAATACGCACCGCTCTCACGACACTTCGACTTTATGTCTTCTGGAAGCTTGTTCAACGATAGTATCTCGGAGATAGTTGAGACAGCCTTACCTATCACACTCGATAGCTGCGACTGGCTATACTTTTGCTCTTTTTGTAATCGCTGCAAAGCTTCCGCTTCCTCTATCGGAGTAAGGTCTTGCCTTTGTATGTTCTCTACCAGTGCAACCTCAGCAACATTATCTCCAGCGTAATAGATTGCTGGGATATCTGTCTTCTCTGCCTTGACTGAGGCTCTATAGCGGCGCTCTCCTGAGACTATAACCAATTTACCGGCCTCACTATCCTTGCGGAACAATATCGGCTGGAGCACACCATGTTCACGAATAGACTGAGCGAGATCATCCGTCTCTGTTTCGTCTATATGCTTACGTGGCTGCTCTGGGTCTGGACTTAATGCCTGCAATGGCAAAGTATATAGCTTACGGTTCTCAAGCTCCTGCCCCTCAAGATAAGACTCAAGATCAAAGGCTTCACGTCTAACCTCAAGGACTTCATCACGGGCTTCCAGGTTCTCGCCACCATACACACAGGCACAGCGTAGATCACTTAACGACAAACCTAGTTTATCCCACAATTCAACCGACTCCTTGCACAAAGCTATAGCGACATTCTCATCATGTCTGCGTATCTCATTAATGGCAAACCGGAACATCTCTATACGCTGCTCATCGCTGAAACTGTACTTACCTTCGGACTTGCCTTTTTTGTCCAGCATGCCTTGCATGGTGCCAACAATTTGCTTGAGGTTATCATCTTGAAAGATGGTGTTGCGCATATTGTAAAATTGCTTCTCAAAGCGCAAGGTGCCAAGCGTGATCCGTTCAGGTGATAGTTGTGCAAATATTTGTTCTATAGCTTCTGCATAAATTCTCTGCCACCCCTCTACAGGAAGGATAGGGTCTAGCCTTACCCGCACTGGATACCCTGCATCTTGCACCCTTCTAGCTGCGTTTAAGCGCTCTGCCAATGAAGGCGCACCTACCTCATACCTACGTGAGATAACGTCCGCATTTAAGCTCCAAGCAACGATAGTGCGCTCGTTATGCTCAAGATCAAGAATGGCATCGATATTGGTACTCTTGGTTAGCAAATACATGTATCCGTTATCAGTCTGAGCAAAGTATGGAACGAACTCCTGGACGGATTTCGTCAAGTGTTCCATAGCTAGCGAGTCTGCAAGTTCTCCGGTATTGAACATTACGGGCTTGTTTGTCTGGCTTAAGCGTTTATGTATCTGCTTCTTGATTTTATCGTACTCAACACGAACGGTAATATAGTTTTGTTGTGCACGATAGGTGGCCTTAAGGAAGCACCAGTCGCAGCTATAGAAGCAACCATTGGAAGCAAACTTGAGGCGATCAAAAGCTGGACACATCATCCTTTCATCTTCGATCAAAAACTCGTCTACAGTTGTGCTGCCAACTGGAGCGATATGAATAACCTGCTTGCCAGCCTGTATTGCTGGCAGCATTTGGTCTGGTGCGTTAGTCAGGATTGTCGATGCTGCTTTTATGGATTCTGAGCGAGAGTCACCGATATGGCGTACTGGGATGTTTGGGCACTGGGCGATTAAATGCTGCGTGATTGGATCGTCTAAAATGTCTCTGTTAACAACGATTTCAGAAGGTCGCCACATAGTACTTCTCCAGAAGGTAAAGTGAAGTGGCATGTTATGTTGCGGTAGCGATAGCGTCAAGCGATAACCATGAACCTTTGCTCATTGAGTATCAGTATGCTTTCTGGTAGCATGCAGCAGTGCCTCGACCACCGAGGCCTGTAATGACAATCTGTGTTTACCGCAAGATTAAGACCATAGTTAAAAAGGCCTTCCATTACAGAGAAGTCATCATAAGCACAGCTCGCTCAATTTATACTGTTGATATGCCAGAGATGGAGGACTATCGCATGAATGTAGTTTCAGAGTTACACGATCAACGCATAGAGTCTAGGAACCTTCTTGTTGAATTGACTATTGGAGAATATCTCAATTTTGCCAGAGACATAATCCACAAGAATGAGTTTCAAAGACGTAGAGTGTATTCATCGAAAACGGTGTACTCACTATTGCGATCTGACCTTGAGAGAGGCTGCATTATCCCTCCCGTTGTTCTTGCTTTAACATCAACACTTGAACATGCCAACCCTACGTCCGACGACTTCAATCAATACTTACTAGACAACAAAGACCATCTCGTAATTCTTGATGGCTTGCAAAGAACACATACAATGATTGACCTCGTTGACAGTATAGAGTCCTCTGGCGACGAGATACGACTTAATGAAGTCCTAGGCAAAACAATCAGGGCAGAATTTTATGTCGGCATAAACCGCCTTGGGATTCTCTACAGAATGTTAACGCTTAACACAGGGCAAAGCCCTATGTCGCTACGTCAGCAAATTGAAATAATGTACTTAGATTATGCCAACGGCGATCTTGGTGGTATTGACTTAGTTAGAGAAGCAGAAG
This sequence comes from Deltaproteobacteria bacterium IMCC39146, assembly GCA_030005635.1. Lineage (GTDB taxonomy): Bacteria > Desulfobacterota > Desulfuromonadia > Desulfuromonadales > BM103 > M0040. Next base: position 4,950 of record JARUHP010000047.1, read on the forward strand.
GGCGCAGAGCAACAGGCCTTGAGCAATACAACTTTAAGGAGATTGTTGAAGGGTTTAATTCTTACCTTGATCGAGATGAGTTACCTATAGATCGCGCCGACCTTCTCGAAAACATCAGAAGCCTAGAAAAGCTGTCTAGCGAGAATCAGGATCAAGATATCTTTCTTGGATACGTAACTTCTTGGCATTCATTCATAACTAAAATCTACGACCTTTGCGGCGACGCAGAAGTCTCAGGTGAGTTTGTTGCTGAGCATGGGAATCCGTTTGGCGTTAATGCCGTCCAAGTATTCAAAAAAGCACAGGCTATGACTGGTTACGGAGCCTCTGTAGGAAAGCTTAGGGACTTTGGAATAATAACAAATGGCTTTGAAGAGATAATGCAAATTGTTGACGGCATTGAAATAGCTGACCCTGTTGAGTTTTTAGAGACAATCAATCAGTGTCTCTTGTGGATAAAAGACAATACGAAAAAAATTGGTAATGCTCAGCGGGCCTTTTTCCTCTTTTTCTTCAGGGGAATGTTCAACAGTGATGACGACAGCTTCCAGGACCCAAGAAGCGCTGCAGAGACAGCATTAAGAAAATACCAGAGCCAAAACCTGTGATCTGAGGGATCAAACATGTCTCTTAGAATTAAGCTTGACGAAGCTGAAGCTTCTCTTTGTATTTCAGATTACGATTCTTCAGAGCAGTGTATAAATTGCTCAACCTTTGAGGATCAGTCATTCTCTATTTGCCTGAATTATCCATTAAAATTAGAAGACACCTATAACCCTGGCAATTTTGCCTCTGTACTACTTCAGAAAAAAAATCTTGCAGAAAACCACATTTACAAAGTTATAGATAAAGACTCGGACACACGCATGGGTTGGTGCATCCCAATACAAGCACTTTGCTCGAAGGAACACTCTTTTGCTGCGGATGAGAGCTTCTTACGATTCGCATACATAGCAACATATCACTTGATACAAACCACAGAACAGAACCTCTCAAGCATCCCAACAACTACAGCCGATGCAAGATTGTCATTATCCGATTTTTTCCCAGAAGATGTTGCTGTTCTGGTCATAAGCATCGGAACTCCAGACAACAGAAAACCCTTCATTCTTGAAGAATGGGTTCCTTCTCTATTTGGGTATGGGTTTTCGCCTGCAGGAGAAAGCGAGCGCCCAAACGTAAAACATATAGGGATAACCCCTAGTGCACACAGTCTAAACTTGAGAAGAGTTTCTTCTAAGGTCGAAGGTCGCCCTTTCCTTGACAATATGTTTAGCAACATAATTCCCTTTGAAGACAACCCATTACTCCTCTTTTTCTATCAATATCAAATAATAGAACTTTTTCTGGAACAAGTTTTCCAGGAAGAGCATGCTGTTCTCATAAGGTTATTAATTGACGCAGGCACTGATACGGTTAAAGCAAAAGATGTGCTTAGCAAGATAAATGCTTTAGCACCTGAAAAGAAAAGAATTGAATTGCTTTTTGGAGACTATGTAGAGCAGGGCATTGACAGAACTAGGCTGTTCATCTCATGCAACTCTTTTCTCCGTGAAGTAGGCCAAGAAGAATGTGGAAATATGCATCATGCTTTGTACCGCGTTAGAAACATCCTCTTTCATCAATACCGCAACATTCCCGCTGAATCACTCCAGGCCCTCGCTGATATCTGTGTAGAGTTCAGCCACCTTCTTGTTCAACTAGTATCCAGGTATAAGGGAAGAACCGAAGAACCTGCAGAACAAACAACTTGAGAAGACCTATTGAATTGAACTACGGATGAAAGAATAGAGAAAGGGACAGGACAAATCTTGCCTCGTCTCCGCGTTAACATCAATGGCCCAGAAGTTATTCAATTAAGTAACCCCCTGATTACCCAAGTACTTTGGTCGCACCTCCTTCCAAGAAAAAACACCCCTCTAAGCCCCACATTTTGCTCACAAGCCACTATCTCTTAACTTTAATATCATCATACATTTAGCATTAAGTAAGCTGCAAAAGTTAACGTACTACTAACTATCCAAAACTCAGCTAAGGGTAATCACACACCAGTGAGCCTGACACATTAAAAGAAGAACCTTACTACTCTAGATTAGGCTCATAGCACTAACATATATAACTGCAACCCCACATCACTTCTGAGGTCATATGGCATACGCCATGTGGCCTCTTTTTTTCTTTCTGCGCTGGCCAGCGTAACCAAACCACTAACCGCAGAAGGAGTAACACCATGAAGATCTATGTAGCGAATCTTGCCAAGTACAATGAATGCCGTCTTGTAGGTAACTGGCTAACCCTACCAATGGACCCAGATGACTTACAGAAGGAGATCAATCTTATTCTTGGCACTGATGAGGAGTATGCGATCCATGACTATGAGGCACCGTTCCCTATTAGCGAGTACAGCAACCCTTTGCATCTTAACCAGATAGCCGAACTGGATCAATATGTACTGGATAGATTTGCGTATCTTGTTAACGAAGGCTACGACTGGGACTACGCCTTCGATCACTATGATGATGTGATCTTTTATGAAGGTATGGATATCAGAGAGGTAGCTAACGAGATGCTAGACGATGGCTGCTTTGGCAGCATACCAGACAACATCATGAGTCTTATAGACATAGACCGTGTTGCTGATCTGCTAGTAGTCGATGGCTATGTGGAGACCGACAAAGGCACCTTCCACTACCAGTAAGACTTAGCTGAACATACCCAACATACAGAGGCGGTGAGCGTGTCCAGCAAAGGACAATGACTCCCGCCTTTTCCTACATCAAAGGCATTAACTATAACGAGAAAGGCATGGCTTAGGCTGTGCCTTTCTTTGTTACTTAGGAGGCTAATATGACTGTTACAAAGAGAGGGAAGAAGGGCATTTACTATATGGAGTTCATGATAAATGGTAAGCGAATATTAAAGTCTACCGGCAAGTACGGCAAGAGAGAAGCCACTCTTGTCGAGGTTGCCGAGAAGCAGAGGATACTGCACCAAGCTAACCTTACTCCACAGGAGAAGCTAGCCCAGACGTTACTGCAAGATGCAGCAGACCATGTGTATGAGACCAACTGGAAATACAATAAGGATGCGGAGCGGTCTTACGCTCGTGCATGTAATTTGGTGAAGTACATGGGTAACATTCCACTGAGTGAAATTAATGATGTGACAGTAGTACTGCTGCTTAAGAAACTGAATAAAGAGAAAGCTGCTCCTGGCACAATTAATCGTTACCTAGCTGCACTAAAGATGATCCTTCGGATCAAAAGACAGGACACCGACTACATTAAGCTACGCAAGGAGTGTAAGGGACGCATACGGGTTATCTCTCGTGAAGAGGAGCAGACAATAGTTGACCTGTTACGCAACACCAAGCATACCGTTCGCAGGTACTACTATCCCGATGTTGCTGACCTAGTTGAGGTACTGGTAGATACCGGAATGCGGTTACAGGAGTCACTGGACATGACCTATGAGACCATCGACTTCAACAGCAACCTTATCTCTATCTGGTATAACAAGGGAGATAGGCCACGCAGTATCCCGATGACTAAAAGGGTCAGAACATTACTAGAGGATAGAAGTACTGATAAAGCAAAGAGGCCATTTAAGTTAAAACCATATCAGGCACAGCACGCATTACGCTGGGCACGTAAGGAGATGGGGCTGCTACATGATACTGAGTTTGTTTTACATGCGCTGAGACATACTTGCGCCAGCAGGTTAGTCAACAAGGGTATCGATCTTTATGTAGTCAAGGAATGGTTAGGCCATAGTACTATTAGCGTTACTGAGAAGTATGCGCACTTAGCACCACAGAAGCTTGCAGAAGCAGCCGCTGCACTAGAGATATGATTACTATTTTTGATGTAATTTTGATGTAAATACTATGCTAAACAGCAACATAATGGCTTTTTTATGTAACGTAAGCTATTAATATCACTACCTTTATCACCATATGCCCAACTGAAAATCCTCGTGTCGGCAGTTCGATTCTGTCTCTGGGCACCATAAAGAAAACAGGAGGTTAGCATACCGACGCTAGCCTCCTTTTTTTATGGCTTGATGTCACTTTTGATGTAATCGCTTTATCACCCTCAATCACCACCTGCCCCAAGTAGTCCTTGCTCTGTCAGCTAACGCTGAACGTTACGCTTGATACTCAAGCTCCACACCGACTGAATACTGCACTCTGAGGTAGGCTGGAAAAAGTGACCACCAATCTGTTAGCCTAAGAGGCTCATAGGAGGTGTCGCTTGGAACGCATACCGAAACAGTTTTACACGGATGAATTTAGGGAGGAAGCTGTCGCTCTTGTTGTTGATGGTGGACTGACTGTCGCAGAAACAAGTCGTCGTTTGAGCATCTCACAACAGACCCTGCGCAACTGGATTAAGAAGTTTCGTAAGACAGGAGGTACATCCCCTGGCGGACGTTTGACAACGGATTTAGAAGCAGAGGTTTCCAAACTTCGCAAAGAGCTGGCAGAGGCTCGGCTGGAGAAGGAAATCCTAAAAAAGGCTATTACGATCTCAATCGGTCAATGCAGCAATCTCCTGCAGAGAAACTCCAGGAGATTGCTGCATTGTTTGTGGGGTCCTCATTTTGTAAGACCCCTTTTTTTAGTTTTCCAAACAATAAAAGACCACCAAGAATTGAACCCTGGTGGCCACTGTTTTAGTTTCCTATATGGCGCTATCAATAAGCAGCCAGTTTTCTTCTCGGAAGTCGTGAATCGGGTAGGAGGCGGGGTTGCCCCCGCCGTCCTCCCACACCACCGTACGAACGGTTCCGTATACGGCGGTTCCTGATTTGCGTCTGCATTATCAACCAACAATGCCTGACATCCTATAAGCACCC
>JARUHP010000048.1 GCA_030005635.1 Deltaproteobacteria bacterium IMCC39146
TGAGAAAAGGCGACAACTATCTTGACACCCACCGTAGAGGTATTCAGGAAGCTCTTTAATACACAAAATTACGACCACCTGAACAATATCGGGTGGCCTTTGTTGTTGATTCCATAGAGCAGAAAACCAAAAGACTTTTCTAACAAAAACTGTATCCAAAATAGTTGGCAAAATACTAATGGAGTGGATTATCCCTCTTGAATAAATCTTGCCAGAAATTCTGCAAGGCACCAGATGGTTTTTGGGATAAGTTTGCATTTGAGTTTGCAAGCATTGATGCAAGTAGCTGTAGACGAATTGCTTCTTTTGCAGACTGTGAAAAAACTTTATCGTTAGCCATGATAGCCTCCGAACCTTCTACAAGTGCTGATAACAGGTTTTATTATCTAACCATAGTTTCCTACAATTGCAATCAATGTGCTGTTATTCAGGAGAGGCTGTGGGGCTTTATTTCTTGTAAATCAATAAGAATTTCACATTTCAGCCAATCGGGACAACTCGAAGCAATGCGAGAGGATAAATTGTAAACTCTGGACTTCTTCTGTCTCTAGTCGTGAACCCTTATCAAATGTCAACATTTCAAAGAAAATTGTATTGCCTGTCACTCATCCTTCAGTAAGAACTTGAAAGTTAGCTCAGCATTAGCTGTGCCACTGAAAGCACGGTAGTCAACTGAGCGCGAAAACAAACTTGAAACTGCTGAAAAGAAATGGGTTTAAAATAATGGAAAACATCAAACATCAGACATTGATTCTCGATCCCTTAATAATTCTATTTCCTTAACAATCGTTGTTTCTAGTTCTATAATCATTTTTTTAATCTCTTGTTCGTTGGGAGTGTTTGTTACTCCCATATTGATCAATATTTCGCACAGGTTTTTGAGCCTAACGATACTATCTTTCATAATCGCCTCCATTTTCTGTTTTTGAAGACAGGTATTGCGAAAAAAAGCTGCGAACCATTGCAACTCTTACATGGTTCATTCTAACATTTTTCGTCAATAAGCAATGAAACATACTTATTTCCTGCACCCCAAATAAAACGCTACCGAAAAAGAGATAAAGATAGCACCTCTGTCATTTAGGTGGATTAAATCACCACCTGGGAACAGTGCCTTTGGAGAGCCGCATTAGACTCGAACGGCAGACTCTCTCTCTCTCATAACTCACGACTGCCAGGAAGCTTTCAGAGTTACTGGAATGCAGGGCTTCTAGTAAACACGCCAAACATACAACTTCTTAACAGCAAAACAATGCGAGAGGAATTTTAGTAAATAGCCCCTCTCTACCACTGAACTCTAGAGCGCCCACAAATCCATTCTTAAATATCAAGGTTTCTGCGATGGGCCTGAGATTTATTCTTGACTGTTTGCGGTTTGCAAAAGCTCTTTAAGATCCTCAACTGATCTCCAGATATTTGACGGAGTGATCTGCCCGTCAATAAGTAGTTGCGGCAAGTACAAGACCCCTAACTTTGCAATTCTCCCAGGGTCCATGTCTACACTCACTTTTGTGTGAAGTCCGAGATCGTTGATCGCTTGCTGAACATTGTTTTTCAGCACATTGCATTTGGAGCAACCCTCGCCCAGAATTTCTATCGTCATCAGTTTATCCTCATTGTTGCGGCCTTAATACAACATTGTATTTGCTGTATTATTTGTTATCACAACACATCGATGCGAATCTATAACCAATTATATCAACTATCCAACCAGTAAAACAACGGCAACCTTCGGATTAACTTCGGGTGGCCTTTTCTTATAATGCAGGGATTTCAGTAAACAGCTCAGATGATCCGATTTTTACCACCCAAAACAATATAAGAGGATTTCTAGTAAATATCCTCTCGCAATAGCCAAGTCCTCTGCCTGCTTAAAATTCGTTCTTAAAAATCAAGGCAACGGAGAATACTGGTCGGGATGATGTGATACGAGCCAACAACCCCATGCTCCCGAAATAGGCGCAGATTTAATAGAGGCTATTTTTTTATTGGTAGGTTGAAGGTAAATGTACTTCCTTCTCCAGGCAGGCTTTGAACTGTTATGCTGCCACCCATAAGTTCAACAAGCCCCTTTGAAATTGCCAGCCCTAAACCAGCGCCCCCATGCTTACGAGTTATTGAGTTGTCGGCCTGTTTGAAAACTTCAAATATGTTTTTCTGCTTTTCCGCTGGGATGCCCATGCCAGAATCGCTCACCTTGAAGACAAGGTTACTGTTATCAAAGGCAACAGAAACTTTGACCCACCCTGTTTCAGTAAATTTAATCGCGTTTCCAATCAGGTTCAACAGGATTTGGCCAATCCGGCATTCATCACCCACGACGCTCTTCGGAACATTTTGTGAGACCTCTGATGACAGGTGAAGACCTTTTTTCTTTGCTTTATTATGCATCAACCTTAACGTGTCTTTTAGGCACATTCTCAGTTCAAACTTTTCTTCACATAGTTCCATCTTTTGGTTTTCAATTTTTGAAAAATCCAGAATCTCCTCGACCAGAGTATAGAGCCGTTGTGACGATAGCTCTGCTAGCTCAAGAACTTTCTGATGCTCGGTGTCTTTATCAATATCTATCAAGTGCTCGACAGCAGACATAAATATGGTTATGGGTGTGCGGATTTCATGGCTTATTTTAGCCAAGAACTCACTTTTAACCTGACTGGCTTCTTCCGCAGCTTTTTTTGCATCTATCAAAGCTGCTTCTGACTTTCTTCTTTCAGAAATGTCATGAAAAGCGGTAACTGATCCGATTAATTGCCCGTGTTTGCGGATCGGGTAAGAGGTGTATTCTGCATCAAAAAAGGTACCATCGGCTCGCCACAGAACCTCATCATCGACGTGTACCCCTTCGCCTTTTCTGAACGCCCGGTAAACCAGACATTCTTCTTCAGGATATTCAGATCCATCTTTGCGATGATGGTGCATCAGGTTATGCATGTTCTTGCCCAGAAGATCAGCTTCGTGATCATGGCCAAGCAGGGTCAGGCAGGCGGGATTGCAAAATACACAATCCCCCTTGATGTCGACGCCATAAATTGCCTCAGCCGTAGAATTAAGCAACAGTCGAAACTTTTCTTCACTCTCCCGATGATTTTCCTCCGCTCGTTTGCGTTTGATGTTGTTGTGTAAAAGGAAAAGGATTAAAAAGGTTAAGGTCAAGATGACCCCCCCAACGGCCAGAGCCAGCCTCTTGTTCTGTTGGTAGAATGACTCGGGCTTATTTACAATGATGCTCCCTGTTGGCAGTTGTCCGATGTCGATCTCAAATTTACGCAAGATTGGGTAGTCGAACATGAAACTGTTAATCCCCTCAAGCACAACGGGGATATTTTCTGTAGACTCTCCCCGCAGAATGCTCAACCCCATGGAGGCTACAGTCCTCCCTTGATCTAGCCCACTTGTCAGCTTGCCGCCAACGATCCCTTTGCCAAGATAAAATTCCCATACCCCGTATATGGGAACCTTGCTGTGCGGTGCGATCTGTCTAATGGCTTCCTCGTAGGTAAAAGTCCGCCCGGCTCTATCACGATTGAAAGAAAGGAGTAACACCAAGCTCTTGGGCGGTAGGTTTTTGAGCTCCCCTTGCAGCTCTTTCATGCTAAATTCCTCAAGGAAAACAAAATCAATTCTCTCGCTGAACCTAGGAATGATTTCCTCTATGATGTGTTTGTTGGCTTGGCCCGTCGTGGTTTTATCGTTGACCACGAAAATTCGTTCGGTTTCGGAATGAAGATGAAGGGCAGCTTGAAGAGTGCCGTGGATATCAACACCCTCAACAATGCCGGTAATCCCCTGACGCCCTGCGAGCCGAGCAGGGTCGAAATAGTTGACCCCACAGAAAACCACCGGCACCCCAGGAAAGAGTTCATCTCGGAAGGCCAACATGAACTCGTAGGCATTGTCGTCAGAAACAATGATCAAGTCAGGCTGAACCTTGCCATATTTCTTTACATATAGGCTATGAAGAGCGGGAGAAATGGTGGCTGGGAGATGGCGCTTGGTGTCCATGTACTCGACATGAATCTCTGGCCGAATTGTCTGCCCTGCAAACTCGGCTTCGATGCCCTGCATAATGCTATCAGTCCAATCCAGGCCCCGATGATAAGAGTGCAGAACAAGAACTTTAACTCCATTCTCCTGTGCCTGTACGGAAAACACCTGAGAAAAGAAAAAAAATAGGATTAATAATTTTTTGACTGACTTCATACAAGTCATAGTGATGAAGGAGCAAAAGGATGAAGCTTCTCTTCGAGTCTAATCTTCGCATTTCTCCCAATTATATATGTAAACTCTAAATTTACTTGATCCGATGTCGTTTTTTACATGGAAGATTTGTTTCACTGGTAAACAACCGAATCGTGGGACCGCAAGGTATATAGCAAGACAGTCCGACTAATAGAGACATATATGAACTGCAAAACTGCGCTATATGTCTTAAATATCACGACTTGTGAGAAGAAAACCGACTTCTTATTGATAGAGGTATTTAGGAAACAAAATTATGGCCACCAGGGTTCGATCCTTGGTGGCCTTTCCTATTTGTCAGGGGTTGTGAGACAGAGGCCGAATCCGCTAATTTCGACCGGCAAAACCTTCTGACACAATTTATGAGACATCCTTTGACGTACAAGGTGACGCGACTACAGGCACATTAACTGATTCCTACAAACCTGGGTTTTTGATACATTGAACTTCTGTAAAGGCAAAATCAGGGTAACTCGATGACGCAAAGTCACGGATCCTGAACAAGGATCGCCAGGCGCTACCAGGGGGAACAGATAAAAGATGATTACAAGCCATTCACCGTAACAGGGAGTGGCTTTTTTGTTGAGTATGGTGCCCCAGATATCTAGGGGCAATTCAACGTTGTTTTTGAAAAGTTGGATAAACAACAAATAAACTACAACTTGCCGAAGGTGGCTTTTCTTTCACTGTGATTTCAAGGTGTTTCTAATGGGTTTTTGGGATGGTTTGCTCGGTAACGCAGGTCAAATTGATGCTAAAGAGCTTGAGGGCGACCAGCCCGGCTAGTAGGAAAACAATCCCCGACAGCAGGGTGTCCGGCCTCAACTTGAGTAAAGTGCATAACCTATATACAACAAATAGATTCGCCTCGACAGGTTTACACAGTTTTTGGTTTGAAAGTACCCAACGCCATTATTTCAGAAGGGCCTTTTTAAGTTCGTCAGCTGTTGGCACTCGGCCGGAAAAAATGATATTCCCGTCCACCAGTACTGCAGGTGTCAGACGAACCCCCATCTTGCTGTATTCACGAATATCGTAGACGTGTTCAATCTCAGCCTTTAAATTCAAATCCCTACAGACCTCCTTCACAACCTTTTCCGTTGTCTGACATCTGCCACAACCTGGACCCGCGATTTGGATTTTCATGATTTCTTTCTCCTAGAAAATAAAGTTCCCGAAAAACCACCCCATTAATGTGCCCAAAACCATGATTAGAGGTACATAGACAAGAGCCTTTTTCCAGCCAAAAACCTTGCCGATTGCCAACCAGTTCGGCAGACTGATGCCCGGCCCTGTCAAGAGGAGGGCCAAGGCCGGACCCTTACCCATGCCAAGTTTCATCAGGGTATCCACAAATGGGGCTTCGGTCATGGTGGCGAAGTAGGTGACAGAGCCCACCATGGTGCCGAGAAATGATGCGAGGAGCCCATTGCCTCCCAACCATTGCTGAATCCATTCTTCCGGTAAAAGCTTGCCGATGATTCCGACTAGAAAGACCCCCCCCAGCAGTAGAGGAAAGATCGTCCTGACGAACCACCCGGTTTCCCCCATCCAGATTTTGATTTTGTCTGGTGGAATTACCCTCCAGACATAGAATGCCATTGCCAGTGTGCATACGGCCCATGTCAGGACTTTGTATAGATAGGGCCGGTTGGCCATGAGATAGTTGGGAAGCAGCAGGGAGAGCACCAGCAGGATTAACAAGACGATGTCCTGTTTCGAAATCAGCTGTCTCTTTTGGTCTGGGTCTTGGACTGCAGCAGGTTCTGTCTGTTCTTCTTTGAATACCATGCTCATGACAGCGCCGACAACGAAGGCCATGAACAGTGCGGCAATAATTCTTGAAATCACCATGCCGCTGCCCAGGATGTTTCCAGTGTATACCAGGCTGAGTAAATTGGAGGCAGGAGCAACCCACAACATAATAAACGCGGCACCAACGCCGGCGCCCGCGAAATAAAGGCCGCTGGCTACAGGGATTACGGTGCAGGAACAAGCGGCAACGAAGAAACTCCCACCTGCAGCCAGAGGAAATGATTTCAGTTTGCTCGCCTTGGCTCCAAGATGATCGAGGATAAGATCGCGGTCAATAAAGGTGACCATGGCTCCGGCCAAAAGAAAGGCTGGAACCAGACAAGTCAAAACGTGGGTGGCGACGTAATCTTGAACAGATGCCAAACCTGCAAAAAAGAGTTCTGTCAGCATTGCCGTTCTCCCAATCTTCAGATAGCTTGATAAGACACTCTTTCCTTTAAGTCACTAAAGATCTAAGGTGGCCAATCAGTCTTACGAAACAGTTGGAATAAAAAGAATCTGCTGTCAGCATGTCGGGCAACATGATGTACCTATGTGCCCTGCAATATATTCCGGGTAATGCCTTTGCCTTGGAAGAGCAGTTTCTGGCTTTTGCAGTCTCCAAAATTCTATCTCCTGGCCAAAAGTCGTAAGGCCGCGATTTCAGTCGGCCCTGTAAATACGCTCTATCCCCTCCATCAAGAGATTCATTACGGAGTTAAGTTCTCCCAAGTTGGAATTATCGTTCAGCATTTCGTCAGGGCTCTGTACATATTTGCCTTTCCCGATTTTGTCGCCACAGCAAGTTATCACCCTCTTCAGACTTTCAGTTGATGGCTCAATATGAAACTGTATACCTATTAACCTGTCCTCGCATTCAAATGCCTGATTTGCGCATCCCTCACTTTCAGCAACGCTTTTACATCCCTTTGGAATCTCGAAAGTATATTTATGCCAGAGAAAAGGGGTAAAGGTTCTTGGCAGGAGACTGAAGACCCGGGAGTCTTTTGCCGCTTCAGTCAGAGAAACCGGGTGCCAGCCAATTTCTTTATAATGGTTTTTATATACTCGGGCTCCCAGGGCATCGGCCAGAAGCTGAGCACCGAGACAGATGCCTAAGACAAGCTTGCCCTTTTCAACGGCGTTGGCTATGAACTTCTTTTCTGCTTTTAACCATGGATATCGATCTTCCTCGTATATGCTCATTGGCCCGCCGAGGATGATTAACAGGTCAAAATCGTCCGGTCCAGGCAGTTCGAAGTCCTGGTACAATAATGTTCTCGAGACAAAGTACTTTTTCTCTTTGGCCCACCGCTCTATAGTGGTCAGAAATTCGTATGAGACGTGCTGAAGCGAATGTATTCTCATTTTGGACTTTCCCCGGCACATTGCTTAAGGAATTCCTGGTTTCGCGAGATGCCACACCACTGGTTCATTGGGGTCGTTCAGTCATCTTTTGCCTGAGTCTGTCTAACACTCTTTAATCACAAAAACATGGCCATCTGGTTCGATCGCCGGGTGGACATTTTCGTAAAGGAGGGGTGTCTAGAAAATTAGAGGCGATTCAACCTGATTGATAAGTATGATGAAAAACTTCTCACATTGATACGAGAAATCTATCGCACTCTGGTTTTCTGTCAAGCCACGCTAGAATATGACTTCCCCCGTAAGCTTCCCCAATCTCAAGCAGTTCAAAACTAGAATCAAAAAAATCACAACTTGCTGGAAGGGTCCCGTATTTCTCTCTTGCAGGGGGTGGTTGGGAAGATTTAATTCCCCCCGATTCTTAAATACAACCAGTTATAAAACACGAAAGCCCTCAATCTTCGGATCGGGGGTTTCTCTTATAATGCAGGATCAGTAAGAATTTCGCATTTCGACCAAATACATACTCTCCATACAGTACTAGAGTAAAAATAAGACACTCTGATCTTTAACCTTGCACTTAATAAGTGGCTTTCTTCTGGTCCAGCTTTACAAAAGGCTTGTTGACATCATTCTGCCTTTTCAATACTATTCCTGACCTCGTCAGTCAAGAAATCCAACCATGTTTTCAACAGTTGTACGATAGTTAACTCAGGAATGAATCATGAAGAAAAGAATTCTCGTCATCGACGATTCACCTGTAGTGCTATCGATGCTTGACGATATGCTGACTGCACTCAATTATGAAGTGACTTGCTCAAGTAATGGCTTTGATGGCTGCGGTCTAATTGAAACCAATAGATACAACATGATCATTACAGATCTCTATATGCCAGGAATGGATGGCGTTGAGTTTACAAAAAGTGCAAATTAAATGCAAAATTGTAAGTTTGTTCCTATTGTAATGCTTTCAGGGGAACATGATGAAACTAAAATATCAGAAGCGAGAAGTGTGGGCATATCAACCTTTCTAAAAAAACCTGTCAAAGAGAATCAACTTAAAACCATCCTTCAAGTTGTTCTGTGTTCATAGTCTAAGCTTATGTCCCTAGGTATGAAAAAAAGAATCCTAATCGTTGATGACAGCCCCGTTGTTCTTGCACAGTTGTCCGATGATTTTTCTGAAGACTATGATGTCGTTACTGCTGAATCAGGTGAAGAAGCAGTTGAGATACTGGAAGACCCTGTCCGTGGAGAAATCTGTTTCAGTAATCAATTCGACCTGATCATCACAGACTTAATGATGCCTGGCATGAGCGGTTTTGATCTGGCTGACTATGTACGGAAGAGAAACAAGGTTAATAAATTCACTCCTGTAATTTTGTTGACCACTGAAAAGGTAAGCAAGGAAGAAGCGCGGAAGCATGGTTGTGCTGCCTATTTTTCCAAAACAGACAAAAAAAGACTGATTGCGATGGCTATAATTCTTCTTTCATTATGAAGAAGTCACGTTCTCCTACTTTCCTAAATATAACGACTTACGAGAAGAAAACCGGCTTCTTATTGATAGAGGTATTCAGGAAGCTCTTTAATACACAAAACTACGGCCACCAGGGGACGATCCTTGGTGGCCTTTCCTATGTTGTCGAACTTAACGAAAGGATATATGAGGAGTTGAGAAAAGTGATATAATGTAAATGGGTAAACAGTTACTTGTTTGCCTCCTGAATGACATTTCCCCGTAGACCTCTTCCCCCATCCTTTGGCTGCGGGGAGTTTTTTATAATGCAGGGGTAACAATAATTTCGCAATTTAGCCAATCTTAGCGTGGCAATTCAATGCGAGAGGATTTCCAGTAAACACCCTTTCACTGAAAGCCTGCAAATTACCTGCTTAAACAAAGTTCCTAAAAAAT
>JARUHP010000049.1 GCA_030005635.1 Deltaproteobacteria bacterium IMCC39146
GAATATGGATGTTCCTTTTCTTGAATTACCGGTTCAACAGCCACCGGAATCGGAACAGCGGGCCAAATTCTGGCTTGATCTGAAGCATTTGGTTGAACCCCGCAATCCTCAATATATGACAGAAAATAAAAAATAAAATAGGTCGAGCCAAGACAAGTAACTGAATTAAAAGCATAAAGGGTAAAAAAAGTCTCATTGGACGTGCAGATGGTTCTTTACAGGTTGAACCTAGGTTTCCATTTAACTGTTGACATGCCTGACCAAATCAGTAAGATATTAATCAACAGAACATACTTCTTCATGTTCTACCTCCTAAAAACCCATAGAAACCCGTTGCCCCACAGTCACCCTCCTGGACTGTGGGGCTTTTTTTATTAAATATCAGGGGAAGAAAGAATTTTACCTTTTAGTCAAACTTTTGAGCTCCGAAACAATACAATAAGTTAAAGAAGAAAACTCCTTCATGAATCGAGAAAGATTTGAAAGGAAAATCGGGCAATTGACTGCGTTGCACAAGGCAGGCACTGCTGTAGTACCGGCCTTGCATTTGAAAGTCGCTGGTCACAGCCCCATAATGACATCAAAATATTCCTGGCTGATAAGCACGGTGGTGTAGATAACCCCTTGTGTCTCCAGTGCGCCAACAAAGGCTCGGAGATGATTCTTGGAGCCCTCAAGTAGATGCAGATAAGCATTCTTCACATCGACATGCGTCGTTACATCGATCGCTTCCTGGAGGTCGATCATGTCGAGTTTTTCAATGAACGCGCCAACCTCTAGCCCATCAACATAAGAATTGTCACCTTTGTCGGTAAGTTCGTAATACTTAGTTTGTAAAAAGTCGTTGTTGAACACTCCCCGAACAGAGGTCGCCGAGTCGGGCAGGCCGTACTTGTCGAGCATTTTTTCATGGTATCCATGTGCCTCTGCTCGGAGGTCGCAATCCTGTCAAATATGTTGGCACTTCATAGATCGTGCATAAGCAGATAAACATCCCTGGCCAACTTCTCTTCTTCCCGCATAAAGTTGAGATCTACCACCTCATCATCGAAAAGTGGCGTAATGCCGGAGCCCTGTCCTTTCCCTGCCTAGGCGGGAACGGTGATAGCCGTGGTAACAATCGTCGTGATTACCAATAGTCTCGTAACAACGACTCCGATTTTCGCTCTATTATTAGCCATAACAAAAACTCCTTTCGATCTTGTTCGTCGTTGGATTCTGCTCGCGATAAAACACAGCAGCGTGACAACACTAAGCTGTCACGCTGGCTTTTTCTCACCACGAGCCCCCGTAACAATTAGACAAAGAGGCATTTATGGTTGGCAAAGGTCTTGGTACGAAGGTCTTCTTTATAAATGGCCAGATTTTTTTTTGTTTCGCGTTTGTGTAACTTTTCAAAGGCTGGGGCGCATCGTTCGGTGCGCCCCAGTTGAGCTTCATCTACTTAAAAAGAACCAGGCCTCCACCGTGGTCGCCGACATAGAGCCGACCGTTGGAGATTTCGACATCGACACATTCTGCCGCTGTTGGAACAGCCTCTAACAATACTGGAGCTGCCGAATCGGTGTAGTCGATCTTGACAACGCCGTAATGGCCGAAGGCAGCGTAGAAATAGAGCTTTCCGGATTGCTGGGTGTAGGCCATCTTAACGCTGCCACCGTCAACATCCTCGTAGCCGAGAATTTCTTGCAGCTTGAACTTGCCGAGGAATTCCGGACGATAGTCGTAGAGCACTGTACCGTCAGCTTCTTTCTTGAAAAGTTCGGTCGGATCGACTCCGCTTGGTAGCGGGGTGACCAAGTCAGCCATGCTGTAGGCAATAAGGCCGAAGCTGTCATAGCCGTAGTAGGCATTGTTGCCGACAACTTCGAGGTCAATGGCCTGACCGTCAGCCGAGCCAATATCGCCGTTTTCATACTTGATCGGTTCGAAGACCTTGACGATCTGCATGTTGTTGATGTCTGTGATATCAACAACGCCGACCCCGTAGGGACCACAAGCGAGGACCGCATATAGCTTTCCGGTTGTCGGATCGGACCAAAGTTCGATGCCGGATGCGGTACCGAGCAGTGGGCTGCCGTGGTTGTAACCGAGGTTGCCGACAAAGAAACCACTTCGAGCATCAGTTGGATCCTTGGTGGTGTCGTAGATGGTCAGACCGTTGGTGCCGTCGGCGACATAAGCGTAGTTGCCGAGGAATTCAACATCATAGGCCTGGTCTTGATAATTGAATTTCTTGACCACGCCCCAGTCACCATTATGTTCAAAACTGTCGTCGATATGCAGTTTCAGCAACAGTGGTGCACCCACTACACCGAGTCCTGCCTCGACCTCAGCGATCGGTACGCGACGCAGACCGTTACCGACACAGAGTCCCCAGGTGCTCTGGCCGTTCGGGTCGATGACATTGCGCACCGTGTGCGATGCCGGGTAGATCAGCTCACCACCGACGTCGATGGGGTATTCGTCCTGAATGGTGTTGGCGACGACATGCACGTCATCTGTCGGGTAACCTAGGGTGTCGGTGATATTCCAGGCGGTGATGCCATGTGGGCCGTCGGAAACATAGATATAGTCTTCGGTTGCGGCAATACCGTCGGTGTGACCGATAGCGATGGTGTCGGTCGCAGAACCATCTGGAGCTGCGCCAATCTCATCGGTTGATGGGAAATAAACCGGAATATCGAAGCGGTCGGTCATCAAGGGTGCCGTGATATCGACGACATCAACAAAAACGAAACCGCCGGCGGTGGAACATTCGAGTACGTCAATCTGTCCGGCAGCGTAGAGATTAATATTGTCCATCAGGGTCAAGCCGTAACCATGGCCGTTCAATTCGCGTGTTGCCAGTTCACATGGCGCCTGATAATAGGCCCAGGGCAGGGATTCGTTGTCGCTCGGATCCCATGCTGACATGTCGTAGGAGATCACATCTTCGAACTCCGGTACATTGTTGTTCGGGATGCCATCGCTATCGTTGTTATATGGAGGAGTATCGCCGTACCAGTTTTCCGGTGTTCCGGCACTATTGAGGATGACCATGCCGGCAAAGTGGTCGGTCAGGAACAGGCGGTCACCCAATACGTTGACACTCAAGACACCGGATTCTTTCAACATGCCTGCGCCCTCATATGGCAACAAGCTGGATGGTTGGGAGCCGGTATCGTAGGGGCCGTTGGCAGGCACCGCAACAAAATAGCCGAGGTAGGGAGCGGTAAGGAAGTTCGCAGCGGTAGCTGTTTCGAAGCCGGTAATGTCGACTGCGATGACGCCGCCGAGAGAGTAGGCTATATATGCGATCGTGCGGTCTCCTTGCTGAGCAATATCCACATCAACCGCCCCGTAATACCATTTGCCTTCTCGTTCGAAGTCGGCCCAAGGGGTATCGCCTTCTGCGGTGCTGTGCATGATGGTGCCGATTTCATAATTGACCTGTCGGTAGTCAGGCATACCAGTGAAATCATCCAGGAATAAATCTCCGGAAACATCGCTATGCACGGTCAAACTCAGAGACATAGTACCGAAATAATCTTCAGTGCGTACTTCGTCAGTATAGAGGTTATAGCGGCCGGTTTGTTCCAGGCTTGCGGGATTAAAAATGCCCATACCGAGAGCACCCAGACCGGCAAACAGTTTGCCGCCGTAGAGTTTTAACGAAAAAGGGCCACCCCAGCCGTGTTCGCCGGCGTACTGGACGGTCAGCACTTCCTGATCGATCAGTAATGTGCCATCCGCTTCGCGGGCATCGGCGAAGACATTGGTCAGAGTCGTTTTGTGGATACCATAATCGTGGTCGCCGATATAGAGGTCAAAACCGTCGGTGGCCAAGGCAACGACAGGGGCTGCAGCGCTGGCAAAAATATTGTCGTAGAGGATGGCGCCGCCGCCCTCGGCGAAGATAACACCGTCAAAGTAAAAGTTGACCGGAGCTATACTGACAATCGACATCGAAGTTGGATCAGAGATGTTAACAACGGTGACACCAGCGCTGCCGTTGGCAACCAGGGCATAGGTTTGCCCGCTGTAATTGATAATCTCGATATCATAAACAAGCCCGGGCAGGATGACATCGTAAACAGCTCCCTTGATCATACCTACAGTCGTCGCTTTGAGGGTGGTGCCAATATTAAACAGGCACCATTCGGCGCTATTGTAGTGGAACCGGGCAACGGCAGTCGTTGATCCGCCGATCTGGACATTCGGTCCAGGGTATTGAACTATGTCAGCCGGTTGCACCAGAACGGTGACTGTTTTTGATGCCGAACTACTTGAATCAGTCACCGTTAATTCGAAGACCAATTCGCACTCCGCAGCGACTTCGAGGACACTGACATCGGCGCTTGCTGTTGCGTCAGTGGACGTCAGTGGGACTTTAGGCCCGGAGAGTTGAGCCCATAGATACTCGGTCGGCGCTCCTTCTATGGTGGCTGCAAGTGAGATTGTTGCTGTTGAGGCTTCGAGGAAAGAGCCGGGAGTTGCGCTCAATGTTGTAATGCTCAGCCCCGCAGAGATCTCATTCAGAGCAAAATCAGTTGTTGCGCTCTGGTTTGCATCAACCGTCACGGTTTGCGTCGCCGATTGATAGCCATCCAGAGAGGCCGTCAGGCTGTAACTGCCTGCCGCAACATCCATAGAATACAGGCCCTGAGCATCTGTCTGGTCGCTGTAGCCACCGCTGTAGGTTGCAACCAGTACACCGGTCAATGGGCTTCCGCTTGTCGCGTCAGAAACTGTCCCTTCAAGGACCCCACCGGTTGTCACAACTGCGGAAAGAGCAAAATTGACTTTCACTCTTTTTCCAGACCTGACTGTTGTGGAGAATGTCTGGTTGTTGTAACCAGCGGCGGTGGCGGTGACGTTGTAGCCACCAGCGACCGGAGTCATCGAGTAGACTCCTCTGCTGTCAGTGCTTGCCGTGTAAGTTCCGGCGGCGCCGACAGCAGTCACTGTCGCTCCGGCAATGGCGGTTCTGGTCCCGGCAATCAGGACCTTACCCATCAGGGTTCCGGTTCCGTCCGGAGTCGGGGTCGGCTTTGCTGCAAGGGAAATAGTTGAGGATGAGAGTAGGCAAACAATAAATAAGGTTACGACTAATTTAAGTTTCTTCACTGGTTTCTCCTCTCTTAAGACCAGACGACATGAAATTAATTGTGTCAATGGCCATGAAATGTAAGGTGAACACTTCCGTGTCCGCCTTGTCTTTTACGCCTTACCATGAGGCGGATACCACTTCGACTTCACCGCTTTCCACCCCCCTGCTTTTTGACTCCACCGAGGCCCATCCCTTTGCCCGATAGGCCGGGAGACTCAGGAAGTGTAAGACCTCGCTGCTGTGCTCGTTCCTGCATCCTCTCGTGGTGCCGATTGCGATAAACTTCGCGTTCCTCTGATGTCTTCATCTTACGCATCTGCTGTTGGTACTCATAGCGTTCCTGTTCATCCATCAACTGCCAGCCGTAGACCTGCTCTTGCTTTTGCAGATTGGCTTTATCCTCTGCCCAAGCAGGCACTGCGACGAGAGAGACAACAATCGTCACCATTGCCAAAACTTCCAAAGTAATCACTCTGCTTAAAAGTGTGTCCTTGGCCATAGCTGAAGTCCTTTCTGTCAACGACAGATTTTCACGCCAAAGAGAACTGAATAGAGCGCTCCGGTTAATTGAAATCCCAACCAAGGTCTGCTGGAGGATCATAGTTGTGCACAAACTCGATTGTCCGCACGGCGTCAGATCCGGCCTCAACAAAACCCTTAATCCCTACACTCGGCAGTTCTGGAGACTCACCGTTGATGAACTCGAGCCATTCAAGAAGCGAGACATTCTCATCTATGCCCCAAAAATCTTTTTTCATGGGCCGGATGATTCCCAAATTCTCATCATGCCAATCCACGCGAATATATTCCATGGCACCAAAATCGACGAAGCGCTCCTCGACCTCGCCGTTCGACTCGTAGATGGTCGTACCGTCGCGAATCAGAGCGGGCAAGGTGTCGAAAGTGGAGCTGGTGGCCTCTGTATTTTTAGTAATTTTCAGAATGCGATTGACATACTGAACTAGGTCCACGGTGATTTTGCCAGTCTTGTTCGCAGCGGCACCCAGAAAAATTGCGGCCCGGGTAAAGTCTTTATCGTCAAGGGGCTCCGGCCCGTAGTAATCAACGTTAGCTGGAACCAAGTGTGCAAGTGGACCTTGGAACTTGGCCCAATCGGATGCATCGAGGGCTGGGTGGTACTGGGTACCCTGTGCGGGGTCGCCATGGGCCCAAAGGTCTTCTTCGTCCGGATCAGTCTGGAAATGTCCGTATTTCATCAGGCGAAGGTAAAGAGCCAAGCTCTCCATGGGCGAGTCGATTGTGCTCCAGCTATCACAACTCATGTCTTCACAGTCGTAACCTAAGAGCAGGCGGCCAGTTCCATCTTGCCTTACTATGCCTGCTTCCTTGATGTTGGAGATAACCTCGTTGAAATGCATATGGTTGTTGCGCTCCTTGGTGCGTCCTCCGTTAAGTCGCCCGAAGTAATTGACCTCAACGGCCTCTTCGGGATAAAGCGCATCACAACTATCTGGCGCGAAGGGAATCTCGACACCGTTGACGTCGATTGGAATCGGGCAATAGTCATATCCAAAAACATCCCCAGGCAACTCGACCCATCGTTTCTCCAAAATCGGCTGACCGGTCTCAGCATCGCGCAGGATATGGATCAAATCGCCAAAGACATCGCCGCAACCACCGCCTCCTCCTTCACCATGGACCTCCGCTTGGACGCCAGTTGGCATTGACAGTAGAATAGCCAGGCCGCATATCGGCAACCACATCCAGTTGTAACCAGCACCCAAACGTCTCATATCCTTTTTCATTTTGTTCCCCTTTCACTCCTCATAGCAGTGCCCTTTAGCTTACCTCTGCGCCATAGCCTTTCGGAATTTTCGACCCAAATGGATTTTCCCAAAAGTTACACGAGTAACAATTGGACGAAGGGACATAAATGTACCGCAAATGGATTAACTAAAGTTGCGCAGGATGGGCCAAATGGTTAAAGCGGAGGAGGCAGAGGAAGAGGCAGCATCTCACCTGAGGAGAGTGTCGCGAGTTGAGCACGATTTTTGACGTTGAGTTTTTTATAGATTCTGCTTATGTGTGATTTGACAGTAGATTCGCTCAGGCACATACCTGTGGCAATATCTTTATTCTTGTGCCCTTGGACGACCAGGGCGACAATCCGCATATCCTGATTGCTCAACCCTTTAAACCCTCCCCCCTTGGGCAGGGACAGGCCATTACATTGCATTGCTTTAAGGTTGGCCTGATCGACCCAAACTTCACCGTCAAGGACAACCCTCAGTGCTTTTCCAAATTTAAGAAGATTGGTGTTGGGGGCGATGATGCCGTTGACCTGGTGACAAAGAAGAAGGCAGGCAATCTCCATGTCCTGTAGCCCAGGGTCCATGAACAGGAATTTTGCCTCGGGGTATTTACCCTTCAACTCGCAGACGTCATGAAAGGAATCGAAGATGACTACGTCGGGATTGTAGCTCGGTGCCGTTCCATGGTTACTTAAAAGAACGACCTCCGCATCATCCTCCCGAATAATCTGCATCAGTCCTTCAGCGAGAACATTATTTCCCAGATTGACCAGATAAACCATAATGTCAGAAGACTCATGCCCCCTATCTTGACGGGTTCAATCAAGCCATACAAAAATCCCTTTCCGGTAAATACATGTATACCCTTAAATTAAAAAAAAGCAATGTTAGGGTTTCTGGATCGGAGCTGATATCCACGCGTCACCACCATCAGGAATTGCTCAGAGCGGCCAGCAAGGAATTCACCTTAGTTGCGCCACTCAAGATTACGAGAAGCCTTTGCTTGGTGTTGAAAGCTGGCAGCTTGATTGCTTGAAGCGGGAACATCTTGTAGAGAAGGCCTTGATTCGACTGATCGCTGTCCCAACGGAACGGGAAGAAACACACCGATCTCTGTAGCGGGGAGGTCAAAAGGCTTTAAGAGCCTAGGGTACGGATATCGTTTGGCTCTATACCTTTGCCATGTGTTTAGGTCCTTTTGTCCTATAGCAGTGCTTGCCTGGATGGGTACCTATCTATCGAGTGTGATTGGATACTTTATCGCACTTCTGTGCATGGTCATGATTATCGTTGCGCTGAATATGAATTCAATATAGCCAAGAGAGAGAAAACAAGAGAATACTCTTGTTTTCTCCCTTTTCTGGGGCTGTATGGTAGGTGCTCTATTGCCATTCCTAATTTCCGTCTATCTAAGCGGTGGTTTCGAGGCGCTTTATGAGATGTTTAGTAATGAGCCATAACTGAATCGAGTGGGGTACTGTAGACACTTTCGAGTAAGAAGAATTACTGAAAGTCACAACTTATAAAACGCGAAAGCCCTCAACCTTGGGTCGAGGGCTTTCTTACATACATATGAACCTAGCCGTGAACAAGAAACAATCAACCGGCTTTGTGACAGAAGAGATCGTTCGATCTAGGTAATTACTTGGAGACGAGTTCTACTCGACGATTCAACTTTCTGCCTTCATTATTAGCATTGCCATCTTTCGGTAGAGACTCACCATATCCTTTAGCGTCAAGTCGTGATGCTTCAATACCATTGTCAACTAGCCACTTCCGAATGGCAGAAGCACGGCGTTCCGATAGCTTTTGGTTATAAGTGTCTGGCCCCATAGAACAAGTATGGCCAAATACCGCAAATTGAGATATCTGGTCTTCCTCAAGAATCTCTTTGGCTTGATGTAATGAAGGAATCATACCTTCTTTTATAGTCGAGCTGTCGAAATCGAACTGCAGGTTAAAAGTTACCACCTCTTTTGCTACTGGCGCAGGCGGTGGAGTCACTACAGTTTTAGGTGCTGGTACAGGTTTAGGCGCTGGTGTTACGTTCTTCTTAGTCAAAAAGACCTTCTCAACAAATGAGGTCGGTCCGCAATAGTGGACACCATGTTATGGTCAGGCAGCCCCTTGCCGCCTGATGAATTTCTTCCGGTATGCCGCCGGGGAGAGATTGCCCAGATTGGCATGTCGTCTCTGCCGGTTGTAGAATACTTCGATGTACTCGCTGATCTCTGTCATGGCTTCCCGCCGGGTTCGATATTTCCTGTGATGAACCATCTCCTGC
>JARUHP010000050.1 GCA_030005635.1 Deltaproteobacteria bacterium IMCC39146
TGTTTTGTTTGTATTCTGGCCAGTCGATGACATCTGGGTCCATTGCCTCCAAAATGTCTTCAGATCACCGGCAAAGTATCTCCACGCCCAGACGACGAACACGAGCGCAACTCTTGTGTACCATCGGATAAGATACTCATTTACAACCTGAGAAAAGAAAAACGTGACTGGCTACGCACCCAGACTCAAGACACTAGCAACGCTTACCATGTGACTAAGTATACCTTCATCAGGTCTTCCTACAAATAGCGCAATCCAAGAAGCCCGCTTTCGTCTCAGAAGTCGTGACATTTGAGAATTTAAAGATGCGGCCTATGGAGTCAATCCCCAATGATCGCGTCAGCAGGGCCTTAAGCATATTCTTTCTTTTGATTTAAGTCCTCCTCGGTATTAAATCTTGAAGTAACTACTCCGATGGCAGGAGCAACGGACTCAAGGATATGAATGTCTTCCTTGAGAAGCATATCCTTTTGGGAGTCGGCCAGATGGATAAGTCCAATAATTTTAGAATTGTGTCGGATGGGCACAACGGCCAGGGAAGCAAACCCACTTTCAATGCATCTCCAACGGTATCGATTGTTGCATTCTTCTGGGATGGTACTTCCGAACCCCTGGAGGTCGTTGGTCCAGATGGACCCAGAATCAGTTAGTGTGGGCAAGTCCAAACGATCCGGTGTCCCGGTTATTACTCTGGTACAAGCGCATTGATCTTCTTTGAAGGACAAGCAGTTCTCATGCGTCCAAAATTCATAAGAAAATCCTACGTAGGCCTCATAAGGCATGAGCCCATTATTACTTACAACTCGAATACCAACACACTGGCAATTGGTCCAATCTCTTATTTTGGTTACAATTAACGAAAGAAATTTTTCTCGAAGATGAGTTGCAGAGAAAAAAGCTGCAATAACCTCGATGTTTTGAGCAAGGGCATTATCGCTTTTGTATGAGGAATATTCTGACATAGGAACTTCGCTCCCTTGAAGATAGTTGAGCTTTAAAAATGGTTCACTATTACAAGTAGATGTTCGTATCAATAGTGACAAATAAGAACCCTGCGGAATTGTTAATGCCACCGCAGTGCTCAACGTCTCTATTCACTATGGAGGGAGGAAAGTAAAAAACTTCTAATCATGCTATCATCAAACTCTTCTCTGTCAATTTGCATTCAACTACCAAAGAAAAGGCCACCAAGGATCGAACCCTGGTGGCCATAGTTTTGTGTGTTAAAGAGCTTACTGAATACCTCGATCAATAAGAAGCCGACTTTCGTCTCGTAACCCGTGACTTATAAGAATGCGGGGAAAGCTTAGGGAAAGTTCTCGGCTTCAACTTTCTAAGTGCTTGGCTTTACGACCTACAAGTCATTGAGTGTGGGGGAATCGAAAGGATAATGCAACATTTCAAAAAACAGAGAAAATCGCACAAAATCAAGTAATTACAAAAGTTACCCTAATCTCTCTATTTGGTTTCAGTTCGCTTTGATTCAGCAAAATTCGGCAAAATTCAGCACATATGGCGAAAGTTCATAGCATCCATGAAAGTCTCTATTCGACTCCGTGAATGGTAATCGAATAGAGGAACAAAAATAGCTTAAAGCCCTTTTAACATTTTAGATAATGGATGGATGAGTTGGGAGAGGCTCAACTCGTCTCCTGGGGATAAGATAGCAACTGACGTTCCTCCATCAACTACATGGATCAAGACTATGAATTATTCTAAGTTCAAAACTCATGATCAGTAAACCGCCAAAAAAGAAGGCCAGCAGATTCACTGCCAGCCTTCCTTCCTAACCAAAATCACTATCTATTGTCGTACCTACTGATCAGCCACAGACTCAGGCCAGAATTCTTCAGGTCCAGCTCCAGTTACAGTCGCTGAGCTATGGCGTGCAAAACTAAACATCAGACATGATATCTCCCAGCGATCATTCAATCAAATAATCACTAATTACAAACGATAGGGGAATAGTCACCATCATAGTTCCCGAGGCAATTTGACTGAACACTATTTGTCCAAGGTCCGATAATTTGACTATTAACGATATTAAGACTACCGTCACCACTAACGCTAGACAAACCACCATTAATTCTAGAGTTTCTTACATTGACTGGTAAATACAGTGGTGGATGTGTTTGGTCCATTGTATCAATCCCCATTCCGTCTGATGAAATATCAACATTGTAAAGCTCATTTTCCTGAGAATTCCTTATATACAAGCCCTTAGTGCGTTCTTTGTCGCCAGTATCAGTAGCAGTTATTTTCACATTATTCATCCTTATACCTGCGAAAGCTGAAACTACCCCGTTTATCTGACCACCAGCTTGACCAGACACCTCAATTGAAGAATCA
The DNA here is from genome assembly GCA_030005635.1 of Deltaproteobacteria bacterium IMCC39146. Lineage (GTDB taxonomy): Bacteria > Desulfobacterota > Desulfuromonadia > Desulfuromonadales > BM103 > M0040. The sequence continues at coordinate 2,350 of JARUHP010000050.1, forward strand.
TTTATAAGAGCACCACCACTATTCACATTTATGCCGGCAGCATAATTATAACTGTTTGGCGTGCTAATAGCGGAAATATTGGAATCTGAGATTGCGGTTTCAACGGTCGAAAAGGAAACAGCGGTTGTGTTCATGACACCATCATACGCAATAACATTCACATCGCTTATTGTGCCTCCTCTTGCAAGTATTCCTATAGAAATAATTCCACCATAGCTTTCAACTGTCAATGAACTAATTCTGGAATTGCTAGTTGTCATTACCCTATTAGTTGCCGAAGTGTAATTACCACCACCCATGATTACAGTAACTTCCTTACCGGCCCCAATTACATTTACGTATGGCTTCATCAATAGAGTCACATCCCCAATATCATAAACACCAGGCATAATTTTAACTACATAAGTGTTCATATCTTATGAATCTGTAATTGAGTTTAAGGCAGCGACAGGGTCGGAATAATCACCTCCACCTTTTGCCACAACAATCACGTTTTTATAATTAGATTGCAGCTCTTCATGCGTATGCGCAAATGCTGAAAATTCTGAGGCTTGGAAGCCATCCAATGTGTCTGCATCTAGCCCAACAGAAGAAATTTTGCTAGCTGAAATCTGCCCTGCAATTTTTGACTCCGTTATTGTTCCGTCCAAAATGTCGCTACCATAATGTCCGTGGCTTCCAAGCTTTGCACCCGAGATAACACCAGATATTTTAGCATCAGTTACTGCACCATCGGCAATTTTAGCATCAGTTACAGCAAAGTCTTGAATGTGACCGGTCTTGACACCATCGCCACTCTGAATGTCTTGCCCAGTCACCCCATCTGCGGGCATGATTTCAGCCGAATCAATCCTTGCAGCAAGTGCAGGTGTAACAGCCGACAATATTGCTGCGCAAATCACAAACAAACTTAACATCCGTTTCATTTTCTACCTCCGTTAATAGATAAAAAGTCGTGCCCCTAAAAGGTACACTTTATTAAGAGCTTTAAAACGTACCCAACGATAAAGACAAACAATAGATATTTTAGGTTGATGCTAGAAAGGCAAAGAGCAGATAATGTGCCATGCTTACCAAACATTACTTAAGCATGCTTAGCATATACAAATAAACAAAAACTTATTATCACAAGCAAATACTTTGCTGGCTCAATCCCGCGATTAGACAGGTTATATGTTAGCTATATGACCCTGGATGAGTTATCATATCAAGGACTTAATGAGGTATAAGGGCTAGCTTAACCCTCATGAATATAGTAAAAAGCTATTTAAATCTCATAATTGAAATGAGGCTAAACGATATCCAGTGGGTCATTTAACAAATGCCCTTGCTCAAAGGAGTAAGGGCTTTTGTGTTTTCACAGGCTGGGGATACATTCCCCCAAACATAAACATAAAAAAACTTTACATGCGGGACTTAACAATTTACACCCGATCATAAGTTGAGGTCAGAGCGAGGGACTTCTTATTTATATTCCTGCATTGTTTTCAAGGTGTGAAATTGGACGGAATACGAGATTCTCATTACCCCTGCAATTCAGTAAAAAAGGCCACCAAGGATCAAACCCTGGTGGCCATAATTTTGTGTATTAAAGAGCTTACTGAATACCTCTATCAATAAGAAGCCGTTTTTCGTCTCACAAGTCGTGACTTATAGGAATTTCTCAGAAAGGAAAAGAATTAAATCTTTACATTATCTTTCTTCAATAGGATCACTGACAGTATGCCACCCATGATCATCAAGCAAGAAACGACAAGCCGAGCGGTGATTGTTTCAGAGAGAAAAAGGACCCCACCAAATGCGGCAATAAGCGGCACCATTAATTGTACAACAGCACCTTGCACTATGGTTAGGCCATCAAGTGCCACATACCAGACAACATAAATCACACCGGTGGTAAGTCCACCAGAAATAATGGCAAGAATTACTCCATATAGTGAAAGATGCCCATTAAATATACCCGTGAACAAGAGAACGGTTGCAAAAGGAAGGCTTTTTACAAAGTTGCCAGTCGTGTCTGAAAAATTATTTTTACTGATCTTGCCCATCAGCGTGTAAAAGCCCCAAGCGCAACCCGCTATTGTCATGAGTAAAACACCCAACAAAGGAGGGGCTGTAATGCCGGGAAGGACTAGAACAACAATTCCACCAAAAGCAAACAATAGACCGCCCCATTCTACTTGGGTTAAGCGGTTCCCCTTAACGTAGTCGTAAAGGATCATGGTGGTCTGAACCGCTGCAAACAAAACCAAGGCACCAAGACCTGCTTCAAGATAATGATAGGCAAATGAGAAAGTTGCTGCGTAGGTAAATAGCATGAAAGCAGAGGTCCAACGACCTTTGCCTAATTTAAGTGTAGATCCACTTCTTACAGACAGAATGACAACTAAAGTTAGTGCACCAGCGGACAACCGAACAGCGGTAAAACTTGATGCGTCAATAGACCGACCTTCTAAAGCGAGGCGGCAAATTACAGAATTAGCTGCAAAGCCAATGAGAGCTATAGTTGTCGAGATCAGGGTCTTAGGCATACTCCAATGTTACTTTGAACCCTACAGAAACCCCTAATATCTTTTTATAAGTTCGGCCACCTGTTACCAGGTGGCCATATTCATGTGGTTAAAGCCGAAAGAGTTTCCTGAATACCTATATCAATAAGAAGCCGCTTTTCCTCTCACAAGTCGTGATAAATAACAATTGCTCGACTCATCGGAGGTGGTTGGCAACAGTTGATGTACCAGATCCCCAACTGATCACAACACTTTTACCCTTTCTGGTAACGTCATACTTTGGGATCTTGCCGGAGGTATCGAAAACGAACCTCAGTTTCTCCTTATGAACACCGACTCGCATCTTGCTGAAATCATCTGGCAGAGTTATAGAACGTGCCTCGAAGCCAGGCTTGACACCGTAGACATCTACAACCAAACGATCTGGACCGCCAAGGCTGAAAAACTTGTAATTATCGACAAGGCCATCTGCTTGCAACGTTACGACTTGCTCCCCAACATCAACATTCATAATTGTACTGGCCGGTGCCTTCATCTCCTTCACTGGTGCAGCAACGACAACTGATGCAAACTTAGATTCTTCTGCTGATTTCGAAACGGGTACAGCATCCAGTCCATTTATATTTGGAACTGGCTCCAATGCTGTAGCCGATGGAGGAGATGGTTGATTTGAGGTGCTAGCAGGTTCATTTTCTGTTTGAGTGACCGTCGCATCAACAGAGCTCTTGCCAAAAAGCTCAAACCAATAAAACCCAAATAAGAGAAACAACACTAATACCGCCAATACAGCTATAGTATCCCAGGGTGCCTGAAAGGTTTTTTGACTCCCCTCACCCATCCCGTCCAACTCTGCAACAGCTTGCTTGACATCACGTAGAGAGGCAATCCCCCGGTCCTCAGAATAAGCCGTTAAGAGTGCACGATCACAGATCAGGTTGATTCTTCGAGGCACACCTCCGGAGCATTGAAAAACTTTTTTCAGAGCCGATCGGGTAAACACATTGCCATCTGGACGACCAGCGATATTCAAGCGGTGAAGGATATAAGAAGTCGTCTCTTCGCTGTTCAGCGGGCGCAATTGAGAGCGCACAGCAATGCGTTGGTTAAGCTGACGCAGGCTGTGATCACTTAGGTGGTGCCGCAATTCCGGTTGGCCGACTAGGACGACCTGAATCAGCTTGTCTTCCTCGGTTTCGAGGTTGGAAAGCAAACGAATCTGCTCGAGAACTTCTCCTGAAAGGTTCTGGGCCTCATCAATGACCAGAATCGGAATTCTTTCCTCCTGATTCTCTGCGAGCAGAAATTTATTAAGGGTCTGAATCAAATCGGCACTACTGAGCCCGTCGTCAGCGACACCGAATTCCCGGTTTATGTTTCGAAGGAGGTCAAAGGCGGTCAACTTCGGGTTACAAATGAAAGCGACTCGATACTTATCTTCACCTAGATGGGAAAGCAGAGTTCGCAGAATAGTGCTCTTACCTGTACCAACTTCACCGGTCACTTCAACAAAACCAGCCCGACTTTCTATACCGTAAATCAGGAGAGCATAAACTTCTTTGTGCGTTTTACTCAGGAAGAGGAAGCGCTGGCTCGGAGTCAGCGCAAAAGGTTTTTCTTTTAAAGCGAAAAAAGATTCATACATTGATAATTTATCCCTAGCAACCGGCCGGACAATCAATGAAATGGCTGCATCTTCCATCCTTGAAAAATACATTTGTTTTCACAAATTGCAACTTCAGATGTTACCGACAAGTAACAAAAGGCTACCCTTTTTCAGGTGGGAGATTGCAAAAAATGTTGTTGTTGCACGTAACTAGCGAGCAAGTTGATATCTCTGCTAAATCTTTAGATGCCCCAGTCAAAGAGGTTGGGGCTTTTTCATTTTCCTTGATATTTAAGAACGAATTTTAAGCAGGTAGGTGACTTGGTTCTTCTGAGAGAATCTTTACTAGAAATCCTCTCGCATTGATCGAGGTAGAGATATTCAACGAAAATTTCAGATTATTGCAAACCCTGATAAACAATAAAAGGCCACCAAGGATCGTCCCCTGGTGGCCATAGTTTTGTGTATTAAAGAGCTTACTGAATGTCTCCATCAATAAGAAGCTGATTTTCATCTTATATGTCGTGACTGATAAGAAATTAACTGTTCATGGAGATCCTCTGCTTCAAGATTAAAATTCTTTACAATTATTCTTGTGAGAGTATGATTGGCCCTTCCTAACGAAAGGTTGATTTATGTTTGACATGGTTAGCGGAATGTTTTGTTTTGCAACAGCAACAGTAAGCTTCTTATACGGAACAAGGATTTGTTGGGTTTGCGGGAAAGAGTGTCACTTTGGGGTAAAACCTTCAGAGAAAAAACAAATCATAACGGCGAGTATGCCAAGTGGTTTTGCAGTCTATTCTTTCGGCTTTTTTGTTGTTTTCAGCGTAACCCTAAACGGTGCACTAACAATCGCCACCACTTCACTCATCAGCGCCCTACTACTTTCTCACTTTGTCGTTTCCATGGCTATGCCTGCTCTGAGAAGAAACCCTTCTTATGCAAAGGATCGGTCGAGAAATGTCGCACTTACTAATTCAAACAAATCAAGTGCCGATATAAACCACCGTAAGGAAAACAGCAAGCAGGAATACTATGGAAGTGACAAGCACGTAAAAATCTAAAAACATGCGCATGCAATTCTGTCGAAACTTAGTGGCTTTTTCGGTAAATTCGAGCATAAGCACCCCCCGAAAAGTTGACGTGTTAAACACAAGGTTAGCACTATAGTGGAATGATGCAATTCGATATAAATTACGGCCACCAAGGATCTAACCCTGGTGGCCATAGTTTTGTGCATTAAAGAGCTTACTGAATACCTCTATCAATAAAAATCGGATTTTCCTCTCACAAGTCGTGACTTTTAAGAACCCAGACGCTTACAGCTTTCTTCTGCCTAGTTTTGGGTTTGAGATATCCTAGTGACTTCTGTAGAAGTTTAAACGGCCCATTCCTTAAATGCATAGTCAGCTGGAAAAGTGATTTTGGGCACCGCCGGTACCACCTACCGACAACAAGCTTAAGATCATGACGCTGTAGCGTTCGGAAGCATCACCTCTGTGGCATAGTTGCCATAAGCCTAGTCAAAAGTTGTTAAAAACACACAAAAGAGATGCTGCCTAAGTTTAAGAATAGTCCCGCCAAAGATTTTTCAGCAGGTCATTTCAGGGGTTTGAATAATCCAGCTCAAACCTTGGCATCAACTTAGCAAGCACAATCCAAAAGAAACAAATATTAAAAAGGAAAAGGGCGCCGACAACTATCTTCACCACCGTGACATCGGACAACCAAACCCAAAATGAAAAACTCAATCAAACTGCTTTCCCTGTGCATTTTTTTGTTCATCGCTACAGTCAGCCAGGCCTCTGCACAAAATGTTACCTTGACCTGGGACCAAAACATTGAACCAGAGGTTGTCGGCTATAATATCTATTACCGGACCGACACTCCCACTTTCCCGTTCAACGGTACAAGCCTGTCAGAAGGGGCTTCGCCGATTGCAGTTGACGGCTTAGCCAACACCTCTCTGCCGATCGATCTGCCGGATGACGGGAACGTCTACTATTTCACAGTTACGGCCGTTACTGATGCAGGCATTGAAAGTGGTGTCTCGACCATTGTCGCTAGTGAATGGATCCCCTATCTGCTTGCCCCGAATAACAATACTGCCACCGACACGG
>JARUHP010000051.1 GCA_030005635.1 Deltaproteobacteria bacterium IMCC39146
GGTTCTGTGAGCGGATCGGGGAGGCTTTCGTCAAGATAGGGAAACAGACTTTGCTGTACTGTTCCCATCAACCATGATATTTTCGCGTTGAGCTTCATGGGCATCCTCCTGAGGATTATTTGGCCTATTAACCTAATAATATCAGACATTTGTCCTTGAAGCTCGACTTTTATATGCTTTTATTAAGTGTATTCATAAACGTGAATGTACTTTTGCAAAAGGCTCTATTGATAGAGATATTTGAGAGGATCTTTAATCCTAAAGATGGTCACCTGAAAAGGGTGGCCATTTTATTTTGAGACGTTGAAATCATACTCTTCAGCGATAACCTTGTTGAAAATATGTATTGTAAATAGCAAAGACAAGTCATCCAAGCCGACGCCATAAAACTGAGCGTCTTAATTCAAGCTTTAGGCGCAAACTAAAATCAGTTTTATCTTGGGGAATAATATGCCAGCAAATACGATTAGTGAAGAGGAAGTTCAAACAGTATCCCCTCATCAGTGGATCAGATTAGTTGTGTTTTATCTCCTTATCCCGGTGATTTTGTTGATATGCGGTGGGGATCTCGGTTGGTGGCAGGCGTGGCTCTATTCCCTACTGATTGTTGCCACAGGTATAGGTGGGCGCATGTGGGCGGAACAGCGGCATCCTGGATTGATGGCTGAACGACAAAATATTGAAAATATCCGAAACGCAAAAGCCTGGGATAAAGTGCTTGCTCCACTGATGGCGGTGAGTGTCGGGTTCCCTGTGGTTATTGTAGCTGGGCTGGACCACCGCTATAACTGGTCACCCGAATTTCCGCTATGGCTCATCATAATTGGCTTTATTTTGATCTCAATTGGATATGCTTCCGCTGCATGGGCATTGGCAGAGAATCGCTTTTTTTCCAGTGTGGTGCGCATTCAGACGAATCGAGGGCATGTGGTGTGTGACAGTGGTCCGTACCGCTTTGTACGGCATCCGGGTTATGCAGGCAATATCCCTTCACTATTCGGTATTGTTCTTGCTCTGGGCTCGTTATGGGCACTAATTCCAGTGGCGGTAGCATCAATCATCACGGTGATTAGAACCGTACTTGAAGACCAGACTTTACAGGAAGAGTTGCCGGGCTATCGAGACTATGCACGACGCGTGCGCTTTCGTTTAATTCCTGGGATTTACTAAAGGGGCTCATCCGTGCGCTTTGATGAGGTGTTTCTCGCAAAATTGAGAAAGGGTGTCGCACTAAGTTCAGTTGCTGTTCTGTTGTTCGTAGAATTTAGTTTTTTCTGCGACTTTTTTTATCCTTTTCGCTTTCTGTGGAGTCAAGGCAAGACAATCGAGCTGTTCCTGTCATTGATTCTATTCTTCTGGAGCCTGTTCGGCACATTCCTGATATTCTTTAGTGGTCGCAGTCTTCTGCGAAAAACAACCCTCCCTTTTCTTCTCTTCTTTTTCCTTTTTAATATCGGTTCCTTCAAAGTCTCAAAAGCGCCCCTTGATTTCCAGACGGCAGATTTGATCGTAGGATATTTTCAATGGTGGGCCGGGGCGGTGGTTGAAAATATCGGCCTAGCGGTACTGCCTCTTTTTATCATTCTCATCCCGGTTATTATTTTCGTTGAAAGGTTACCGGATCTTTTAAAGCTGAATATCCACGAAAAGTTCTATTTCGTTTCACTAAGCGCCGTGATCCTTACCTTTATTGGTCTGCAATATACCCATGGCCATTTTGATCGATATCCTTCCTTTTTCAGGGTTCCGTCAATTCTGGCATTTGCCGGCCTCAGTCACGTCTACGATGGTAAAAAAGAGAATGTTCGTTACCCAGGTTCCTTCGATACGCAGGTTGATAAAATTGTCTTGATAGTGGATGAAAGTATCCGTGCGGACATTCTCGGCATCAATGCATACGAAAAAGAGACGACCCCCTTTCTGCAATCACTGCAAACCGGCATGGTAAATTTTGGGTTGGCCGCATCCTCTTCGAATTGCAGTGATTATTCAAACCTCATTATCAGGTCGGGTTTAAGAAAAGACGAAATCCCCGACATCGACCAAGTGAGCTTAAAGAAGCCATCGATCTGGCAATTTACCAGGAAAGCCGGGTATTACAATGTGTATATAGATGCCCAGAGTGCTGATGAATGGGATAATTACCAGAACTTCATGAACAAGCATGAGGCGTCTTACGTAGACGAAATCGTTCGGGTTCGTCAGGAAACCGCCTACGAAAGTGACGGCGTTGCTCGTGAAAAGTTAATCAATCTTCTCAGGCGACCAGACAAGACCTTTATTATGCTCAATAAATATGGAATTCATTTTCCATACTTCAGGAGCTATCCCGAAAAGTACAATATTTTCACCCCGACGCTTGAGTTGGGTGAGCCGATGAATGATAGAGAAAAATCTCTAAACTCTTTTATGAATGGAGTACGTTGGAGTGTTGATGCCTGGTTTAAAGACCTGCTATCCGAAGGTGGCGACTTCAAGACTTATACCTTCTTATATACAAGCGATCATGGCCAAAATATCGTCGATGACGGAACATTGGCGACGCACTGTAGGCCGAGAGCAAATCGTTTCGAAGGTATCGTACCTATGATTGTTTTTTCCAACGATGCGGCGATTTTGGAAAGTTTCAGGTCGGTTCTATTAACAAATTACGACAAGACGAATCATTTTCAGATATTTCCGACTCTACTTGGCCTTTCCGGTTATCAAGAGCCTTGGGTTAGTCACCATTACGGAGCATCTCTGAGTCAGGGCCCCGGCACTTCACCAGAATTTTTTGTTGGAGATCTCCATGGTCGTGGCTCAGTCAACCAATGGGTCTCAATATTTCCCATTGAAAATGAACGTAAGTAAGTATCCGTCAGCCAAGTTTGCAATGCTTTTTCGAAGGTCCTTCAAATGTTAGGAGGATAAGACAATGAATGTACTCTTTCTGTGCGGCAGCCCCCGCCACAAACGAACGCCAGCCTGTGCACGGCGAAGTACCTGGCCCGTTTCCTCGATTACGACTATGAATTTGTAGATGTGGCCAAGGCCAAGCTGTCCACCGATCCCGGTGAAGCCGAACCAGACTTCCTAAAGATCGTATTAAAAAATCAGGCAGCCGACGCCGACGCCTTCGTCTGGACCTTTGGCGCCTGGCTTTTGTTTGTTTCGGTGCAAATGCAGTATCTCCTCGACAAGCTGTTTGTAAAGGGTATGACTTCAGTAGCAAGGTCGCAGCGGCGGTGATGACCTCGGTCCGTGTCCACGACGATTTCATCCTCGACCGGGTGCGTTTTGTCAGCGAGCAGCTTGGTTTTGGCTACGCAGGAGATGTGTCTGCCGTTGGCAGTCCCTTCTTTAGCTACCAGGATGAAGAGGTGACGGAGGACAGTTGCCGCATCTTGGCCGGGCAGCTCAACCGAACGCTTACAGACGGGTATGTGCCCGCCAGACACTATCCGCCGGTGGAACGCAAGTATCTCTCGTCAACGTACCGGGGGCCAGAGTTTTCCGTGAAAGACCATCCGGCGTCGAACACTGGCGACAAGAAAATCCTGGTTCTCACTGGCAATCGCTTGTCAGAAGACCCCGCCAATGGCTCCGTCATAGTATGTTGGAGGTTGGAGGGCGACCTCGTAAATCTTATTTGGAATGTGGCCGCATAACCGTTGTTCTATAAACCGGGCGACAAGTAAATTTCATTCTGTTGAGGCTGTAGAAGAATTTTGTCCTAAAAATCACGATTCACAGTAAAAAAGTCCCATCCTGTTTCTAAGGTCGGGACTTTCCTATAAATCCTATTGCAACTCATTCTTACATTACCTAAGGATATTTAGTAAGTGGTGGGCGAAGGACAAAATCAGACTATCGATGATGGTCTGAGACTCATCGAACCCTGATTTTTAACGTTTACGCTTCAGGAAGTCTGTAGCTTTGCCCTGCGAATTGAATGTTGGCTGCGTCGCCAGAACGGGGTGGTGAAACAGCATGGACACCTTCACATGCTGGGCATTTACCGACAAAAGTGGTTAATGTGAACTTGGCACTACAACCTTGACAGATAGTGGCTAGTCCGTTGTTGGGAACAGCCTGATCACGAAGACCACCACCATGTGCCTGGTAGACAAATTCAACCAAATCTCTGCCTTCAGCAAAGGGACCTGTGTTACCACCTGTATTTGAACAACAGCCCATTTTGTAACTCCTTGTTTTGACCTGTCTCCGCTCGAGACGTGTTGGTTATTCGTGTTTGATGCGTGATCGTAGCCCAAGTCGGTTGTCGATAATATGACCCAAGTCAAGAGAGAATCCTCGACGAATAGAGGATGTAAACGCAAAAGCCCACTTTCGTGGGCCTTTGATTGAGGATAAGGTCTTTGCCGTTAAGCCGTTTGCTTCTCATACCTTTCGACCAGCTGCTGGTACTTCTCTTCGAGTCCAGGTGTTTGTGCCTCAGCTGTTGTATATGCCGATAACATTCCATCTCGAACCTCTTCCGGCAGGATGCATTCGGCCAGAGGGTAGAGGATGTCATCTTCTTTCTTAATGTGACCACGTAGCAGCTCTGCATAACCCTTGGCGTGCTCGGCAATGATGACTGCTTGACCTGTTTCGCCTGCAATGGCTTTTTGCGCCGCTTCTTCAATAGCGCGTACATGGGCTCGTCCCTCATCGTGCTCCATGTGCATTGCTTCGATAGGAGACTGCTTCTCTGGCATGCCGTTCTTAACCAATGCTGTAAAAAGAACATCCTCTTCCTTGGCGTGATGAAATCGATCGGCATAGTTGCGGATGAAATCAACCGCATCGAGATAAAATTGCCAATTGCGAAACTTGCCCACTTCGAGAAGCGCGGTGTTCTGCTCTACCAGAGTAATCATGCGCAGGATCAGCTTGTGCTCGTCGACCATGACTTGAGTTACATTAGCTTTCATCTCAACTTTTCCTCTCGCCGTCGACGCCTATGACAGCAATCACGAGCGGAACATCTTTGCCCGACTTCTCCACTGCCTGTTGGGCTATCATTGCCAGACCACGACAACAGGGGACTTCCATGATCGGCACCGTGACAGACTTAATATTGTTATGACTGATCATTTCGGCAAGTTTGTCAACGTAGTTGCTGGTGTCGTCGAGTTTAGGGCAGGCATTCACCAGCACGCGCCCCTTGATGAAGTCGCGATGGAACTCAGCATAGGCAAAGGGGGCGCAGTCTGCAGCGATGAGCAGGTGTGCGTCCTTTAAGTATGGCGCGCTTGGCGGCACCAGGTGTAGTTGGGTAGGCCATTGACGAAGCTCAGAGGGACGGCTTTCTGCCGTGGTTGTCTCGCCGGTTACTTTCTTCTCGATGGTGCGGACATTAGCGCCGGGGCAGCCGCAAGCAAGTTTACTCATGATGGTTCTCCTTCGGTAGTATTCTGTGTATTCATGTAGTTGGTAATTTCTTCTTCGATTTGAGTCTCAATTGCTTCGCCCAGAGAGTGGATTGAGACGACATCGTTCATCAGACAGATCCCAACACCGCAGGTAACGCAGCCGATATCGTGCTTCTCCAGGATCTCGCCGATAACGGGATGCTCTTCGATCACTTTATTAATGCCTTGTTCGCCAATGCCGTATGGAAGGTTCATCTTGTTTGTCTCCTTTTTCCCCGATTCTTGATCAGACAATACTCTAGTTTGTTGCCCGTTAAATATGACCGAGGTCAAAGTCTGACGAATTTAGTCAAGTATACATGAAGCACACTGGAAAATGATACCAGCCACCCAGTCTAGTTCTTTAAGCTCCTAATTAATAAAGGCATTGCTGTTTGTTGATAATGTAGGAAATCGCGGTAGGGGTTGAGTGTAAAGAAGAAAATGAAGAAAATGAAGAAAATGAAGAAAATGAAGAAAATGAAGAAAATGAAGAAAATGAAGAAAAAATGAGCCGGGGACGAGAGTCTGTGCTCGTCCCCTTTCACTAAATCTGCTCATTCCTTGAAGAGTGGGGGCTTTATTTGTTCTGGCTACGACGCACCGTAATCGTTTCTCCACCGACCCCATAATTGTCCGTATCAATCTCATCGATAACAACCACCGTTGTTGCAGGCCCCCGATCAATGACATCAACCAGTAGATCAGTTACGCCTTTGATTATCGCAGCCTTTTGCTCTGCGGTGATTGGTTGTGCCTCTCGGGTCAGTTTGATGTTGACGTAGGGCATAGTCTTTCTCCTTAAGTAAATTATGTGCTGGATGCGTTTGGCCTCATGATTTAGGCAGCGCCCAATCGTAGTGAATCGCCAGCAGGCGAACAGTGATAACGGTGCCAGCGGCTAAGAGTGCGGCCGCGGGGCGTCCTGTACCGACAGCCTCAAGGGCCACCAGTAGAAGGCCTCCAGCAACACAGGCTGAAGCATAAATTTCACGCCGGAAAATCAATGGCACCTGGTTGGCAAAAAGGTCACGAATAACCCCTCCGGCGGTTCCTGTCATCACCCCCATCAGAACGGCTCCGAGGAGGCCCAGTTGAAAGTCCAGTGCTTTGGTGGTGCCGATCACAACAAAGGTGCCCAGGCCGATGGCATCAAAATATAAAAGCGGTTTCTCGAAGGTCTTAAACTTAACGCGGTTGGCAAAGACGACCAGTGAAACGACAATGGCGATGTAGATATAGGTTTCATCTTTCAGGGAGAAGGGTGGAATGTCTCCAAGGAGCAGGTCGCGTAGGGTTCCGCCGCCGACAGCGGTGACCGCACCTAGCACCAGCACGCCGAAAAGGTCCATCTGTTTACGTACCCCAACCCAAGCACCTGAAGCAGCAAAGGCGGCCGTGCCGATCAGGTCAAGTATGTAAATGATGTTCATGGTTGTTGCCTCATAGGTATAGAATAACCGTTTGTATGGCAGAGACAACCTGTAATTTCGAGAACTTTGAACTACTGATGAAGCTATGCCTTTTAGGGGCGGAGAGGCGGTGATAAATCATTTTCTTTCACCTGTCGGTTAGGATTGATGCAGAAGATCGATTCAAGTACACTCTCAACCTCAACTTACAATATTCCCCCGGAGTAAATACTATGATTCTCGGTTTTGCCGGTAAGGCAGCGACAGGAAAAACCACGGCTGCAAAGCATATGGAGCCTCTGCTTGATAAAGAATGCAAAATCATCCCTATGGCGATGGTGCTGAGGGATGAAGTGGAGGCTTTTCTTCGTGCCATTGGCGCAGAGGAGTCGGTGCCTTTGGTCTATGGTTGCCAGGATGACAAGGTCAGGGTCTTTTATGTGGACGAGCAGAAGGCTCTGCAACAGTGTCCCAAGTGGACACATTTTATTTCGGACCACCAGGAGATTCAGAACCGCTCCGGTCAGACGGCGGTAACAGTGAGGCGCATCCTGCAGTGGTGGGGAACCGAGTATCGCAGAGCTCAAGATCCTGATTACTGGACCAAAGCTTGGGGGCGTAAAGTATCAGAGTATGATGTCGAACAGATGTACGTATTGGTTGACGATGTGCGTTTCATGAACGAGTTGAACGTTATTAAGGAACATGGCGGCCTCATCGTTAAAATTGAGCGTCCCGGTTTTGATGGTGCGAATAACCACGCCAGTGAGACGTCTCTGGATGATTATACCTCTTGGGATGGCAAGATCCTCAATGACGGAACCCTGGAGGAGTTTAAACAGAAGGTAGAGGTTCTGGTAGCCTCGTTGATTAACGGCTAATTTTGTTATCCACTTTACTCAAGTTTGGCTCTGATTGGTTCGTTTCATCTTCTTGACGTAGACAAACACGTGCAGCAAAAAAAAATCAAAACCGGCCTCACGCAGAGACGCGGAGAGCGCAGAGAGAGACTGCTCATGGGAAAGTTTTATCATTGAACTCTTGCTCTGCGCTCTCTGTGTCTCGAGAGAGCAAAGCGAACGGGCGTGAGTAAGTAAGGTTGTTTGCTTTCCCCTTTCCCCCTTTTCCGATGCTTTACTGGAGCTAAATAGATAACCAGAAAGGCTAATTCGCAAGGGCGCTAATAGTGAGTTCCTGATGTCGCTTGTCTTCGACGGTTAATGTATAAATAGAGTGAACTGAGTATAACTATGGTTATGGCTAACTGGCCATTGGTTCTATTGAAAGTTATGACTTTTTGTCCCAGAATTGAAACATAAGTTAGATTCAGTTCAGCCGGTTTTATTGTTTAATCAGATTGCTTCGTTTTGTCAGGGGATGCATGGAAAAGAAAGACCTGAAAATCACTATCGACGCGAATGGCAACATTCGCAGGGAAGTTGTCGATCAGACTCAACCAGAAGAGCGTAAACCAAGATTCCTGAAAAAACTGGTTTCGACGTTTCTGATATAAGATAGCGTTCAGGAGAAACCTTTTATCCTACGCTGGCAACAGTTAATAGCTTGTGACTTTTCTTGTCGTTTCTCTGTGAGCAAAGATTGAATTAAAAAAGGCACCCTCGATGAGGGTGCCTTTTTTTGTTGGTGTGCCAGGCATGGCGCACGGCGCGAAAGCGCCATCCGGTTGGATGTGGTGTCTAACTGGTGACTTGGAGGTGAAAGTCCTCTACGGACCCTGATGACGGGAACCGTTAGCCGGACGGCAAG
>JARUHP010000052.1 GCA_030005635.1 Deltaproteobacteria bacterium IMCC39146
GCGGTAACCAACCCGCGAATATCAGAGTGATCAACCGTCGCAAAGAGGTTCCGCTTCCTGACAGTGTTCTGGAATTAACCCGTTTAAAAAACCGCTGAAAACCAGTTGGGCACGGAGCATTTCGTCTCTTGACAACTGTCAGCCATATCAGGGATATGCAGGATAGACAGGATGATTGATTGAACAGTAAACAGGCTAAAGACTTTAATTGGCCGCTGATACAATCTGATCAAGTCTGATAGATCAAAGGCGTCTCACGCAGAGAGCGCAGGGGACGCAGAGAAGTTCAAGGGCATATCTTTCGGGTTAAAAAGGTCATAAGCGTTATTCTCAAGGTTTTCTCTGCGACCTCTGCGTTCTCGAGAGAGTGAAGCGAACGGGCGTGAGGATGAGTTTGCTCTGACCAATAGCTCTTTGTTAAAGAATTAGTTGAGCGAAGTAGATAACCAGATAATGTTTAACTCAGAGTCACAAAGAGCGCAGAGGGAAAACTCATAAACTCTTGGAAAATTGCTCAAGTCTGACAATTCCTCTCTGCGTCTCCGCGCCTATGCGCTAATAAATAGCGTCTGTTTGTCTTGTCTTTGTTTTGGTTATAAGTTCGATATGTTATAGTGAAACATCTTGTTGATTAATCCAATCTTTGCACGAGAAGTCTGATGCTCCTGCCCATCGGTGACGTCCCCAATCCCAAAACGACTCCCTACATCAACTGGCTGTTGATCGGGATTAATGTTGCCGTGTTTATCATCATCACCATCCCCTTGAGTTCCACACGTCCCGACCTTAATGATCCAGCCTTGCTGGAATATCTCAACATCCTGGGTGCCCGTGGCGATTGGACGCCGCAGATGGTCTATGATCACATCTCTGCATACGACCTGACAGTGTACCGATACGGTTTCAGGCCTGCCGCGTTTTCACCCCTCAGTATGTTCTCCGCAATGTTCATGCATGCCGGTTGGATGCATCTGGCTGGCAATATGCTGTTCCTTTGGATTTACGGCGACAACGTCGAACATCGCCTCGGCCATCTTGGTTATCTGTTGGCTTATCTGGCGGCAGGTGTCTCGGCGACCCTTTTCTTCAGCTTGTTCGTGCCGCACTCGCAAATTCCGATGCTTGGAGCCTCCGGTGCCATCTCAGGTGTGCTCGGGTTTTACTTTTTGTGGTTTCCACGCAACCGGATCAAGGTGTTTATCTTTCTCTTCCCCCTGATTATGACCACCGTATTGATCCCGTCGCGCATCGTCCTCGGTGTTTACCTGGTGATCGATAATATTCTGCCCTTTCTGACCGGGCCAGCAGAAGGCAGCGGCGTTGCCTACGGAGCACATATCGGCGGGTTCCTGGCCGGGCTGGGGCTTGCCCTGACTGTTGATCGCTTGCCCAACTTGCTAAAGATGAAGGGGACCACTCCAAAGGTTGGTCGAAAGAGATCGAACCTTGTCGATGTGGTCACTGATATTGTCTGCGCCATTGACCAGAATGATCTGGAACGTGCTGCCAAAGGACTGCTGCAACTGGATAGTCGCAAACAACGAGGCCAATTATCAACGCCAAATATTCTCGCTATTGGAGAGCACCTGTTAGATAAGGGTTCGATAGACGAAGCTCTGAAGATCTTTCGGAGATTGATTTCAGAGCGTCCCGGCGATAAGGGCCTTGATCGCGCTTACCTGGGGGCAGGGCGGGCACTCATGCATAAGCCACGCTGTGAGACCTCTGCCTGGCACTATTTTATGGCCGTTATCGACCTGGCGCAAACTCCTGATGTTGCCGAAAAGGCACGAAGCTATATGAGGACGATTGAGAAAACAAAGCTGTAAGCTGTAGGGCTATAAGCTATAAGAAAAATCATAAAATCTTGACTTGTTGATACACTAAATTTTCATTGCTTACAGCTTACAGCTTACAGCTTACAGCTTACAGCTTACAGCTTACAGCTTACAGCTTACAGCTTACAGCTTACAGCTTACAGCTAGGATTCCCATGTACGATTACTTTCATTACGACTACCCGTTATACCGTCCACCTAGCGAAGGGCGCAGCCAGATCTTCCAGATTACCCTGGGCTGCTCACAGAATAACTGCTCTTTCTGTGGTATGTATAAAACCAAACATTTCAAGGTTCGGCCCGTCTCCGAGATCAAGGCTGAAATTGATTCGATTCCAACGGCACACAGGGGTCATATCCAACGGGTTTTTCTCGCCGATGGCGATGCCTTGATCTACCCTCAGGGCGGGTTGATTGAACTCCTTGATTTGTTAGCTGAAAACTTTCCAGCAATGACCCGTGTCGGTATCTATGCGTCGCCCAACAGCCTGAAAAGTAAAAGTGTCGAGGAACTCACGCTACTGCGAGAGAAGAAGCTGCGAATTCTCTACTTTGGGTTGGAGAGCGGAGATGATGTAACCCTCTCTGCGGTGAAGAAAGGTTACTCTCCTGCTGAAATGCTCACCTTGTGCCGCAAGGCTCAAGATGCCGGAATGAAGCTGTCGGTAACGGCAATCCTTGGCCTGGCCGGCCAGGAGCGCAGTCTCGAACATGTCCGCGCGACGGCACAGTGGGTCACGGAACTCTCACCAGAATTCTTTTCGTTGCTGACTATGTTTCATCGCCACAACGATGACTTCCTGCGCTCGATCACCATGCAAACCAATGGCGGGATCATCGAGGAAGCGTTGGAAATTGTCCGCCACCTCTCGCCTCAGAAAACCATCCTGCGATCTAACCATGTCTCTAATATCCTCAACCTGGTCGGTTCTTATCCGAAAGACCGTGAAAAGATTATCGCTCTGGCGGAGCAAGCTTTGGTGCAAGCGAAACTTCATCCTGTCTGGTTTAATGAGGTGCCGGATTATTCTGAAGAGAACTTTTAGGGACTGTCCCCATAATTATCTGAGGCGTCTGGCGGGACCAACTGGTTCTGTTTTCGATCTTAAAAGATGTAAGAGTGAAACAGATTATCTCCCCCAATTATTATGAATAGGATTGCACTGCGATAAATTTCAATGGGTCATGACTCGTTTAGCAATACCTAAAATGTGCTAAACAAGTCATGACCCTTTCGATTTATTAGAGTCAGTAAGCTGGTTAAGTTCTTCTTAGAGCTTTCCTTGCTCGGATTCTGGCTCCCACACGTTCGATAATGCGGGAATTCCATATGTAAACAACCATAGTTTTCGGCGAAAGTTTGATGCTTTCCTTTAGTATAAGAAATATTGGTTTGATGGATTGTTGATGCAAAGCTCGTCCGAGGCATGTATTAACTAGATTGGAGAATCTCGCAGCCTTCAAAATCCTTATATCCTCGATCCTGTTTGAATCAAGCTTGCCGGAATGTCGTTCTAGAGTTTTTTCTAACTGCTCCATGTATTCCACATGATTCTTGCTATGTTGAACTGTTTGCGATTGTGGATGAATACGGAAAAATGAAAGTGATTGATTAATGAAGTAAGAGGGATAATTTCCAAAAAGCCTCAACCAATAATCCCAATCTGCGGCTTGTTGAAAATTTTCGTCGAATAATCCGATTGAATTAATTAATTCAGTACGAAATATGGGCGTGTTGATGCATATAAAGTCCTGGACTAGTAACTTCCGAAAAAAAATATCAGGTTGAATGACGCGCGAACTCCCCCTAAATGGACAACTCCAGCTTCCAAGCTTTTTACCATTGCGGTCAATGAAGTCAGCATTATGAATAAAAATGTCAACATTCGGATGTTGCTGAATTTCAGAAAAAAGGATCTGTAACCGATTGGGTTCCCACGCATCATCCTGATGTAATTGGCAACAAAAAAGTCCTTTTGCGGCTTTAAGACCTTCGTTTAGCCCTTTAACCCAGTTTCCTTCTCGATGTGAGCGAATGATGTTAATAGGCAGGTCCTTACTATAATCTAAGAGAATCTCTATGGTGCTGTCGGTTGACCCATCATCGACAACAAGAATCTCAATTTTCGTCATCAATTCTCTGTTCTGGTTGCTAATGGATTCTAATGCAAACGGCAAATATTGGGCGCCGTTGTAGGTGGGCATGATGACTGACAACAGAAGATCATTCACTTTGGCCTCCAATTCCTGCCATGAATTTACCTGTTCTTCTTGAATATTTTTCCGGCAAGGTCGGAAAAGGCAAGGAGAAGGAGTTCAATGCAAATTTCATCGTTTTGCGCACCCTGGGTAGGTTTTTTCTCTTAATAGATGTCAAATAAGCAGGATCAGATGTAAAACTCTTCAGCCCCATGGCTTTCGAAATGTCTGTAGTAAATCCTTTCAAACTGGCAAACTGGCAACCCGTTCCGAATCCAACCTCTAGATTGAAACTAAGCATTAACGCACTCAGGTCGGTTAACCGTTTAACAATGGGCTTTTCCCACTTCACTTTATGCATTTTTTCAGCCTCAATTCATAATTATCTTTATCCGTTGTATTCAAGGTTTCACCCTCCGGTTCTAAAGCTCCATGTTTTGTGCACAACATAGTTTATCAAAAGCATTAAACCCGCCAGGAAGCCACTTGAAAGGAGATAGTGGATATGAAGAAGGTCTACCATAACAAACATTAACAGGACACTAAGAGTTAGGTTCCCTGCCATCACAGCATAATAACGGAGCAATTCTTTCTGCCAAAACTCTCCTTTTGTGCCAAAAGTCACATGTTTGTTTAGTATAAATCCGAACATATTTACACAGAACCAGGTCAAGGTTGTTGCTATCAGATAGGGGATATGCAAAACCTCTATCCACAAAAGCATCAGTGCAAGACTTAGCAAAAAAGACAGTCCCCCGACTAAGCAGAAAAGGAGAAATCGTCTATGCTTCAAAAAGATTGACATGCCGGCAAGCCGTTACTTCAAAGCGAATACTACTTAAATAATGAGATTTTTATCTGTTAACAGAAACCAAAATGACCGCGATACGACAACACTGACAGAAGGCACAGTTTGCTCGGCATTCGGCCAAAAGAAACAGCAAAGCCGAAGCTTTTCAGGCAACGGCTTTGGAATCAAAGAGAATTGTGCTACATTTTCTGTTGTCAATCGACCATTATATCGCAGGGCAGGTCAATGAAACGAGCGAAACATTATTCCAGTGTCAACGCAATTCTATCGACTTTTGAATCAAGGCAAAAAATGCAAAACTTAAAATATTCGTCCCTCGAAAAAATCGACGTCTCCAGTCCAGCGGACAGACTAGCCTTTATCAGTGAAAAAGTAAAAAATAAAATTGTCTTGGATTTAGGCGCTCTTGATGAAACAGCCTACGAACAAAAAGAGAACACATCATTTTGGCTGCACAAACGAATCTGTGAGGTAGCAAAAAGAGTCTATGGCGTTGACAATTCGAGCCTCATTCCAGAAGAGGGTCTGAAGCCTTTCCCTAATAGCATCATATACAAAGAAGATGTCTATCGTCTAGAGAAGGCAGCATCCAAGATTAAGCAGATCGATATTGTCGTTGCTGGTGAATTGATTGAACACCTGACGGATACACTATCCTTTCTCAAAAGCATTAAAAATATACAGGCTCTTCAAGGCAAGGAATTAATCCTGACGACTCCAAATGCAACAAGTTTACACAATGCAATTGTCGGCACGCTAAAAAGAGAAGCAACTCATGTTGATCATTTGTGTATATACTCTTACAAGACTTTAAATACGCTTTGCAAACGAGCTGGTTTCTGTTCATGGGACATTATCCCTTACCATATGGCATTCCCTGAAATGATCTCTAGTTCTCACGGCTTTAAAAAATATTCCACAATTTTGTTTGAAAAACTTGTCAATTTTGGGGAAAAGGTATGTCCACTACTCTGTGGCGGGTGGATAGTCCATATAAAAATTTAAGTGCTTTAATTGCGGTGACACAATGATATTGTGTCACCGTAATTGTTTGTTTTTAGAATGGAAATAACAAAGGAATAACCAACGTCGCAATAATCCAAACCATGATGTTAAGCGGAGCACCAACCTTGGTGTAATCGAAGAACTTGTAACCACCGGGGCCCATAACCAGCGCGTTTGATTGATGACTGATCGGTGTCATAAAGCACATTGATGCGGCAACGGCGACCGCCATGAAAAAAGGGCGTGGTGAGACAGCCAGTTCCATAGCCGTGTTGTAAGCAATTGGAGCGACTAGAACGGCTGCAGCTGCATGGCTCATGACTTCCGTCAGACAGAAGGTGATCAGGAAGACCGCTCCCAGAACAACCCATGGTCCATACGAACCGACCCCCTCGATAATGAACCCCGCCAGCAGCGCCGCCGCGCCACTATTCTGCATGGCATGGCCCAGGGGTAGGGTGCCCGCAATCAGCATGAGAATTGGCCAGTCAATACTGTCGTAGGCCTCCTTAACGGTCAGGCATCGGGTCATAATCATGATAAGCCCACCGAGTGTCGCTCCAATGACGATCGGAGTTGTGCCGGTGACACTTAGTAGAATGACACCGAGAATTGTTGCAATGGCAATCGGAGCCCGTCGCGGACGGTAGGAAACCGGATCCACCCCTCCCAGAACCAGAAAACCATGCCCCTGGCCGAGGTGACGTACTTTCTCCTCGGGTCCCTGCAACAGCAAAACGTCACCAAATTGTAGAATAACGTGGTCAATTTTGCGAACGACCGGAGCGCCGCTGCGCCAGAGGGCTAGCACGGTCAGCCCGTGAGTGTCAGCAAAACGTTCCTGACGTAATGTTTTTCCGACCATGTCACTGGTCGTGGTTAACGAGGCTTCTACAACGACGATCTTTTTATCCGAAGTGCCGGGAAGGGGGTTGTCACGTTCCTGTACGATGGACAGACCCTTCTCTTTTCTGACTTTGAGTATTCCCTCCGGGTTCCCTTCGAGGAAGAGAATGTCTCCAGCTAATAATTTACGGTTGCGTTTTGGTTGCGGGAATTTTTGTCGATCCCGTAGCAGTGCTCGTACCTTCATGTTGAGCTCACGTTCAAGGTGGCTCTGGCTGATCGATTTGCCATGAAGAGGTGAACCTTCCAGGATCTCGACTTCGGTGATGTATTCTTTGACCTGGTAGGCTTCAGTCAAGGTGCCTGACTTACGGTTGGGCAGGAGTTTGTGGCCGAAAAAGGCCATGTAGCAGATGCCGCAGGCGAGCAGGATGAGGCCGAGCGGTGTGAAGTCAAACATTCTGAAACCTTCTCCAGTGTATTGCTGAAGCAAGGTGTTGATGAGGATATTCGGAGGTGTGCCGATTAAGGTACAGACTCCGCCAAGTAAAGAACCGAAAGCGAGTGGGATGAGGAGTTTGCTGGCCGGAAGTTTGGTTCTGCGGGCCATCATGATGACGATGGGCATCAACACCGCGGTGGCGCCGATGTTGTTGATGAAGGCTGAAAAGAAGGCGACGACACCCATAATAGCCGCGATCATCAAGGTCTGGTTGTGACCGGTCATGCGGATCAAGTGCTCGCCGAGGGTGGAGACTGCCCCGGTATAGGAAATCCCTGCGCCGAGCACGAACATGGCGGCAACGGTGATGACGGCGGGGTTACTGAAACCGGAGAAGGCTTCTTCCGGTGTGACCAGTCCGGTCAAAGCAACAGCCAAAAGAACCATGAGGCTGACCAGATCCATGCGAATCCACTCTGTAGCAAAGAGGACGATGGCGATCAGCAGGATCAGTAGCGTGAGGGTTATTTCCATGGGAAACCCTACAGAGGTTAGTGCCTACTTGGAAAGATTAATGTCAGGTAGGCTATGGGAATCTTTTAAACTATTTTAACAGAGGTTAGTGCCTACTTGGAAAGACTAATGTCAGGTAGGCTATGGGAATCTTTTAAACTATTTTAACAGACATAATGGCTGACAGTTGAGCACAAAAAGAGACCTGCCCCTTGCAACGTGGGTTATGTTGGTGTTTTCGATAAAAACCCCAAAACAGAGCCAAAACCAAGGAGGCAGGTCATGGAAAAGTCT
>JARUHP010000053.1 GCA_030005635.1 Deltaproteobacteria bacterium IMCC39146
ATACTTGAATGCATTAAAACCGCTGAAAATCAATAACCGTCGCGTCCGTTTCTTTCCCTACCTGATCGTGAGGGAAACCGGACAATTCATTTGCTAACAAACCGGACAGTTCTATTTGTTGACAACATTCTTTAACTACTGAATCGCCCCAAGCATTCTAGGCACCCCTGAGTTAGACGAAAGTTCTTATAAATAACGACTTATGAGAAGAAAACCGACTTCTTATTGATAGAGGTATTTAGGAAACAAAATGATAGCCACCAGGGTTCGATCCTTGGTGGCCTTTTTTCTTACATTGCAGGGTCAGCAGTAATTCTGCATTTCGGTTAATCTGAGTACGTCAAAACAATGCAGTAGGATAAATAGTAAACTCTGGCCTTCTTCTTTCCATGTACGCCTCTAGTCACTTCACCCTTCTTAAATATCAGGGTCAGTAAGAATTTTGCATTTCTGCAAGCATAAACTCCTCCAAAACAATGTGATAGGGATTTGAGAAGGCTTTACATAATTAAGCAGGCTTGGATGCCCTGTCTCTGTAGGCAGAAAAACTACCACAAATTAATAGCTTATGAACACATGTGAGAAAAATGTGAGAAAAATATAAAAACCACAATAAAGTCAATTAGTTGCCGGAACAAATAGCTTGTGATCTATTTAATGTTTCTGTAAGATAACTTCGTTTTTCAAGCATTTCACAGTTGTGGATACGGGGTAAGTTGAAGCCAAGGAGATAATCGTGATTAAAAACTTATCAGTGTTACTTGTTTTGATTTTTGGTGTGTGCGCCTGTGCAGGAACCAGTAAACCTTCCATTGTACAAGTTGACAAGCCAACTGCCAACAACCCAGTGGTTGCTCAACAGGAGCAACATGTGTTGAAGAGAAAAGTTGCTATTGCCAGATTCGGCAATGAGGCTCAGTACTCTAAGTCTAATCTCTTTGGTATGAGTTCTGGCTACAATGCAGAAAAACAGGCGACAGATATTCTTTCTGCAAAACTTACCCAGTCTGGAAAGTTTATAATGCTTGAACGTAGTGACGAGGCTCTTGTAAATAAAGAAATCAACACTCACAATCTTAAGTCCATGAATATAGGTGCAGATTACCTCATTGTCGGGTCTGTCTCAGAGTTTGGCAGAAAGAATGTTTCCTCTTCAGGTGTTTTTTCAAGATCAATGGCACAGACTGCTTATGCAAAAGTAAGTGTAAGGCTAATTGATGTGAGTACAGGCGAAATAATCTTTGCTCAGGAAGGCAGCGGTGAAGCAACAAGTGAGGCCGGAAAATCTTTTGGGATTGGTAAGCACGTTGGGTATGATTCGACTCTTAATGATAAGGCAGTTTCGACCGCTATTAGCAGTGTTGTTGACGGTATCATGTCTAACCTCCTAAACAAGCCATGGAGGTCATATGTGTTAGATGTTTCTGGGGACGCAGCCACAATTGCCGGCGGAGCCAGACAAGGAATAATGATTGGTGAAACGTTTGATGTAATGAAGAGAGGAAAGGAAATTAATAACCCTCAAACGGGTATGTTAATAGAACTTCCCGGAACGAAAATAGCTGAATTAAAGGCTATTCAGCAATTTGGGTCAAACTATTCGGATGAAGGCACAATATGCTCAATTGAAAAAGGGGTTTTTGATTTGGCCTCTATAGGAGAGATATATGTACAGAAATAAATTTGCGTTGCTCTCTATTGGATTACTCCTTGTACTTCTTTCCAGTGGTTGTTCATACAAGGAATCCTTAACCCAAAGCCGCGACAGGGGATTTCTTAAGTTTTCCAAAAACATGTTCAAAAGTTACACGGTTCTAGTGAACGACAAGTATTCGTTTGTCCTTGATCATTGTGTATATGATGAAGAGGTCCCTCGTGATGACCAATGTCAGGGTAATTATTGGAATAAGCTGTATGAAGTAAGCAGTGGAAATGTTTTTTTAAAGATTTTCGATAGTAAAGATCAGTTAATTTTTAGCAAAGAAATCTATCTTGGTTCTAACACAACTTACGAGGTCAAACTGCCATGAATAAAAAACTGATGTTTGTGATGTTAAGTTTTGTATTGCTATCTGCTTGCGCGCAACAACCGCAAACAATTTACACGTGGGGAGACTACGTAGAAACATCAACTGCCTATGCAACCAAAGGCCACGAAAAAGAATATGCTGAAAAACACTTAAGTGAAATCAAGAAAATTGTAGATCAATCGGAAATGGAGAAAAGAAGGGTTGCTCCAGGTATCTATGCGGAGTATGCACAACTTCTCTATGAGGAAGGAAAACAAGAAGAAGCAAAAAAGTATTTTTCACTTGAAAAAGAAACATATCCTGAGTCTGAGGTTTTTATAGATAATGTGCTTGCCAAGCTGTACAAGGAGGGGGCGTGATGAAAAAAATCTTTATCCTGTTAGCAATTTTATCTCCGTTGCTTTTAACTGCATGTGGCCCGAAAATTTCGACTGTTACAATGGGCGAATATTACAAAGGTTTTTATGAAAACCAGCCAACATCTGTTCTTGTTCTACCAGCAAGAAACACAACAACTGCTGCAGATGCTGCCAATATGTTTAGGTATTCAATAACCCGCCCTTTGGCTGAAAGGGGCTTTTATGTTTATCCGGTTCATCTAGTTGATGCGTTTTTCAAAAGTGAAAATATAGTAGATGATCAGCTTATTAGAAATATTCCAATAAAAAAATTAAAAGAAGTATTTAACGCTGATGCAATAGTCTACATAGATATAAATGCTTGGGATACGGGTTATACTGTTGTTACGAGCAATGTTGATGTTGGATTGTCTTATTCAATTATTAATGCAAGTACTGGGAAAGAAGTATGGACTAACAATGCTTATGCATATTCATATGCTGGGATTGATACAAGTAATGGCCTCCTAGGGATTGTCGTTTCGGCTGTTGCTACAGCTATAAACACCGCCACTGATTATACAAAGCTCTCCTATGTTGCAAATAACGCAGGCATGAGCAGCCTTCCCTCAGGTAAATATAGTCCAGAATTTAATAAGGACCAAGGACGTGTCCTGACTTTTCATGACTTTGCAAAAATTGATGGGGCCCGGCTAAAGGTTGATAAGTATTTTGTCTTTGGAGAAAATGAAGATGAAGAGGTTGCTCTTGTTGTTAAAGAGCACGTGAGAGGATATTTCGGATTTAGCGTAAGAAGCATTGGGAGCGATATTTTCGAACATAATGGATATCCACATTACTACTATAAGCAAAAAGTCTCTGGGAAAAATATTCTGAAAAACAGATTCTTTCAGTACGAAAACGGAAGGCCTTTTCTTTTTGCAGAAAGCAAAAAGGTTTTTGTTGAGACAGAAGCTGACGGTACTATTCCTTATATAAAAGATGGTTGGAGCTATTATCTTAATATCTCGGATGTGGTTGAAGTCGCCAAAAATTAATTTACTTAATGATTTAAAAAAAGCTTTATCGGTTACTTGAAGCAGTATGTGACTATGCAGCAGTGAACACTCGCAATCGAGCCATAAGAGTTTAGAACAATAAACAGAGGAAGAGGTTATTCCAAAACGGAGTAGCCTCTTTTTTTATAAGTCACGACTTGTAAAAAGAAAAACGGCCTCTTATTGATAGAGACATTTAAGACGACAAAATGATTGACTAAGCACAAACTTTTACCGTCTACCTGCGGGGCGATCAAACCTGTTCGCTAGTAGAATCGTTCAGTGAAAAGAAAGGGAATGTTTAAGGTGGCGAAACGAAAAACCAGCAAACTAACTTGGTCGAACGTAAAGTCGACAGTGGTAGACCTCGATCACAAGCAACTGCTCAAGTTGGTCGCAGATATGTACAGCTTCTCCAAAGAAAACCAGACCTTTCTCCATGCTCGTTTTGGAGTTGATGATGACCCACTTGAGTCATTCAAGAAAACGATTGATGAATGCATGTACCCGGACGTCTACAGCAACAAACCGATTCAGATCTCTAAGGCAGAAAAGGCCATCAACAACTATTCAAAGGCTGTTAGTGACCCCCTTGGCGAGACTGAGCTCATTATCTTTTTCGTCGAGTGTGGTAACAATTTTACGGTGAAGTTTGGAGACATTGACGAAGGCTTCTATGATGCTCTCAATCGAATGTATAAGCGGGCCACTAAGAATGTATTAAGCTTGCCAGAATCTAAACAAGCGGGATTCAGGGACAGACTGGAACAAATCATGACATCTGCATCGGGGATAGGATGGGGATATTACGACATGCTCTGTGACGACTACTACAGTGCCTTTCCATGAACTAAGTAATCACTGACCAGTGCGTCAAGTCTGGCTGGTAACTACACTTTGCTTCATGGCATGCCATTATTATAAGTCACGACTTACGAGAAGAAAACCGGCCTCTTATTGATAGGGGTATTCAGTAAGGTCTTTACTACACAAAACTATGGCCACCAGGGTTCGATCCTTGGTGGCCTTTTTATATGTCAGGTATTCCTGCAATGAGGTTAGTACACGATTCATTTATTGGTGTTAAATAACTCGAGGCTTTAATAACTCAAGAGGTGCGAGAGCAGGTTTTGAAACAAAATAACCAACTTACCCTTTATTTTTTAACAACACAGTACGGGCATTCGATCTCGGTTTTGACAAAGTAATCCATGCATTCCCGGTAATGTGCTTCTGCATCTGGAGATCCTGTAGTTGATGCTGTACGAGCGTGTTCCATGCAATGAGCATCATATTTGTCCAATAATGCATTTCTATGCGCTTCGTGCCCTGCGGGCGCACACGCTGACAATAATATGGTTAAAACGGTGAGGCTGCAAAATAACCTTTTCATACTATGCACCCCCTTTGTTTACCCTAGCACCTCTTTGTTAAGAGATTATCATTTTAGGACTGTTTTGCAATCACACGACATATGGAATGGTTTTACGGTTCTTACATTGCACGACATATAAGATGAAAATCAGCTTCTTATTGATGGAGACATTCAGTAAGCTCTTTAATACACAAAACTATGGCCACCAGGGGACGATCCTTGGTGGCCTTTTATTGTTTATCAGGGTTAGCAATAATTTCGCCTTTTGGCTAATCTGGTCACATCAAGACAATGTAGGAGGATTAATAGTAATCCTGATCCAATGTGTAAGCGGACAGCTCTTCCAGTCTAAAATGTTCTCAAATCCCTACCTTTGTGATAAGTTTCCTCTACGAAAAGGCAAAGCTGGAGCAATCCAGTGACGCAAAACCAAGGGTCCTGTAGGGATAGCCTGGTTGTCGAAGAGGGTAGTTTAACTATCAAGCTCATCTTCATATGTTGAAGATGGGCTTGTAATGTTTTAGGAGGAGTGTGTGATGAGAAAGTTGGTTCCATTGTTAACTGTTTTAGTTGTCCTGGTTGCCTTGCTAGGATGTGCCGCCACCTCAGATATTGATTTAGCTGTTATAGAGGGTGATATTCAGAAGGTAAAAAGACTTGTTGATGCAGGAGGCAATGTAAACGACGCGCTGCATTGGGTAGATGACAAAGAAATTTGTGAATATTTAATAAACAATGGCGCTGATGTTAACAGCTTAAATGTTGATGGGGAGACACCTATTTATAGTGCGACTGAGTACGAGATAATAAACACCTTAATAGAGCATGGTGCTGATATAAACATAGAAAACAATAGGGGAGAAACCCCCTTAAACTATCATGTAGAGATGTGCGTAGATGTACAATTTTGTCTCAGCGCTAAAACCTTGAATGTACTAATAGCCGCAGGTGCTGATATTAACACTAAGGATTACCAAGGAAGTACACCATTTCACAAATTAGCTAGCGGGTGGGGGCTCTATGATAATGACAATGAATTTTTAGAGTACTTATTTGACTTTTTACTAGAAAATGGCGGTGATCTTTATGCTTCTAATACTAAAGGATTATCCCCAATTGCGGTTTCAGTAATTCAAGAGGATAGTTATGGGTTTTTTGAGCGTGCCATCTCAAAGGGCATCAATCTCAACAACGTTGATTATTCAGGGAACACCATTCTCCACAATCTCGCCAAAAACAACTTACCTGACAAAGCAAAGTACCTTGTTTCACTAGGTGCAGACCCAACTATTCGCAACAACAAAGGTCAAACCCCAGACTACATCTTCGCTGAGCAAGCTCGTATAGCAGCCGAGAATACACGTAAAGAAGAACAACAACAAAGAGAAGAACAAAGAAGACAACAACAAAACAATGACCAACTAACAGCAGCTCTCTTTGGCGTTGCCATGGGGGTTGCCATGGATAATGCTGGAGCTTCTGCAGGTGAGGCATTGCAGGCCAGTACGGCTATGTATCAGGATGTGGCTAACGACACGACCAGCAACATGCAGAGCCTTAACGACCAATACCAACAGCAGAACAGCCTTACACAGCAAAGACAGATTGCTGAGAACCAACAGTTCCTGCAGGATAACAATCAAGCCTACGAGAACACCATGGAGCAGCAACAGGCCAAGACTGCGGCATACAACAACTGCGTTAATAACGGTGGTATGTGGAATAACGACCAATGCTACATGCCTTCAGGTTCTCAATCTCAAAAATCTCATCAATACACAAAAGCCACAATTTCAAGCTCAACACAATCAAACCCACAGCAAAGAGCATACGAAAAACAGATTGCCGAATATACACAACGCCAGAAGAGTGATTGCGCCAAGCAGGGTGGTTTTGTGTGGGACGATAAAAACGGCTGCGTCATGAGGGCAGAATCCTCATCATATGTAGCAAGCAATACCTCAAACCAATCAACTGAACCATACAATCAAAACAACACAGAGGCTACATGGTCAGGACAATCGTCAAATGATGTCGATGCCTGTGACGAAAAAGAGTACGACTGTATATGCAAACAGGATTGCGAATCAATTGGTCTAAACGAAATAAATCACGAAAAAGATCATGCTGTTGATGCTTGTCAGCTCGGTTGCCTTAAAGCCGAAGCTTCAAATGCTTTGGCAAATAATGGGCCAGTGTGGTGCACATGGAAAGACCCAGAAATTGCTCAGATCTGTGTTAAGGAGACCGATAATGAGTTTTCAGATTACTGTGTAAAAGGATACGAAATATACAAAAGTTACGCTGGGTGCAAATCCGACGCTAGATAGTACGTGGAATGGATCATGGCATAATGGCCATGGCTCTTTTAACTTTCTTATTTGTCACGACTTCTAAGAAGAAAACCGGATTATTATTGATAGCGGTATTCAGTAAGCACTTTAAAGCAAAAAACGCCCCCGGTTTGATTACAGTGATCGGTAGATATTGTTGAAAATTCTGTTACAAATTTACATGGCCCTCTGTCTATGATCCCTTCATAAGGCAGAGACATTTGCCCTGCTCCCATCCCCCTCCGGTGAGCGGGGCTTTTTTATTTATCAGGGTATCCAGTAGTTCTTCATTTCGGCTAATTTCACGCCCTCCAAAGAATGCAGGAGGATTAATAATAAAGTCATCTCTTTGATCTTGTCTTCCGATTGTTGTAGATTGGCAAGTCCTTACTTATGCAGGTGTCTGAGAATACAGGAGGAATGACGAGAAATGAACATAGACCATTCGTAAGACAACGGGTGGCTTTTTGTGTTTATGATCGGTGAACTTTCGCTCGTATTTTGTTCTTCAATATTTGGCTGTTTTAGCCTGAAGGGTATTATCTGTCAAAGGGCTGAAGCACGAACTTTAACTATCTGCCTGTGGGGCGATATCTACCGTGCTAGTTGAATCACATGTTATGTGAAAGGAGGCCCAATATGAAAAAGAAAGATAAAAAAATCATTTTAGTTGCACAGTGTTTGATCAATCCATACTGTCGTGTCCATGTGCTTGGACAAAACTTCCCCTTGTCACATGAATTAATGGATTATTTAATG
>JARUHP010000054.1 GCA_030005635.1 Deltaproteobacteria bacterium IMCC39146
ATAACGCTTCAATGGAAAGTTTCTTCGGCACACTCAAGCAGGAGAAGGTTCATCACAGGAAATATCGAACCCGGCGGGAAGCCATGACAGAGATCAGCGAGTACATCGAAGTATTCTACAACCGGCATAGACGACATGCCAATCTGGGCAATCTCTCTCCGGCGGCATACTGGAAGAAATTCATCAGGCGGCAAGGGGCTGCCTGACCATAACATGGTGTCCACTATTGCGGACCGACCTCACGGTATTCAGTAAACGAAATAATGGACTCCCGGCATAGAACCAGGTGGCCATTATATTTGCTTTTGATTACTTGTTTTTCCCTTTGCCACTGCCCATGCCACCACCACTTGGAGGTGGTGAGTCGGGCATGCTCACGCCGTGTTCTTTGGACCGTTCTTTCAGGCGCTCGTGGTGTTCCATGCGAATTTGCTCTCGCTCCTGATTAGTCTTTGCTGCATTCTTTTCTGCTCGTTTGCTTGGTCAATTGCCGGGGCAAAACTTGAAGAAAGAATTAGCGTGCCAATGTAGTAACAATTTTTTGTCTTGTCTTCATTGTTAAACTCCTTTCGCGATGCAGATTGTACTTCCTTGCTTACCCTATTAGATGGGGCTAATTTCGTTCAGGCTACTGCATATTTTTAACTTGTCAGGGAAGATGATGATAAATTGAAGACTTGATGGATTCATCGTTTCTTGAAAACAACTGTTTGCGCAGATAGTCCGAGCTAAAAATCAGGGGGACTCCCAACCAGGCTATCAGATAGACGGAACTGTTCACAGGGCCGGTTCCAAGTATTTTCTGTAACGGTGGCAGGTATAAAAGACCCCAGGAAAAGAACACTTGAATCATAATCCCCGCTAACATGAGGCGGTTTCTGAAGAGACCAAAATCAAGGCCTGATGATTTAGCGTAGCGACGACCGACCAGGTTGCCAATCTGCATTAAGAGGATGGTTGCCAGGGCGATCCCGGTCGCCGAGCGATAGAGAGGGTCATCAACTGCAAGCTCCATCCCAAGCTGCCAACCACCATCGACCAGGACATAGAAGAAAAGACCGAGCGACCACATTGCCTCCAGCAAACCAAGGAACAGGTAGCTGTGTACGACTAAACCAGGGTTGAGTAGACGGAAATCCTGGCTGCGAGGTGGCTGTTGCATCGATTCCGGATCGGGTGGCTCCTGACCAAGTGCCATTGAGGGAATGATGTCTGTTCCCAGGTCGATGGCTAGAATCTGGATGACCGTCAAAGCCAAAGGCACCGGGAGCAGGATATAAATAAGATACGGAAGGATCTCCGGGCCGTTACTAACGAGTACGTAATTGGTGAACTTGCGGATATTTAGAAAGACTGTTCGGCCTTCCTCGATCCCCGCGACGATCGAGGCAAAGTTGTCGTCAATCAGGATGATCTGAGCTGAAGCGCGGGCCACGTCAGTGCCACTTCTCCCCATTGCGATGCCTATGTCGGCAGCTTTAAGTGCCGGAGCATCGTTGACCCCGTCACCGGTCATGGCTACAACTTGATCCATGCTCTTGATGGCCATGACAATCTTCATTTTTTGGGAGGGACTGGTGCGAGCAAAGATTCGTACCCCTTTGGTCAAAGCTTCGACGAGTTCAGATTCATTCAATTGTTCAAGCATGTCTCCGGTCATAACCAGTTCGGTTGATGCACTCCGGTCAACAAGTCCACAACGCGTGGCAACGCTCATTGCTGTGTCTGGATGATCCCCGGTAATCAAAATCACTTTGATGCCAGCGGCGTGACAACTCGTCAGTGCTGCCGGAACCTCTTCGCGAATCGGATCTTCTATGCCAAGAAAACCAGCCAGGATCATCTCACTTTCCAACTGACCCTGAGAAGATTGAGTGTCTGAAACCGACTCGATTGATCGGTAAGCAACGGCAACCACACGAAAACCTTGCGCTGCCAATGCGGTCATCTTTATCTCGGCCTCATCAAGATTGGCCTGATCTACTGTGAGCGTTATATCATCATCTGACTTAATGCCGGTCAGCATCGGACGAATAGCTTCCCAGGCCCCTTTCACAGCAAAGACCAGCTGTCCTTCGACCGTACCGAGACCGGCAGCGCGTTTTTTTTCAACATCAAAAGGGAAGTGCCGTTGCGTATCAGTCAGTATGTGTTCTGTCTCGCCAACCTCCGCAATAAGTCGTTCGATAATTGCTACGTCAAGCGGATCGCCGCTGTAGCCTTCATCGGTTTTTCGGACTTGAGATGCGCAGAGGGCTAACCCGAGGAGAAGATCACGGTCCTTTTTAGTTTTGAACTCAGCGTCAAGACCTGGCGGTGCAAGACGGGTGACTGCAAGTTGATTGTGGGTCAGGGTGCCGGTTTTGTCAGTACAAATCACCTGAACAGCACCAAGTGATTCGACTGCGCTCAGACTTGTGACAAGTACATTCCTGTGAGCCATGCGCTTGCTGGCCATGGCCAGTGCCAGGGTAAAGGTCGGCAACAGTCCTTCCGGGACATTGGCTACAATAATACCCATCATAAAGACTAAATTGACCCAGAGTGATCGACCACTGAACATGCCATAGAGGAAAAAAGAAATCCCAAGACTGACAGCAATAAAAGTCAGCGTTCTGACCATGTGGGCGATTTGCCGTTCTAGCGGCGAAAGGGGACGGCGTAGAGCCTGAGAGAGATGAGCCAGTTTGCCAAATTCGGTACGCAAACCGGTCGCAATAACGATGGCTTGACCGCTGCCTCGCAGCACCTGACAACCTGCAAACGCGATATTGTTGCTCTCTACCAGTCTGCTATCAACCGCCTCCGCAGTCAAAGAGACAGGTAATGATTCTCCGGTCAATGGCGCATTGTTGACGACCAGGTCTTCGGCCAGGACCAAGCGGATGTCGGCCGGTACGCGGTCGCCCTCTTTGAGAATCAGGAGGTCTCCTGGCACCAATTCTTCACTCAGTAACGACAGCGTCCGACCACCGCGCACGACTTCCACCATATGAGGCAAAAACTGGCGCAGAGATTCCATCGTCCGTTCGGCTCGATATTCCTGGAAAAAACTGAAAAGTGCGTTGAGTAGAGCCACTCCAAAAAGAGCCCATCCGAGGACCATCATGCTTTGTCCCGCCTGTAAATACTCAGCGACAAAGCAAATCCCTGCTGACGCAAACAACAGCAAGGTGAAAAAGTTAGTGAATTGGTGGATCAGGCTGCGGGGGATTCTCCAGGGATCGTGTATCTCGACACTGTTTTTGCCTACTTCACGCAAACGGTCAACAGCTTCAACAGAGTCTAGCCCTGCTGCACTGCTACCCAGAGCGTGATAGACCTTGTCGACGGTAAGGTTCTGAATTTGTCCATGTTCGTTCATGGTCCCCGATAAATACCAATATCACAGGTTGCTTCCCGTAGAATCTTCTCAATGCCTGCGCCATGAAAAAGACGGTGTGCAAGACTACGTTCACTAACTCCCAGCAGTATCATCTGCACTTTGAGTCGGCTGGCCAGCGTTAATGTTTCATGTGGCCAGTCTGTCGTGATCGTAACGCTTTGATCCAGGAGAAAGTGCTGCAAGGGCATAAATTCATTGAGCTCGGCACAGATTTGCGCAAGGTGGGTACGACCAATGTTACGTAACGTCTGCCTGCGGGTTGGCGTCAGATGGGTTTGTAGCAGGGCATTGATGGTTAATGCCCGGAAGAGATGAACCTTATTTAAATGTGTAGCCAAACGTCGGAACACTGGCCAGACCCGAGCAAATCCACGTAGATGCCCGGCCAGAGGAACAAGCAGGTCATGCGGTGTACCAAGGAGGCCTGGCTGCACAACCCGCAAGGCCAGAACCGGGCACTGATGGGAGCGTAACAACTGCTCCGCCACGGATCCACCCAGAAACGATCGTTTGTTTGGTTTTACTCGGGTACCGCAAATCAGCAGTGACTCAGGGTCGAAGGGAATCGCTTGGCGTAGACTGCGGTAGACCGTTTTGCCGAGAGGGAGAATATGCGAGAGACATTCCACTCCGGCCTCCTGGCAGTTTTCCTTAAACCGATCAAGCCTGGCTTCAACAATTTCGGGATTTATTTTGCCATCAAGAACATTCAGGAGAAGTAGTTTGCGATCAGCTTCATCGGCCGCAAACTGCAACGCATAACGCGCAACCCAATCACCGTAAATTGATCCATCGTGAGCGAGAATGATCATGGAATCCCTCTTGCGAGAAGTGACGGAAAGTACAAACGTTCAGGCTTTAAAAGAAATCTTAACATTTAAAAGCAACAGGTTAACTGTTCTCAGGATATTCACTTAAACCCGCATGGCTCTCCTTGAACACAAGTATATGGGCAGTATTGTTAATGGCAACTAACTGACAAAGATTCATACATTGTTGTTATTCTGAGATTGGTTTCCATGTCAAAGCACATTCTGTTTTATGTGTTAAAATGCACCAATGGTACGGTTTGAGCGAGAAGATAAGCATGGTAATCGGGTCAGGCTTGGGTGTTGGAGGCTGCTGTGACCAAAAAGAAGATTATGGTTGTTGAAGACGAGCAAGCCCTATTGACGCTGCAAAGCATGCTGTTGAGTATGGAGGATTACACCGTTGAAGGTGTGATGGATGGTCAGACAGCATTGGATGTAGTGGAAACGATGAAGCCTGATCTGATTCTTCTCGATATTATGCTTCCCGAGGTTGATGGCTTCCAGGTTTGTCGGCAGTTAAAGTCTAACGAGGCAACCCGTCATACCGGTCATTATGCTTACTGCGAAAAAGAGCAAAGAAGACCTTATCATGGGCGAGTAAGCTGGAGCCGACAGGTACATAACAAAACGATACAAAACATCGATGGTCATTGAAACCATTCGGAGGCAACTCTGTTGAATGTCGGCCTCTGAGGAGAACAAAGGCTACTCTCTATGGTGCGTATCATCCTCTAGCAATTAGATTTACAATAAATTACGACTTATGAGAAGAAAAACGGCTTCTTATTGATAGAGGTATTCAGGAAGCTAATTCATCCTCAAATTTATGGCCACCAGGGTTCGATCCTTGGTGGCCTTTCCTATTTGTCAGGGTCAGTAATAATTTCATATCTCAGGCAATCTGAGCATAGCAAAAGAATGTGGGAGGATTTATAAGAAAAGAGCGACCCTGAAAAGGTCGCTCTCATGAAACTGTTGGTCGGGATGACAGGATTCTAGCCAGCGCCCCCTGTTCCGGAAGCAGAAGCGTTCGCTCCGCTCACTTTGCGTCCAAACAGCGGAACATCCCGTGTGATTTCTTTGTGGGGCGTGCAACGATGACTTTAGGTTATGGAATCTTGTTCCATATGACTTTGTACGTAAAATTCTCTGAGTCAAGCCAGTCAAGTGTATCGCCGCCAATCTGTGCAAAAGGATACATCAGATAATTAATTGCCGGGCCTTGTTGCGGGGGATTCAATTGCAGGTCCCGTCCTTCACTGAGGCGAATACGATACGGATCGACGTGCCCCCAGAAATAGTCACGCAGTTTTTCTACCGATGGATCATCAAGGGTTAGCTTCTGTTTCAACATGGCTTTCCGTACATCAGCTGGATCGACAGGAATCCATCCTTCTCCGGGCAAATAGAACTCTGCCCAACAATGTTGCCACTTACTGACGTCTTGACTGTCTTCTTTGCCGGTGCGAATGCCTAATATCTCTCTAGTGGGAACTCCAGCAGCACGTGCGAGTGCAACATAGATAGAGCTGATATCAGCGCATTTGCCACCTGGACGGCGGAGAAACGACGTAACATCTCCCACGCCGCATCCACGTGTTTCTGGGTCACGATAGGTGTTTTCAATCGTCCAATCATATACTGCACGAGCTTTCTCAAGGATTCCATTTTTGCCTGCAGTGATTTGGTCGGCAAGCTTTTTGACTTCGCCTGTTATTGGGCCTAGCTTTGTTGAGGAAAGATAAAGTTTGTAGTCACGTGGATCGTAAGCGGCCTCTTCCTCTGGAAAGTCTCGTTTGTCTTGCTCAATTCGTTTGGCAGAGAAGCTAAATGATATTGTGCGTTTTTGTGTCTCCTTCGGCCAATGCACATAGAGCATCGGCACACCAAAAATTCTTTCAGTGTAGACCGCTGACTCAGAATAAGTCCCATTCCACTTTATGTCGCTGATGATCTGATGGCTGTCTGAGACAGGGTAAGGAATCCAGAGCTTTGCTTCTTGGTCAGGATTGTGTGTAGAAAGGTCAAAGTCCCAAATGAACCGGCCGTTTTGTTGGGCGGCATAAGACGGGAGTGCAACAATAAGTAGAACAAAGACAATCAATAACTGTTTCATCTCAAACTCCGTAAATTTGTTTAAAGTTTGGAGATGATAGCGATGAGTTGTCTGTATGTCTATTTGAAATTAATCCATGTGGATGAAGATAGGAGTGAGCATAAAACATTTACTCATGATTTCAGACAAAGACGTTCCACATATGACGTCTTGGAAGAAGAAACAAAAAGCCTGTTCAGTAGTCATCTATACTCAAGCTCAAAAAAGCAGATGCGCTACCAGGATGCGCTATGTTCTTAAAAATCAGGGTTAGCAAGAATTTCGTAATTCTGCCAATCTGAACGTATCCGTACAATATTGGAGGATTTATAATAATTCCAACCTCTCTAGCTTGCTAAAGGTTAGAGTTCACGACAAAAACCTTCGGATAATTCTGCACATTCAATAGTTGGATTTTGGTTTGTCATGCCTTGACAATAATCACCTCCTATATAGCTTCTACACAGAGTTTTAGATTAAGCAAACATCTCGACGCCAGTCTCATCACTAGGTGAGGAAGGAAAGTGGCTGATCTTTGCTCCACAAAAACGAGACAAAGAGGGTCGAACTGCCAAAGGATATTGATCCTTACTGGTTTGCTCGGTTTTTTATGTACAGAGGTTATGCCTGAGAGGAGGTTATGGTTAAAGATGTTTCGTGTGATCTAAAACATGTTTTCAACACATGCAGAATAATAATAAGGAGAGCAGAATGAAGAAGTCTCAATTAATGGGTTGTGTACTATTGATCTTTGTGACATTCGCTATGTGGGCGTCCGATTCTCTTTCCTATGATAGATACAACGATGGCTGTCAGAACTGCCACGGGGCGTTTACCGACGGCACCTCGCCCAAAGGGTCGACTATTCCCTCGGACGATAAGCATACAATGCACCGGAGTTCAAGCAATATGGGCGCGGTGTGCGATCTGTGTCACACTTCAGGCGACGGGAGGAACCCGTTTATCGGCTCCTCCGACCCCACTGCGAACAACCCTGGACTCGGTTGTACCGGCTGCCATGGGCGCAGCGAGGACGAAGGGAACGACAGTATCTCTTCCGGTCGTGGCGCGGGTTTGCGTCAGCACCACACTAATGAAGGAGTGGCCGCTTGTACGCCCTGTCATAGCGACGCCGACCCGTCAAATTACACGCCAGTCGGTGAGCAGGTACGTCCTCCCTACTACGGGACTCCTGACACAAAAGCTGATGAGCCCTGCAACCCTATGGCTCAAGCAAATATTAACGAAAACTGGACCATAGGGGACTTTTTGGGCTTGGACAATGACGGCGACGGGGTATACGACACGGCTGATTCAAATTGTATTGTTAACCAACCGCCGGTAGCAGACCCAAATGGACCATACAGTGGCGCAGTCGGTGTTCCGGTGCAGTTTGACGGCTCTGGGTCTAATGATCCTGACGGAACGATCGTTGCCTATGATTGGGACTTTGGTGATGGCAGTACAGGAGCTGGAGTGAACCCAGCCCATACCTATGC
>JARUHP010000055.1 GCA_030005635.1 Deltaproteobacteria bacterium IMCC39146
AATATAAGACACCACCAATCTATGTAAATAGTACAGCAAGGTCGAAGAGTTGCAATTCCTATCTATCATCTCGCATTGTCTTGAAGGTTTTGTAGTGGTCAACAGTTTCAGGTAGTGTGAATTATGCTTAAATACAAAATTTTTACAGCTCCTGACAAATAAAAATGGCCACCCAGAGTCGATCCAGGTGGCCTTCAATTTATCGTCTTAAATGTCTTGATCTGTAGGAATGAATTTGAATCAGATAGGATACTGAAATTTTGCAAGTTAACTTTTACTGGAAATCCTCTCGCATTGATTACAGTCGATTAAATTGTCCAAAAGCAGAATTACTGCTGACCCTGACAAATAATAAACGGCCGCTCGGAACTGATCCAGGCGGCCATCATTTGTCGTCTTAAAGAGCTTACTGAATACCCCTATCAATAAGAAGTCGATTTTCGTCTCGTAAGTCGTTATATTTAAGAAAGTCCATATATATAGTTAAATTCCAGGGCCAGGATCATGATCCCCACTAGGCCCTGCAGGACTGCCGCCGATGTGGCACTGGTTACATACATCGTCATATTCATCAACGATGGGTGTTCCTGTCCACCTCCAAAATGGGGGCAGACCACCGCCATCAAGAGAGGTGTCATTATGGGGATCATGACAAGTCGTGCATTGCATCTTGTTCTCGCCGTCAAGCGGGGTGGGAACGGTTAGATTCAGCGGCAACTGATAGGTTGTTCCAGGCCGGGCGGTATTTATATCGGTAAGTACTGCATTATCGTAAACAAATGAGATCGGATGAGATGTCGAAAGATCAATAACCGCTACGCCAGTGACAAGGACTTGCCCACCGAGCATGGCAATTGAAGTGCCATCATTCAGTATACCAATAGCCGTCACGCCATCATGACAGGAAAGGCATAACCGAGAAGCGCCGCTGGGATAGATGACAGACCCGTCATTCTTGTATTGACTGCGATCCTGAGAGCCCGCAGGGGCTCCGGGATAATCTCCCTTAATGACCAATTGTTGTCCATAAAGCGGAAAAGTCCCAGTGTTAGGATCCGGGCGACTCCAAAGAGTAGACTCCGGTGTTGCAGAGTGTGGAGTATGACAGAAAATGCAAATCTGATCAGTACCTCCAGTCGCTATAGGTTGGGCTTGTGGTCCGCCGTGAGTCGCTGTACTCGAAAGATTATGTTGATTGTCTGGGTCTGTGAGTGGTGCAGACAGGACAACAACACTTGATGTTATAGAAATCGAAATAATGAGAGCTACAAAAAAATATTTATGAAGTAACATGGATTGCTGCCCGTTGGTTATATGTTGCTATAAAATGTCCTCCCCCCTTACTTACATGTCATCAACAAAACGTCAAAAGCATGATGCGATGCTGAACGAAATGTTCTTTTCTTAAATATCACCATTTTGGTCTTGTTTGTCAAGTGAGAACAGGATTAATCCTCCTTGGTTGCTGTAGTAAGCAATTTTTCTTTTTTATAAGCTAGTAAAGTTCAGAGTGTGGAAATTTTTACTGACCCTGCAATTCAAGAAAATGGCCACTCATGTTTGATTCTGGTGGCCATAGTTTTTTGGATTAAAGAGCTTACTGAATACCTCAATCAACAAGAAGCCAATTTTCGTCTCACAAGTCGTGGTTTGTGAGAAAGTCGTGTTCCAGGGCTACAAATTATGTTTGCATTTCACTTTCTCCTCTGCACACCAACCGGAAATATCACTAGATGACGTACATCGGGATGAATCCCGATTTTTTCACCTGGTTGATGATCGCAGTGGCTCGGCACCAACGCCTGAACTTTATCGCCGCTCCCCAACAGCAAAGTGTAGAGGATATTTGCCCCACGGAAACTACGGCGTATGACCTCTGCTTTCACAGGGCTGTTATCGTCGTGAATAATGTCTTCCGGTCGAATCAACAACTGCACCACTGTTTCTGTGGGCGTGGTTGCCGTCATGACACCGTCTAACAAGCCGAGACCGGTTTCTACCTGATTGTTGTCGTTGACTACTCCCTTGATCAAGCTGCCTTCGCCAACAAATTCGGCGATACGTGGGCTAACCGGTCGGTGATAAAGGTTGTGGGCACTGTCCCATTGTAAGATTTCACCGTTGTACATCACTCCAATTCGATCGGCGACCGCAAAGGCTTCGTTCTGGTTGTGGGTGACGAAGAGCGCTGTAGTGCCATATTCCTTAAGGATGTCTCGCACCTCCATGGAGAGACGCTCTCTCAAGGTAACATCCAGGTTGGAAAAAGGTTCATCCATCAAGAGAAGATGTGGCTTGGGGGCCAGGGCGCGGGCCAGAGCCACGCGCTGCTGCTGACCTCCGGAGATTTCATGGGGGTACTTGGCGTGTTCGCTATGGAGACCGACTAGCTCGAGGGCTTCGTTGACCCGTCGAATCAGTAAAGCCTTCTCCATCCCTTTAAGTCCAAAAGCCACGTTGTCGAAGATGGTCAGGTGCGGGAAGAGAGCGTAATCCTGAAAGACCATGCCGATTTTGCGTTTGGCTGGCGGAAGCAGGTAACCACTTCTGCTGACACATTTACCGTTCAGGAAAATCTCTCCTTCCAGAAGTTGCTCGAAACCGGCAATGGTTCTTAAAACAGTGGTCTTCCCGCAACCGCTGGCACCCAAAAGACAACCGATCTCTCCGTTTTGGAGAGTCAAGGAGAGATCCTTGACGACCAGTTGCTGGTCATAGGCTTGGGTAATCTGTTTTAGTTCAAGAATGATGTTGTTAGACATTTTGACTCCGCCTTTGTACTAAAAAGTCTTCCTTGTATGAGATTAGTCGACAGTCTCTAGTCCCTATCTGTTTCCCGCATCAGTAAGATGATCGGGATAAGGCCGCTTAAGAGCAAGGCCAGCGCTGGTAAGGCCGCCCGTTCCCATTCACCTTCAGACGTCAGTTCGAAAATCTTCACTGCCAGAGTGTCCCAGCCGAATGGGCGGGTCATCAGGGTAATTGGCATTTCCTTCATGACAT
Source organism: Deltaproteobacteria bacterium IMCC39146 (assembly GCA_030005635.1). GTDB lineage: Bacteria > Desulfobacterota > Desulfuromonadia > Desulfuromonadales > BM103 > M0040. The sequence goes on from JARUHP010000055.1 coordinate 3,004, forward strand.
CAACGAAGGCCAGAGTCAGCGCTGTAAAAATCCCACCACGCAACATCGGCAGATGAACTCGAGCCAGTAGTTTGATGCCGCGTAATCCCATCAGTCGGGATGCTTCATCGATGTTGGTTGTGACACGATGCATAGAGCTGTCGATTGATTTGAAGCCGGCGGCCATGAAGCGGACTATATAAGCTAGCAGCATGATCATAATTGTACCTTGCAGCAGTTGTGGAATCTCTAAGCCGAACACGCTGCGAGCAAGATTGATTATGAAGTTGTCGAGCCATGCCAGTGGAATGAATATGCCTACGGCCAGGACTGTGCCTGGCAGTGCATAGCCAAGTGTGGCCGTGCGTATCAGGCCATGGGTCAGTCGGTCCTGATGACGTCGTCCGGTATAAGCAAGCAGGAGGGCGACGGCAGTGATTAGGACCGCTGCGATCAGACCAAGGAGGAGTGAATGTCCCAGCAAACTCAAATAGCGACTGTCGAACTCTTCGTGAAAAACTTCTAGCGACCAGATGAGGAGCTGCAGTGCTGGCACCAAGAAAGCGATCGACAAGACCAGAGAACAATAGCCTGTTGCCAGCCAACGACGTGAACCGGTCAGTTCGATTCGTTCTGCTTGGGCAGCCAGTCGACTCTGGGCAAAGCGCATACGTTTACGCAGACGTTGTTCCAGGGCGACCAGTAGAAAGACCATAGCGACAAGTAACGAGGAAAGCTGCGCTGCCGCTGGTAATGAGAAGAAACCGAACCAGGTCTTGTAGATCGCGGTTGTAAATGTGTCGTAGTTGAATATGGAGACGGCACCAAAATCGGCTAACGCCTCCATTATGACCAGCGTTACTCCACCAGCGATCCAGGGCCTGGCCATCGGCAGGACCACTCTGAAGAAGCCTTGGACAGGCGTGCAGCCAAGACTCTCTGCAGCTTCCAGGGCGCGTTTACCTTGAGTGCGAAATGCGTTGCGTGCCAGAAGGTAAACGTAAGGGTAAAGTGCCAATGACATGACCAGCACCACGCCCCCTGCAGAGCGCATGTCGGGGAACCAAACTCCGCGACCAAACCATTCGCGCATTTGAGTTTGCACTGGTCCGGAATAGTCAAAAATCCCCAGGGAGACAAAGGCCAAGACATAGGTTGGCATGGCCAGTGGCAGCAACAGTGACCAAGAAAAGTGTTTTCGCCCTGGAAAATCACAGGCACCGGTCAACCATGCCAGACTGACGCCGAGTAGAAGGGTTCCCGTTGAAACGCCGAGGACCAAAATCAAGGTGTTAAGTAGGAGGCGGCTCAGCAAAGTCTCCTGCAGGTGCTTCCAGATATCCCACGCAGGTTCAAGCCATGCAAAGGCAAGGACTGATAAAGGGACAAGGACCAGCAAGGAGATGAGTAGCGTGAAGCACTGCCAACTGCTTGGACGTGGTATGAAACGACTGAAGCCTCTTAAAGAGGCTTCAGCTGTTATGTCCTTTGTTTGATGTTTCAAGGGTCGAGGTTTAACGGTAGTCAGCGCGGTCCATGAGTCGGATCGCTTGGTTTTGGAGCATTCCAGCGTTGGCAAGGTTCTGTTCACTTGCTTTGAAATCACCCCACGCTGCCACGTAGGGATGGGGTTTTACGCTTTTGTTAACGGGGTATTCCATGTTGGCGTCCGCAAACAGGTTTTGGGCTTTTTCCGAAGAGAGCCACTCTAGAAATTTGATTGCGGCTTGCGCATTTTTGGCATATCTGGTGACGCCTGCGCCGGAGACATTAACATGGACACCGGTGCTGTTCTGGTTGGGCCAGTAAAGGGCAAGTTTCAGGTCCGGGTTTTTCTTCAGCAGGCGACCGAAGTAGTATGTGTTGACGATGCCTACATCTCCTTGGCCGGCCAGAACCCCTTCCATCACCTTGGTGTCGTTTGAGAAGGGTTTGGCAGCAAGATTGTGAACCCAGGATCGAACGATCTTTTCGGTTTCCGCTTCACCGTGCTCGGCGATGAGCATGGCAACCAAAGACTGGTTGTAGACTTTCTTTGAGGTCCGCAACAGAAGGCGATCTTTCCACTGGGGTTCACCAAGAGCTTCATAGGTACTCAACTCTTCCGGTTTGACGCGCTCCGTGCTGTAAACGATGGTTCTTGAGCGTAATGATAAACCAAACCATTGGTTGCCGGGGTCGCGTAAGTGGGCAGGAATGTTTTCTTGCAGGGTGGTTGAATCCACGGGCTGCAAAACACCTTCACGGGCCGCATGCCAGAGGTTTCCAGCATCGACAGTAATCAGGAGGTCCGCACGAGTGTTCTTGCCTTCGGCTTTGAGTCGTTGCAGGAGAGGGCCAGCCTTGTCAGTAATGAAAGTTATTTTAGTGCCGGTCTCTTTTGTGTAAGCATCGAACAACGGTTTGATCAGTTGTTCATTGCGGGCTGAATAGACGATGATTTCTTCAGCAAAAACCTGGGTGGCACCCAGCGTAAGAAGAGTTAACAGAAGTACGGCAAGAATTTTGTGCACTTGTTTCATTGGTGGAGCTCCTTCTTAAACGTGATTATGAAAACCGTTATCAAAATAGTGAAAGCTATCGATCTTGTCAAGTATAACTTGAGAACACTATACAAAACATGACCTTGTGGCCGTAGAATCCAGGAACACAGTAATCGTATAGAATCTTAGCGTCAGATATTTCAACTGTCGTCTATCAATAAACATATCGGAATGCGTGATTTTTGTGTGGTTGCTTAGAGGTTATAAAAGATAGATCATTCGTTTGTGCAGAATCAGAAGATCGGCCGTGACACTGTCAGTCCGATTTCAATAATCAGGAATACCGTTTAAGTTTTAAATAGTAACGTTCTAACTTGCTTCACTTTGAGAGAATCTTGTGCAAATGCAAATCACTTGCGTTACCCACTGGGCCAATCAATCTAATTTTTAAAGAATTTGTGTTGGTAAAGAGGGCTGCTGCAGTTGGAAGGAGAAGAGTTCTTATAAATCCTACTACATTGTTTGAAGGGTGTGAGATTGGCTGAAATGCGAAATTCTTACTTACCCTGCATTATAAGAAAAGGCCACCCGAAGTTAATCCGAAGGTTGCCGTTGTTTTACTGGTTGGATAGTTGATATAATTGGTTATAGATTCGCATCGATGTGTTGTGATAACAAATAATACAGCAAATACAATGTTGTATTAAGGCCGCAACAATGAGGATAAACTGATGACGATAGAAATTCTGGGCGAGGGTTGCTCCAAATGCAATGTGCTGAAAAACAATGTTCAGCAAGCGATCAACGATCTCGGACTTCACACAAAAGTGAGTGTAGACATGGACCCTGGGAGAATTGCAAAGTTAGGGGTCTTGTACTTGCCGCAACTACTTATTGACGGGCAGATCACTCCGTCAAATATCTGGAGATCAGTTGAGGATCTTAAAGAGCTTTTGCAAACCGCAAACAGTCAAGAATAAATCTCAGGCCCATCGCAGAAACCTTGATATTTAAGAATGGATTTGTGGGCGCTCTAGAGTTCAGTGGTAAAGAGGGGCTATTTACTAAAATTCCTCTCGCATTGTTTTGCTGTTAAGAAGTTGTATGTTTGGCGTGTTTACTAGAAGCCCTGCAATATAAGAATGGCCCATCCAGAGGGGACGGGCCATTTTGTATCTTATTGATGGCGCGACTGACACACGCGGCTCCATGTTCCTGGGCCGTCCGACGCATGAAAGCTGTTTGTTCATTCTTAAAATTTGAAATCTTTTTTTATCATTACTCCATCTAGAGGATTTTCATCTTTACTTAAATTGTTTTGCATAGTCGTGCAGCCACCAAGAAGAAGGCATATGATTAAAAGTGATAATGTTTTTTTGTACATTACATGCTCCATACGTAATTAATAATTCATTTGTAGGTCTACCCACGGAAAGTGGACACGGTTAGAGGTTGAAAACTGTCTTGCGAATCTTGGTGGATAACACACCCTAAATCATGTTCCAGTGGCCTGTGACTGACACACTTAAAATTCTCAGAAATCCTCTCATATTGTTTTGATGCGGTCAAACTTACAAAAAAGCATAATTACTACTGACCCTGACAAATAGGAAAGGCCACTTGGATCATCTCCATGTGGCCTTCTGTTTGCGGATTGAAGGGCTTTCTAAATATCTCTGTCAACAAGACACCCGACTTGTCTCGGCAGCGATGAATTTAATAGAACAATCTCTGCGGAAAGGTCGATTTTTAAATGTGTGTTGGGATACAATAAAGATAACCATAATGGTTAACTTAAACTTGTGAGGATCCAGCGATGGGCCAACAGACACATTTCAATTCTAGCGCGCAGCTTTTCGAGAATAAATCAGGTGGCCTTGCAATCAGGTTTGCCAATAACTTGGT
>JARUHP010000005.1 GCA_030005635.1 Deltaproteobacteria bacterium IMCC39146
CGGTAGGTTCTTCTGGGGGAAGGGGTATCACATCTCTACAGCCTACAATCTCTAGACCGGCTGGGTCTCGAATCTTAGTCTCCGCAGGTTTCAGAAAAAAGTGTTTAGGTACTCCTGAGAGATCCATCCCAAGGGTAACGCGCAACCTCAAACAGTCGGCGCTATCAAAAATATTTACGTTGTCCTTCCTTCCTATGAAGCCTCTTTTTATGGCCGGATTTACTGCTAGACTCCCATAGGTTCTACTCTTAAGCGTTTGCCCTGTTATGAAAAAGTAAGGTCATAGTAGGACACTTTATCCCCTGTCATCTTCTTGGCATATTACGTTAGCAACATTAGGTTTTGTAAGGTTCTTACACCCAACCGCAACCATAGAAAAAGAAACCTCGCCTTTTAGATTGAGGGAGTTAACCTGAACAGTTTTGGCGAACCTTTTTTATCGCCGCGGATGATCCTTTGAGCGGGAACTTAAAAAAAGTTCTTCCTTGTCCGTGCCAGTTAAGCTCAAGCATCACGGAGTTTGATTTCAAGATGTTTGATATCGCTGGTTTGTCGTAAGAGAAATGGAGAAACTTCTCTCCCCAGTTCTGGGTAAGTGTAGCCGTATCTACTCTGTCATCCCATTTGATACGTGTTTTTAATAAATTGTATCCATCTTTCGTTTCGTCATCCAATAAATTTGGTGGTTTCGAGAACCCTATGTAAACCCACTCGTTCCCGCTATCACATCCGACGCCAAGCCAAGCGTTGACATCTTGGTATGGAAAAACCATTGCTTTTGTTGATGTAACTCTTATAGAGGATGCATACGCAGACTTTTTGCCCGTCATTTCGTCTTTAGCAGTGCTAGTGCTCCATGTACTAACATTTATTGGCTTTACTGTTTGGGCAGGCTTCTTTGTTTTTACGATGGAAGTTGAACTTGTTGTGTTGGTCTTGTTGCCGCTGAAGATGCTTCCAAAAACACCAATAATAAAGACGATGAGTATTAGTCCTCCACAACCAATGCCCTGTCGTGGTTTTTTAAGGACAGCCCCACAGTGTGGGCATGATGTTGCTTTGGTACTAACTTCCTTCCCACACTCTTTACATTGTTTTAGTGCCATACTTCCTCCCACCAGTTCCTAACAAGGTTGTTTGAGTCCACTCTTAAACCATAAAAACGCCACCGACTAAAAAACCGCTGGCCAGCAATTAAGCCGACAACAGCGGTCAGTAGTTTGTTCAGTATTTCCCTGCAAGACTGTTGATCATCTCCATCCCCCATGGAACTGAACAAAATAAGTAAAAACCAATCTACTCTCAAGTGGGTAGGAGGTAAAGATTTAAATAACTTATCTACTTTTTACCTTAATTTGTGTGTTGTTGAATGTCCTGAAATTTGCCACCCCCTACCAGGCCTTGCATGGGGTAGTTTCTTTTGACGTCTAAAGTAGACAAAAGTAGATCAAACTTGCACCTACTCGCACCCTATCTGCACCCAGATAAAACGAAAAGGCTGCAACCAGTTAAGGTTACAGCCCTTATTGTTTACATGGTGCCGAAGGCGAGACTCGAACTCGCACGTCCTTTCGAACACACGCCCCTCAAGCGTGCGTGTCTACCAATTCCACCACTTCGGCAAGCGATGTATTTATACTGATATGAAGCGTCTCTGTCAATAAAATTGACGCGTTATTTTGCTTCTTCTGCCGGTGCTGCGGCAGGTGTTGCAGGAGCAGCCGCTTGCACTGGCATTGCGGTCTGTCCTGAGGTTGGTGCAACCTGGTCTGGCATGACGCTGGAAGATCCTGGCTGGCCCCAGAAAATTGCAAGTGCAAGACTGGTCAGCATGAAAATAACGGCTGCGCCTGTGGTCATTTTGCTGAGGAATGACTGGCCGCCCGTTGCACCGAAAACAGTGCCGCTGCCGCCCGCTCCGAACGCTGCGCCAACTTCAGCGCCTTTACCGCCCTGAATCAGAACGATGCCGATCAGCGAGAGGCAGACCAGGATGTGTATAACCAAGAGTATAGAATTCATGTTGTCCCCTTAAATTGTCGATCTCTATTTTTGAAGAACGGCACTCTATCATATTAATTTTTGTTAGAAAAGCCCGAAATTACATGTTTCGCAAAGATTTAGGCAACGGGTTCGAAGTTGGCGATGCGGGCAAAATCATCAGCTTTAAGGCTGGCACCACCAACCAGGGCTCCGTCAACATCAGGTTGGGTCATAAGACCGTCAACATTGCCGGGCTTAACGCTGCCGCCATAGAGGATGCGCGTTGCTGCCGCGGTTTGAGTATCGAAGAGCTCAGCCAAGAGCCCGCGTATAAAGGCATGAACTTCCTGGGCCTGCTCGTCTGTTGCGACTTTGCCGGTGCCGATTGCCCATACAGGCTCATAAGCAACCACGACAGTTTTCATCTGCTCGGTTGTGAGGTCTTTCAGCCCTGCTGTGACTTGCTGGCGCAGAACGTCGAACATCTTGCCGGTTTCACGTTCTTGCAGCGTTTCACCAATACAGAAGATGGTGCCAAGACCGGATTCGGCGAGGGCCAGTGCTTTGCTGTTGACCGATTCATCGGTTTCAGCAAAGAGTTGACGGCGTTCGGAGTGACCTATGATGACATACTCGCAGCCAGCGTCTTTAAGTAAAACCGGAGAGACTTCGCCGGTAAATGCACCTTGTGGCTCCGGGCAGCAGTTCTGGGCCGCGAGTTTGATGTTGCTGCCGGCGAGAGTATCGGCCACTTTGGACAGGGCTGTGTAAGCAGGCGCAACAACAATGTCGACGTTTTGGTTTGAGGCAACGGCAGGAATGAGTTCTGAGACCAGGCTGGTTGCTTCAGCGATGGTTTTATGCAGTTTCCAGTTGCCAGCTATCATCGGTTTACGCATGAAAAACTCCTTAACAGGACTTAGTATCGCGTGGCGCGTGGCGCGTAGCGCGAAGAAAATATAATCAATGAAGCGAGGGGCTAACTAATAAAAAGCTTTTGCGTCGCGCTTCTCGCTTCTCGCTACCCGCCACTGTCATTTATGCATCCGTTAGAGCGGCAAGCCCGGGTAGTTCTTTGCCTTCAAGAAACTCAAGAGATGCGCCACCACCGGTTGAGATATGAGTCATCTTCGATTCGACGCCGGCTTTCTTGACCGCAGCAACAGAGTCTCCGCCACCGACAATCGAACGGGCCTTTGATTCAGCCAACGTCTCGGCGACAGCTATGGTGCCTTTGGCGAAGTTGTCAAACTCAAACACTCCCATGGGGCCGTTCCAGACCACCATGCGTGCGTTGCGCAGGGCGCCGGTATAGGTTGCGATTGTTGCCGGACCGATATCGAGGGCCATCCAGTCTGCTGGGAAGTTAGCGTCGCTGCAGACCATGTGCTCGGCCGTTGGGCTGAACTCTGCTGCGACGATGTGGTCCTGAGGCAGGAGCAGGTTGACACCCTTTTCAGTAGCTTTCTGAATCAGTTTTTTTGCAAGGCTGATTTTGTCGGCCTCAACAAGTGACTTTCCAGTAGGGCGACCTTTGGCTTGTAGAAAAGTATAAGCCATGCCGCCACCGATGATCAGTGTATCGACTTTGTCCAGCAGGTTCTCAATAACAGCAATCTTGTCGCTGACCTTGGCACCGCCGATAACAGCAACAAACGGATGGTCAGGGTAGGCAAGTGCCAGGCCCAGATACTTAATCTCTTTTTCGAGCAGGAAGCCGGCGGCAGAAGGTTGCAGGAACTTGGTGACGCCTACCGTCGATGCGTGGGCGCGGTGAGCTGTGCCGAAGGCATTGTTAACGTAGATGTCTGCGTTAGCGGCCAATGCTTTGGCAAACTCAGGGTCATTTTTTGTCTCGCCGGCATGGAAGCGAACGTTCTCCAGTAAAAGAACATCACCGTCATTCATCTGGTCGACCATCCGTTTCACATCCGGGCCAATGCAATCCGGCGCCATTTTTACAGAGGTGCCGAGATATTGCGAGAGACAGGGAGCGACGGACGCGAGGCTGAACATGGCCTCGGGACCATTCTTGGGTCGACCGAGGTGTGATGCAAGAATCAGACGGCCACCGTTGTTGATGATGTGACGGATCGTCGGCATCGATGCATTGATACGAGTATCATCGGTGATCTGGTTCTTGTCGTCGAGCGGGACGTTAAAGTCGACGCGACAGAAAACCCGTTTGCCCTTGAAGTCGATGTCTTTAATGGAGATCTTATTTAACATTTAATCGCCTTAATAAAATCGCTGAGGTTTCTTAACTGTGTAGCCTAATCAAAAGCAGAACAAGTTTAACGCAATGACGCAGAGATTAAAGATAAAGAGCGCAAAGGGGGTCTTGCTTGGAGCTTGTGTTTTTTTCTTTGCGCCTTGGTTAGATCCTCTTGGCGTCTTTGCGTTACGTCTTTTCATGTTTTTGTATGAAAAATTAAAGGGCAGGTTAGAAACCTGCCCTTGATGTATTAAGTTTAAGCTTTAGCCATCAGTTTAACCAGGTCGACGATGCGGTTTGAGTAGCCCCATTCGTTGTCGTACCAGCTCATCACCTTTACCATGGTGCCGCCGATGACGGTGGTGGTTGCAGCGTCTACAGTTGATGAGGCCGGGTTGCCGTTGAAATCACAGGAGACCAGGGGCACTGTGCAGTAGTCGAGGATGCCTTGCAGCGGGCCGTTGGCTGCCGCTTCCAGTGCAGCGTTGACTTCTTCGACACTGGTTGCCTTCTCGGTTTCCACAACCAGGTCAACAAGGGAGACGTTCGGGGTCGGTACGCGTACCGCCAAGCCGTCGAGCTTGCCTTTCAGTTCCGGCAGAACCAGGGCAACTGCTTTCGCAGCACCGGTGGTTGTCGGGATCATCGACAGGGCTGCAGCACGGGCACGACGCATGTCGCTATGTGGCAGGTCGAGGATGCTCTGGTCGTTGGTGTAGGCGTGAACCGTGGTCATCAGGCCTTTAACGATACCGAAGCTCTCCATGACAACCTTGGCGACAGGGGCCAGGCAGTTGGTGGTGCAGGAGGCGTTCGAGACGATGTTGTGAAGAGCGGCATCGTACAGGTTGTCGTTAACGCCCATGCAGACAGTCAGATCAACTTCTTTGCCCGGTGCGCTGATGATAACCTTGCGTGCTCCGGCTTGAATGTGCTTGCCGGCGTCCTTGCCGTTGGTGAAGAAGCCGGTCGACTCGATAACAATATCGACGCCAAGCTCTTTCCATGGCAGGGCTGATGGATCACGCTCGCTGAAAACCTTGATTGACTTGCCGCCGCACTGGATGCTGTCATCCGTAGCGGATACGTCGGCAGAAAGGATACCGTGAATTGAGTCATATTTAAGCAGGTGTGCGAGGGTCTGTGGATTGGTGAGATCGTTGATTGCTACGATCTCAAATTTTGATGAGTTTTGTGCCGCACGAAATACGTTCCGACCGATGCGGCCGAAACCGTTAATGGCTACTTTTACCGACATGTACTCGTCCTCCCGATGATGGTGTTAAAAAAGAAAGATGCCTGACGGAGAGCCGTTCAGACAGAAATATTTTAGACGCAGGGATGATAACGAATCGCCTGCTGAGGGTCAACCGTTTTTAATTGTTTTAAGAGCAATCTCGGTTGCCCTGATGTGCAGGTTTATGTTAAAAAGTTACTGGCTTTCTTGTGCAAACCTATTCATCACATCAAGGTCCTGTTTTCCCACCATACTATATGGATGCTCGGGGGCTTTCCCACAAAGACATGAAAAATTCTCTGGAAAGACGCATCCTGATCTTCAGCTTGCTAGCGCTGACCCTCACGATCGCTGTTAACACCGGCTTTAATGTCGAAAGTTTCCGGCGTAGTTATCGTGACGGTATCCTTCAACGCGCACAAACCTTTGCTATAGCCTTAAAAAATCAGGTAGAGGCCGTCGTTCTCCTCGGCCTTCCCCTCGACGAGATCGACGGCATTTCTGAGCGTTGCCAGGATATCGTTACGAACGACCACGAGATCGGCTACTGCCTCATTGAAGACGCCTCTGGAATTATTCTCTACCACAGCCAGGAATTCCCTCAGACAACCGAAGTTGAATATGTTGGCAACCTCTCGCCCGAGGTTTCAATCCTTGAATCGAAAACTATGGGCAAGATCTATGATCATGCCTCTCTTCTCTACGATTATAACGACAAGGTGGTTGGACGTGCCCGCATCGGCTTTAAGGACCAGATCCTCAGTCAGTTGGTTATGGATCACCTTGGTTCTACTATGCTTGTCCTGATCGCTGCTTTTATGGCTGCTTTTGCCATGATTGTGATTTTTACCCGTTACGATCTGGTTCTGCCGATTCGTCGGCTGTGTGGGATGGCTGAAGCCCTGGCTGCCGGCAGATTCGATACCAGGGCTCCTCAACTGAGCACCCGTGAGCTGGACATGCTGGGCAATACGATGAGCGGTATGGCCAAATCTCTTCAGGAGCGTGATGAAGAATTAAGCCGCAACTACAATGAGCTGGAATCGACCAACCTCGAGTTGAAAACGTCTTATGAACATCTTGAAAAGATCAGCTCCGAACTGGGGCGTAGCCGCGAGATGTATCGTTCCCTGCTTGATGACGCCAGTGATGCCATCCTCGTCTGTGATGAAGGCGATAATATAGTCATCGCCAACAAGGCTGCTGAGGTCTTCTTTGGTCTGCCCAAGGCGCGAATGGAGAAAGCCAACTACTTCTCGTTCCTTGATTCGATCAAATGCCACAACCTTGAAGAACAGTTCGAGAAGCATCAGTTAGCCCAACCCCTGAAGTCGACGGAATCGAACCTCCGCTTCTGGAGATCTTCGGATCAAAGTATTATTTTGGGTAAAGCAACCAACTCTGTTGTTGTAAGCAAGGCCAATCGGCTGATTCAGATCGTTATCCGTGATGCGACCAAAGAGGAGGAGATCAGGCAAAACCTCGAGCGCACGGCAACCGAGATGGAACGCCTCAACCAGATGAAAAACTCCTTCCTTGGTTTAGCCTCCCATGAGCTGAAGACGCCTCTGACGATTATTATGGGCTACGTAGAGCTGTTGCTGACAGAAGGTGAAGAATCTTTTGATGATGATACTCTCGAGCTGATTCGTCATATCTCCCGGGCAGGTGATCGACTCTCCGAAATCGTCAGGGATATGGTCGATGTCTCCCAGATCGATGGCCACACGATTGATCTCATCAGCCAGGACGTTGACGTCAATATCCTGGTGCAACGTGCTGTTGATAAGGCTGAGTCCTCTGTCAGACAGCGCGAGCAAACTCTTAAGCTGGAGCTGTCAAGTGACTTACCCCTGGTCAGGTGCGACGTTGATCGCATGATCCAGGCGCTTGGTAATATTCTGGGTAACGCCATCAAATTTACGCAGGACCGCGGCACGATTATTATCCAGACCAAGCTAGTTCATACCCCTCGCAAGCCAGAGAAGTTCGCTTCCGGAGGCATTGACGGTGCCTGTACCCTTAGCAACGGACAAGTCCCATACGTTGAGATTGCCATCTGCGATAAAGGGATTGGCATTGCCGAAATGGAGCAGGACGCTATCTTCGACAAGTTTCACGAAGTTGGCGATGTGGCAGAGCACTCATCAGGTAAAGTAGCATTTAAGAGTCGTGGCGCAGGCCTGGGCCTGAGCATCGTGAAGGGAATCGTTGATCTCCACGGCGGGGCCGTTTGGGTGGAGAGCCCGGGTCACGACCCTGATAGAATGCCGGGAAGTACATTCTACATCTTGCTTCCTGCGATAGACCCGAATGCTTAGAATATTCCCACTTGCATCATTGGCTTTCTTGCGCTATGTATCCGCCCACAAAACATTCCTTGGCCGTCATCAGAATTGTCTATTCTGGGCAGAAGGTGAACTATGAAAATCTGCCTTCTCGCCAGTGGCAGCAAAGGTAACTCAATACTTGTAGAAAGCGGCAAAACACGGCTCTTGATAGACGCCGGTCTTTCTGCTCGAGAGTTGCGAAAACGTCTTGATTCCGTAGGTGTCGATGCAGAGAGCCTTGATGCGCTGCTGATTACACATGAACATGGCGATCACGTTCGTGGTCTCGGCCCCCTGGTTCGTCAACTTGACCTGCCGGTTTACCTGCAAACAGACCTGGCCAGGAAATTGCCGGATGTTGGCAAACCGGAATGTGTCCGCGAGTTTGTCGATGGTGAAGAGTTTACGATTAAAGATTTAACGATCAGGCCTTTTGCGATCACGCACGATTGCTTGGCTCCGGTTGGCTTTACGCTGGATGGTGACCTGGGCAAAGTGGGTGTGGCTACAGATCTTGGTGTTGTGACGCGCCTGGTGACTGAATGTCTCCAAGACTGCCGCGCCCTGGTGCTTGAAACCAACCACGATGAAGAACTCCTCCGCGACGGGCCTTACCCCTGGAAACTAAAGCAACGTGTACGCAGTAATCACGGTCACCTCTCCAATAACGCCGCTGGTAATTTGTTGCAGAGTCTCCTCTGGAGCGGGCTTGAGACGGTTTTTCTGGGTCACCTAAGTGAAACCAATAATCGTCCGGATCTCGCTGTGGAGGTTGTTAGCGAGGTTCTGGAGAAACAAAATATTTGTGATCCGCAGGTCCTTCTTGGCAAACAGCATCTGCCGGTCCTTTGGGCTGCGTAGGGGTTGCCTCCGAAGATTGAGTTAACCACGAACAATACAAAGGTTACGAAGAGGACATTGTGGCGTCTGTGTTTAGTTTTAGCAGTGTTCTTTGAGCCTAAGGTAGCGTTGCTTTAGCCCCAAAGAGTCATCATGACTAAAGAATAATGTTTAAAGGTCGTGGCTTAGTGTCCCTCATGGCCTTCGTGATTATATAAATCAGGTTAGTTCTTAAGGAGTTTTAGATGGCTTGGCGAATAGTAGTCGGTCTCAAAGAAAATGTTCGTGATGCTCGCGGTGAGCGGGTGCGGCGCGAGATTCGTGAGCACCTCGGTATTGAATTACAATCGGTGCGAACGATTGATGTTTACACTGTCGACGCGCAACTTTCAGAAGGTGAGGTTGCCGCTTCTGCCGCGGGGCCGTTCAGTGATCCGGTGATCCAGGACTACACCATCAACCAGCCCTTGGCTCATGACTTCGATGTTTTGGTTGAGGTTGGTTATCGCCCTGGTGTAACCGACAATGTCGGGCGTACCGCACGTGAGGCGATCCAATACCAGACGGGGCGAGCTTTTACTCCGGAGGAGGGTGTCTATACCTCGGTCCAGTATCTCCTTTCCGGTGATATCTCTGTTGAGGTTGCGGAGAGGATCGCAAAGGATTTTCTCGGCAATGGTTTGATCCAGCGTTGGGATATTATCTCCCGTGCCGCTTTCGATGGCAGCAAGGGCGTTGCGGTGACTGTCCCCAAGGTCACCAGCACGGCGAAACCTGCAGTCAGGCCGGTCAGCCTCGAAGTCAGTGATGAAAAGCTGATGGAGATCAGCCGCAGCGGCATGCTTGCCTTGACTCTCGAGGAGATGCAGGCAATCCAGTTCTATTATCGCCAGGAAAATGTGATCGCTTCGCGCAAGGCTGTCGGTCTTGCTGCTATGCCCACCGATGTTGAACTCGAAGCGCTGGCCCAGACCTGGAGTGAACACTGTAAACACAAGATCTTCTCTGCACGCATTGAGTATGAGGACGAGCAGGGTAACCTGGAAGTCATCAACTCACTCTTTAAGAGCTATATTATGCAGGTGACGGCTGATGTTCGTAAAGCGCGGGGCAAAGACGATATCTGTCTCTCGGTTTTCAAGGATAACGCCGGAGTTATCAAGTTTAACGATGACTGGAGCCTGGTCTACAAGGTTGAAACCCATAACTCACCGAGTGCTCTTGATCCTTACGGTGGCGCGCTGACCGGCATTGTCGGTTGCAACCGGGATCCTTTCGGTACCGGTATGGGCGCTCGCCTGATGTTCAATACCGATGTGTTCTGCTTTGCCTCACCTTTTTACGACAAACCGCTGCCTCCGCGCCTGCTGCACCCCCGTCGGATTTTCGAAGGCGTTGTTGAGGGTGTTGAGCACGGTGGTAACAAGAGCGGTATCCCTACCGTCAATGGTTCGCTTGTGTTTGACGAGCGTTTTGCCGGCAAGCCCTTGGTTTACTGCGGTACTGGCGCGATCATGCCGCGCATTCTCAATGGCCAGCCGTGTCATGAGAAGGAAGCTAAGGTTGGTGACCGTATCGTTATGGCGGGAGGTCGCGTTGGCAAGGATGGTATTCATGGGGCCACTTTCTCCTCGGAAGAGCTTCACGAAGGTTCTCCGGTGACCGCAGTGCAGATCGGTGATCCGATCACCCAGCGCCGCATGTTCGATTTTTTGATCATTGCCCGTGATCGTGGTCTTTATAATGCGATTACCGACAACGGCGCAGGCGGACTCTCCTCATCAGTTGGCGAGATGGCTGAGTTTACCAATGGCTTCGAGATGCACCTCGACCTTGCGCCCCTCAAGTACAGCGGCCTGCAACCCTGGGAAATTCTGATCTCTGAAGCCCAGGAGCGCATGACCATGGCTGTGCCTCCTGAGAAGCTCGAAGAATTTTCAACTTTGGCTGATGAAATGGGTGTTGAAATCACCGATCTTGGTCAGTTTACCGACTCCGGTTATTTCCATTGTCTCTACGAAGGTGAAACCGCCTCGTACCTGCCGATGGAGTTCATTCACGACGGTGTGCCGCAGATGGTACTGTCGGCGCGTTGGACGCCGCCTTCGTTGCAGGAGCCCGGTTTTTCTCAGCCTCTCGATATGGATGCGACCCTGCGTCACATGCTGGGCCGTCTCGATATCTGCTCCAAGGAATCGGTTGTGCGTCGTTACGACCACGAAGTTCAGGGTGGAACGGTGATTAAGCCGCTGGTTGGGGTTGCCAATGACGGGCCTTCCGATGCTGCTGTTGTGAAACCTCTCTTTGACTCCTTCGAAGGGGTGGTGGTCGCCCACGGTATCTGCCCGAGCTACAGCGATATCGATACCTATCATATGATGGCCAACGCGGTGGATGAGGGCTTACGTAATTACGTCGCCGTAGGCGGTAATATCGAGCATGTCGCAGGCCTGGACAACTTCTGTTGGTGCGACCCTGTGGTCAGCGCCAAGACGCCGGACGGCGAATACAAGGCGGCCCAGCTGGTTCGCGCCAACCAGGCTCTCTACGATTACTGCCTGGCTTTCGGTGTTCCCCTGATCTCCGGTAAAGACTCGATGAAGAACGACTACATGATCGGTGATACCAAGATCTCGATTCCGCCGACCGTGCTTTTCTCTGTGATTGGCAAAATCGAGGATTTGCGCAAGGCGGTCACTATGGACGCCAAGGCGCCCGGTGATCTGGTTTACCTGCTTGGTGAAACCCGGGACGAGCTCGGAGGCTCCGAATATTATGCTCTGCATGACCAGGTTGGGGCGAACGTCCCTAAGGTTGACGCAGAGAGTGCCATGCAGCGTTATCGTACCCTTAATGCTGCTCAGGAAGAGGGTTTGATCGCTTCTTGCCATGATCTCTCTGACGGTGGTCTCGCGGTCTCTCTTGCGGAAACGGCCTTTGCCGGCGGCTTCGGTATTTCTGTCGATCTGCATGATGTCCCCGTTGCAGCCGCCATGAGAGAAGATCGGGTGCTCTACAGTGAATCGGCCAGCCGACTTTTGGTGACGGTTAAAGAAGAGAACAGCGAGCAATTCGAGAAGCTTTTTGCCGGCCAGATTTTCGCATGCATCGGCGAAGTGACTGCTGATGAGTATCTGAAGATTACAGGTCTGCAGGGCGAAGTTCTGATTCGAAGCACTCTTGATGATCTCAAGGAAGCGTGGCAGAGCCCGCTGCGGGAGATGTAATGATGTCTAAACAAGTACGGGCTGTTGTCATCTCCGGCAATGGCACCAACTGTGAACGTGAAGTCGCTAACGCCTGCCGCGTGGCTGGCGCTGAAGTTGTTGATATTGTCCACGTTGCCGAACTGATCTCCGGCCGAGCCCGGCTAGATGACTATCATTTCCTCAACTTGGCCGGTGGCTTTCTGGATGGCGACGACTTAGGGAGCGCCAAGGCCGGAGCGAACCGGTTAACTCACGCTGCGGTTAAGGGCAGTGAGGAGACCTTAAGCGACCAGTTGCAGCGCTTTATTGCCGACGGCAAGCTGATTATGGGGGTCTGCAACGGTTTCCAGTTGATGACCAAGATGGGCTTGCTCCCGGCTATCGGTGGTGATTACCAGAGGCAATCGGCGACCTTAACCTTTAATGATGGCGGCCGCTTCGAAGATCGTTGGTGCTACCTCAAGGTTGACCAGGAGTCGCCCTGTGTTTTCACCCGTAGCCTCGACGGTGTTTATCTGCCGGTTCGCCACGGAGAAGGCAAGTTCGTTGTCGAGAACGACGCGCTGTTGCAGCAGATTGAAGAAAAACACTTGTCTGTTGTCAAATATTGCGACGCTGATTACCAGGCACCGGTTATGGACTATCCGTTGAATCCGAACGGTTCGGTGGCCTCAATAGCCGGCGTCTGCGACGAATCCGGCAGGCTCTTTGGTTTGATGCCGCATCCGGAAGCTTATATTCACAGAACCCATCATCCCCGCTGGACCCGGGAACCAGAGTTGCCGGAAGAGGGAATGGGGTTATGGTTATATATCAACGCAGTCAAGTACATTCGTGAGGAATTACTTTAAGACCAGGGACGCGGTACGTGGGACGCGGTACGTGGTAAAACCAAAAGCAACAAACAACGCTGGTCTCCAGCGGCGGAGATTTTTAAACCATGTCTGACAAGTTTCATGATGAATGCGGTGTCTTCGGTATCTTCGGTCACCCGGAGGCATCCAACCTGACCTACCTCGGTCTTTACGCTTTGCAGCATCGCGGTCAGGAGAGTTGTGGCATTGTCTCCGGCGATGGTAAGAGGTTGCACTCCTATAAAGGCATGGGGCTGGTGTCCGACCGCTTCAAACGGGACTCTATTTTTGACGAATTGCCTGGCCGCAACGCGATCGGTCATGTTCGCTATTCAACCGCCGGCAGTAGTGATTTCAAGAATGTTCAGCCGATCATGGTTGATTATGCCCGCGGCAGTATCGCCGTTGCTCACAACGGCAACCTGGTTGACGCTCAGGAAGTGAGGAATGGCCTGGAGCATACAGGGTCGATCTTTTCCACGACCTCTGACACGGAAGTTCTGATTCACCTGCTGGCAAAATCGCAGAGTGATTCGTTGGCAGA
Organism: Deltaproteobacteria bacterium IMCC39146; assembly: GCA_030005635.1. Classification (GTDB taxonomy): domain Bacteria; phylum Desulfobacterota; class Desulfuromonadia; order Desulfuromonadales; family BM103; genus M0040. Next base: position 13,213 of record JARUHP010000005.1, read on the forward strand.
TCGTGTCGCTGAAGCTTTGATGGCAGTTAAAGGTGCATACAGCATCGTTTTTCTCACCGAAACACGCATGGTCGCGGTTCGTGATCCGAACGGCTTCCGTCCTCTTGCTCTCGGCAGACTCAATGGTGCTTATGTTGTTGCCTCTGAAACCTGTGCTTTTGACCTGATTGATGCTGAGTTCATTCGTGAAATCGAACCAGGTGAGATGGTCGTCATTGATAAAAACGGTATGAAGTCTTACAAACCATTTAAAGAGACTGCGCCATCACCCTGCATTTTCGAATTTGTTTACTTTGCACGTCCGGATAGCACGATCTTCGGTAAACAGGTTTACACGGTCCGTAAAGAGCTCGGTCGCCAGCTGGCTCGTGAACATCATGTCGACGCTGATGTCGTGCTTGCTGTGCCGGACTCCGGTGTGCCGGCGACAATGGGTTACGCTGAAGTATCGGGCATCCCTATCGAGTTGGGGCTGATCCGCAATCATTACGTCGGTCGAACCTTTATTGAGCCGCAGCAGTCGATTCGCCACTTCGGTGTCAAACTTAAGCTCAATGCTGTCCGTGATGTGATTGAGGGCAAGCGTGTTGTCGTCGTCGATGACTCTCTGGTGCGTGGCACTACGGCGCGTAAGATCGTTAAGATGATTCGTAACGCAGGCGCTCGAGAAGTTCACGTACGCCTTTCCAGCCCGCCGACCAGCTTTCCCTGCTACTACGGCATAGATACACCGTCCCGCAAGGAATTGATCTCCTCGTCACATACGATTGAAGAGATCGCTCGCTACATAACCGCTGATTCCATTGGCTACCTGAGTCGAGAAGGCATGTTGTCGGCGGCGGGAGTCCCGAAAGGGTGTAAAGGCAAGCGTTTTTGCGACGCCTGTTTTAGCGGTGAATATCCGGTCAAATTTCCCAGGTTAAAGGCTGATAGTCAGTTGGGGCTTTTCTGAAAAAAAGTTAAGGAATAAGGTTCTGGGATAAGGGTTAAGGGTTAACTTTGGGCCCTGAACCCTTTTCCTTGAACCTATTGAATAATGTTCTAAGGAGAAATTGATGACAGAGCAGGAACGTAATGAATTGATGCAGATTGTGCGTGAACAGTCTTACGAGGAGCGTGAAGTGACACTGGCTTCCGGGCGTAAGAGTAACTTCTATTTTGATGGCAAGCAGACAGCGCTTCATTGCAAAGGCGGTTTGTTGACAGGTAAGGCTTTCTGGGAGATTGTCAAAACCTTTGAAGGACCGATTCACGGTGTTGGCGGTTTAACCATGGGGGCTGATCCAATTGCTACGGCAACGTCTATCGCCGCGACTCTCGATGGCCAGCCTGTACATGCCTTCATTATTCGTAAAGAGCCCAAAGGGCACGGTACCGGTCAATGGCTGGAAGGACGCAAAAACTTGCCACCAGGCTCCCGTGTTGTGATTGTTGAGGATGTTACGACGACAGGCGATTCGTCCTTGAAGGCTGTTGATCGTGCTCAGCAGGAAGGTCTCGAGGTGCTGGGCATTATCACCCTGGTTGATCGTGAAGAAGGTGCTCGTGAGAATATCGAGGGTCAGGGGCAGGTCCTGAAGTCTGTTTTTACGAGGACTGAAGTCGTCGCATAAGCTCCAAACAAATTATTGATTACCGAACGGGGATGCGGTATGCATCCCCGTTTTGCGTTATAATGGGTCAAAAAGATATGGCTCTATAACCCAAACATAGGTAATATGTGTTTACACCAAAACAGCAAGAGTTGAAATCAAATGAGAGTGTTATGCAAGCAGCACAATATTTCCCTTCTGATTATAGCTCTGCAAGACAATCTTTTCTCACTGCGGCTCATGCCTGCGGTGCAGAGATAGAGAGTTTTCTCGCTCCGACACTTTCAACAAAAGGAAAGGACCTCTTCACAGACGTCGCAACCCTTGGCCAGACCGATGCTGTAAACGCTTTAGTCGTTATCTCCGGGACTCATGGCGTCGAAGGCTTCGCTGGCTCCGGAATTCAAGCAGGATTGTTGTTTGACGGTCTTTTTTGTCACCTTTGTCCTGATGTTAAAGTGATAATGATCCACGCCTTGAATCCTTACGGCTTTGCTGAGAAGAGAAGGTTTAACGAGGGCAATGTTGATTTAAATCGAAACTTTATCGATCACGCTAAATCAAGCCCAAGTAATTATGATTATGACCAGCTGGCTATGGCAATTGCTCCCCGGTCTCTCTCCCGTGTTACTGAACTGACAGCTCAACTGAAAATCCTTTGCTACCGACTTCGCCATGGCCGCTCCAGGTTGCAGCACGCTGTAACTCATGGCCAGTACTCGCATCCTCAGGGACTCTTTTATGGTGGTCATTTTGAGGCTTGGTCGAATCAGCTTCTGCGTAGTCTCACCCAAAAACATTTAACGTGCTGTCACCGTGTTGCGGTCGTTGATCTGCATACTGGTCTTGGGTCGTATGGCAAGGGCGAGCTGGTTGTGGATGCTTCGGAGGATGCCCCTGTGTTTGGGCGTGCAGCTTCAATTTGGGGCGTTGAGCGAGTCAAGTCAACTATCGCGGGTGGCTCTGTTTCAAGTCGCCTGGTTGGTACGATCAACCAAGCTTTTGTTGATATGCTGCCAACTTCAGAAGTTACCGCTGTAGGACTTGAATTCGGAACTTTGCCACCGATGGCCGTGTTTAATTCTCTTCGAGCGGAGAACTGGCTGTATCATTATGGTGACCAAGGATCTCGTAATGCCGACGCGATAAAAGAAGCCCTGATGAGAGCGTTTTACCCCGATGACGATGCGTGGAAAGAGAGTGTAATGGAGCAGGGTAGGGATGTTATTGAGAGGGCTTTGAGAGCGTGGGCTGAGTGATCTATTGTTTTTTTTGTAGAACTTTTAACCCCAAAGACAAAACAAGACCGTCGGGTTTGCCCGACAGCAACTTCATTTTCTTTGTGGCGACAAAGAAAACGAAGCAAAAGAAAACTTGGCGCTGCGCTTGGCATGTCTGGCTCGATATCGCAATAACATCAATTCATTAAAGATTATCCGACAATCAAGCTACTGTTCCCCCTTAGTTGACGAGGCCCTTGAGAACCTCTCCAGTAGTGACAGTCGCAAGGTCTCGTGTTCTTTGTCTCTCGCTACCAGAAAACCCTACAGTCAGACCCCCCATAATTATACCGTTTGGCGGGACGCGACCTGCCGGTTCTTCTTTTAGTTCTCAACAAAGATTTAAAGGACAACAGATTAACGATCTGTTGCTCTCTCTTCATTTCCGACCATAAAAGCAAAACTCAATATTTTTACCTTCAAGTTTCTGCTCTAAAGCACGGGACAGCCCCGTATGATAGCGGGACAGTCTCACCTCACAGTTTTATTTTTTGCACGTCTTTGTTCAAATTAAGTTACGATCAACGCTATGGGAAAAAAAATTGAGCTACTCGCGCCAGGCGGGGATATTGAATCTGTAAAGGCTGCCATTGTGGCCGGTGCCGATGCGATATACTTCGGACTGAATACTTTTAATGCCAGGATGCGGGCAACCAATGTCGAACTTGATGACTTGGTCGGTATTGTCTCTCTTGCTCACAGAAACAGTTGCGAAATCTTTATAACGATCAACATCGTTATCGTTGAAAGTGAAATTCGGGCTTTAATCAACCTGCTGAACAAGCTTGTAAATACCAAAATCGATGGCGTGATTGTTCAGGATCTGGGCTTGCTCTACCTGTTGTCGACCTATTTTAAAAATCTTAAAATACATGCCTCCACTCAACTGACAACGCACAACGAAGGTCAGATTAAATTCCTAAGTGAGCTTTCTGCAACACGGGTCAACTTATCCAGAGAACTGAATCTTGATGAGTTGCGCATTCTCACTCGGGTTGGCCATGAAAACAACATCCTCAGTGAAGTCTTTGTCCATGGTTCCAACTGCCTCTCTTTTTCGGGGCTTTGCTATATAAGCTCAGCTCTTGAAGGCAAATCAGCAAATCGCGGTCGCTGCAACCAATCTTGCCGGGAACAATACGTGACCACCCCGGAAGGCAAAGATTTCCCCCTTAATATTAAAGATAACTCTGCCTTTAACGATCTTAAGGCACTCTCTGACGCCGGGGTTGACTCTGTTAAGATAGAAGGGCGGATGAAGAAGTTTCATTACGTCTATACGGTTGTAAATGCGTGGCGAAACCTGCTCAACAATTTCTATAGTCACAATCAGACCAGCGGCGATGCTACCGCTCTTTATCAGGTGTTTAACCGGGATTTCACCAATGCTTTCCTGATGGATAATCTCAATAAAGATGTCTTTATCGACAACCCCAGAGATAACTCTGCCCTTTATTTTCATGAAGTAAAAAGACGCTCCGCTGATGAAGATATCCGACTCACGAAGACCGAACTTCACGACATAAGAACCGGTATTATCAACAAGGCAAAAGCAAAGATTGCCGCTTTAGACGTTGGAAAAACTCCTTTAAAGATAAGTGTCTCTGGTGAATCCGGCGAGGCGCTGAAAATCACCGTTGCAAGTGCAGACACCTCCATCGCCCCATTCGAAGTTCTTTCTGAATCCAGGTTAGTCCCTGGGCAAGGTAGCAGAGCAGGGCTGGATTACGATAGCCTCTATCAACGGCTGCAACCTGGGGTTGAATCGGAGCATGCTCTTGGCGAGCTGGAATGTGAAAACCTGCAAAAGGGACTCTTCCTACCGCTTAAAGTGCTCACTGCGACCAAGAGGAGCATGCTCTTTGTTCTCAATGGCTCAACAGAGGAGATTGAGCCGATCGAGACCCCGCGTTTAGAAGCGCAGGAGTCGTTGAAAACTAAACCCCGTCTCTCGGTATTGCTTTCTTCCAGAGAGCAACTGAAGCTCTGTCGCGAAACTTCTGCGGATCTGTTTTTTCAGCTCCCCAGCTGCTTTTCAGCTGACTCTTCTTCATTGGTCGAGCTTTTTCAGGAAAACCAGGCCCTAACTCCCTGGTTCCCTTCGGTTTTGATCGGTAAAGACTACGCTGCCGCTGTTGCACTCCTCGATCAGGTGAAGTCAAAGCGAATTGTCACCAACAACACCGGGATCGCTTACGAGGCGTATAAGAAGGGGATTGCCTGGATCGCAGGTCCTTATCTGAATATTGTTAATTCCTTCAGCCTTTTATGTTTAAAGGAAAAATTCAACTGTTCTGGTTCCTTCATTTCAAATGAGATTAGCCGTAATCAGATGCTAAAAATCACCACACCTAAAGATTTTGAACTCTACTACAGTATTTATCACCCGGTTTTGCTCCTGACGAGTCGCCAATGTTTACTGCTCCCGATTGAAGGCTGTGACAAAAGCATTATGGATGATGAATGTGCGCTGGATTGCAACAGGTCTTCTGCCCTTACGAACTTGAAGGGTGTTGCTCTATTTGTTGATAAATCGAAAGGTTATTATCATCGCATCTATAATGAGCATAACTTTCTGAACACTGAGATTGTTAGTGATCTGTCGGATCGGTTTTCCAGCTTTTTTGTCGACTTAACGGCTGTGAAAACTGCAACGCAAGTAGAGCCGAACGAAAAGCGCATCATCAAAATTTTTGAGGATCTTTTAAATGCAAAGCCGGAGGCCAAAGAGGAACTCGAAAAAGCAATCCATCCCTCTTCAAACATCCAATATCAAAGAGGCATTTAAACGGCCCTATGCAAGCCTTGATACTCCTTAGTGATGGCAGTGTGCACGCTCAGTCCAGGATTGGCTATGGGGCTTATCTCGCAGTGCCTGACCCTGGGCTTTCTCTGCAGGAGTTGATAGCGCACGTGCGTGTGAAGCGCTTTACCCAAACCTCTTCAACAAAACTCGAGTTGCAGACGTTACTGTGGGCATTGAGTGACCTTCAGGTGTCAGGGCGTAAGGTGGTTATTTACACGGATTCGCAAAATATTATCGACTTGCCAGGCAGACGTGAAAAGCTTGAGCGCAAGGCTTATTGCTCAAGCAAGGATCGGCTGCTCAACAACCATGAGCTGTATCAGGAGTTTTATCGTCTGACCGATCTGCTCGATTATGAATTGGTGAAAGTGCACGGTCATCTGGCGTCGAAGAAAAAGGCAGGTATTGACCGGCTCTTTACGCTTGTGGATAGAGCGTCCAGGCAGGCTCTTAGAGCAGCGTCCTCGGTGGGGTCGGACTGAACCTCCCATGTCACACGTTTTATAAGGAAAAACGACAATGAAAAAATGTCCCTTCTGCGCTGAAGACGTTCAAGATGAGGCGATAAAGTGTAAGCATTGCAGTGAGTTTTTGGACTCCTCCTTTTCTCCACGTGTCGAAAAAGAAGCATTGCCTTGGTATTTCCGAACCACGTTTATTGTCCTCGCGCTTTGTAGCGTGGGCCCTCTGGCGTTACCCATGATCTGGTGGCGGCCACAAACGACCCTGGCGTGGAAGATCGGTCTCACCATCGGCATCCTCTTGCTTAGCTGGGTTTTGTACCTGGTCACGCTGGAATCACTGCGTAGTATTCAGGAGTATTACGAACTTCTTAATAGCCGCCCATAAAAATCTCTTGCCCGGTTGTAAATCCCCAAGTGGATGACTATAGTGAAGTCCCACATACAAACATACCATTTGACCCTGAAAAAGGAGTTTCACATGTTGAAACGTTTTGTTCTGTTGCTGATCGTCGCTCTTGTCGCCCTGCCTGCTCTCAGCGGTTGTGGCTACAACCAGATCCAGAAAAACGAAGAAGGTGTTTTTGCCGCCTGGGCCGATGTAGAAGCAACCTATCAGAGACGTAGCGATCTGATCCCCAACCTGGTTGAAACGGTCAAGGCTTATGCTTCCCACGAGAAGGAAACTCTACAGGCCGTTACCGAAGCCCGTGCCAGCGTCGGCAAAACCCAGATCAATACCGGCGATCTTGGCGATCCTGCGGCTATGGCTAAATTCCAGCAGGCGCAGGGAGCGCTTTCCGGAGCACTCTCCCGATTGTTGGTGACTGTTGAGCGTTACCCGGATCTTAAGGCCAACCAGAATTTCCTTGACCTGCAACACCAGCTGGAAGGGACTGAAAACCGTATCAATGTTGCTCGCCAGCGCTACAACAAGGCGGTACAAACCTTCAATAGCTCGATTCGGACCTTTCCCAACAACCTGACCAACAAGTTCCTGCTGAACCTCGAGCGTAAAGAACCCTTTAAGGCTGAAGCGGGTGCCGAAAAAGCACCTAAAGTGAAATTCTAAATAATGTCCATACGTCGATTTGTTCTACCTATCTTATTTGTTCTCCTCATGCCGTTTAATCTCCTGGCACTTGAGGTGCCAAAGCACACCGGTTACGTCAATGACCAGGCGGGATTAATTTCGTCGGCAACGGAACTGAAGATCGAAAACTTTCTGCGTGGCTTCGAGAGCAGCGATTCGACCCAGTTGGTTGTATTGACCGTCGATTCTCTGCAGGGTGAAGCTCTGGAGGAATACAGCCTGAAGGTCGCCGAAAACTGGGGCGTAGGGCAGAAGGGCAAGGATAACGGCGCGCTGCTTTTGATCGCCAAGCAGGAGCGAAAGGTTCGTATCGAAGTGGGATACGGTCTGGAAGGGAAGCTCACCGACCTGCTTGCCGGGCGCATTATCGACAATGACATCACTCCACGCTTCAAGGCTGGTGATTACGAAGGTGGTGTTATCGCCGGTATCACAGGGATGGCCGAAGCGGTTCGTGGGGAATACACAGGCACTGGCACGACCTCCGGTAAGAAAAAACGCAACCCTTGGGGCTCTCTGGCCCTGCTCCTATTCTTGGGCCCTGGCTTAATGCTTCTCGGTGGAGGCGGCAGACGCGGCCGGAGTGGCCGGAGTGGCCGACGTGGGCTCGGCGGCTTCTGGATTGGCGGTATGGGGGGCGGAGGCGGCTTCGGCGGAGGAGGCGGAGGTTTTGGTGGTGGAGGTGGCGGCTTTGGTGGTGGTGGTTCTTCGGGCGGTTGGTAAGAGCACGCGGCACATTAAGTTGTTCCCCTCGCGTCACCTGGCAGCGATTAATGAATGATCTAGAACGAGACAAAGGTACCGCATGATAGCAAAAGAGCTCTTCACCGAGGCAGAAAAAAAACGCATTGAATCGGCAGTGCAGCAGGCTGAGAAACAAACCAGCGGCGAAATTGTGCCGATGGTGGTTGATGAGTCTTATGACTACCCACGAGCTGAAATTCTTGGCGCCGGTCTTTTCTCCCTGGCGACGGCAGTCTCACTCAGTTGGGGCTTTTTCGGCGAATCGCTCTGGCATTTCCTGTGGATCTTTGCTCTTTGCTATTTTCCGTTCAAACTCCTTATCCGCAAGCTTCCCACTCTCCGGCGACGCCTCATTCATCCGATTGAGATCAGTGCCGAAGTTGAGGAGAAGGCGATCATCTCCTTTCTTGAACAGGGGCTGCACCATACCCGCGACGAGACCGGCATCCTTATTCTTATCTCACTCTTCGAACATCGGGTTCATGTGCTGGCTGATCGTGGGATTAACGCTGTCGTTCCTGCCAACAGTTGGGATGAAGTTGTCCGGACCATCACAGACGGTATCCACCGTGGTGACACCTGTAATGCTCTCTGTGCAGCGATCGAGAGCTGTGGTCAACTCCTTGCAGAGCATTTCCCTGTTAAGGTCGACGATACCAACGAGCTCCCCAACCTGATTATCGAATAAGCAAATTGGGTTATCTATTTCGCTCCAGTAAACACACGACCGGCCTTGTTGGCATAAAAAATTACGGCGTTGTCTTTACGTCATTTCATCATTGATACGACACTCGCTTTTTAGATTTTGTTTTACTCTGCGTTGCCTGTGTCTCTGCGGTGAGACACGGTTTTGCTTTTTGTCTTTCAAGGGAATTTCAGTCCCGATCTAACCTATGGACTTTCAGTCCATAGTGGTTGAGTAAGACAGGTGAAATGTTAACCAAACCTGCACGTCTGAAAGTTTACGAGGTCACAATGTGGTTATTGCTGTAGTCGGTGGTGGCGCAGCAGGTTTTTTTGCGGCTATCAACGTTAAGGAAAATTTCCCTGACGCCGAGGTGACCATCTTTGAGAAATCAAAAGAGGTTCTCTCCAAGGTTAAAGTGTCTGGTGGCGGCCGCTGCAACTTTACCAACGGCTGCTCAAGTACGGCAGAGCTCTCCGAGGCCTATCCCCGGGGAGGAAAAGCGTTAAAAAGAGCTTTCTACAATTTCGATAACAAAGATACGATGAAATGGTTTGAGTCTCGCGGTGTCCCTGTGATTGTCCAGGAGGATGGGTGTGTTTTCCCCCGCTCGCAAGATTCTCAAAGCGTCATCGATTGCTTCTTGGAGCAAGCCCGGAGACTGGGAATTTCAGTTGAACTGGGTAGAGGTGTAAAAGCCATTGATGAAATCAATGGCAAACTGCATCTGGATTTTTTCGGGGGGAAATCCCCAGCCCGCAGTTTTGACAAGGTGATCGTAACCAGCGGTGGTTCTCCTCGCAGAGACGGCCTGCTCTGGCTGGAAAAGTTACATCATAAAATCGAAGATCCTGTTCCTTCCTTGTTCACCTTTAAAATGCCCGATGAAGAGGTTGCCGAGTTGATGGGGGTTGTTGTTGAAAAGACCCTTGTCAGTATCCAGGGCACCAAACTCAAAAGCGATGGCCCGATCCTGTTCACGCATTGGGGAATGAGTGGTCCGGCAATCTTGAAACTCTCGGCGCTTGGTGCGAGGTTGCTGAGTGATGCAGGGTACGTATTCAAAGTCCAGGTCAACTGGACCAACGTGCGCAATTATGATGAGGTCTTTGCCCAACTACAAAAGCTTTGCGCTGATCATGGGAAAAAGATTTTGTCCAACGTCAGACCCTTTGCATTACCTGAAAGGTTATGGACTCACCTGATCGCAAAAAGTGGTTTGCCGTCTGCTAAAAAGTGGGAAGAATTGGGCAAGGGCGGAGTTCACAGATTGGCTCGTGTGCTGACCAATGATGTGTATGAGGTTAATGGACGAACCCATTTCCGGGAAGAGTTTGTAACCTGTGGAGGGGTGAGCCTGGAGAGTATCGACTTCAAGACGATGCAGAGCAAGGTGTGTAAGAACCTCTATTTTGCAGGAGAGGTTATGGATATAGACGGCCTCACTGGTGGTTATAATTTTCAGGCGGCCTGGACCACTGCGTTTATCGCGGCCAAATTGAAATGAATGGGGACAATACCTACTCTAATGTCGGTCAAGTTTCCTGTTTTACAGGATGATCAACTGGCGACAACTCTGAACAGCAGAGACCTTTCCACTGTAACGTCAACAATCCTTACTCTTCGTAGCTGTTAATAAGGTGGTTGAAGTTCCTCTTCAAAACAGCTACTCTCCGATGCTCTTTTTTGCGAGCGACCCATTCCAACTATCGAGAGCAATATGCAAGACACCCTTGATTCGGCAACAACGTCTTTTGTCTCTAAAGAAGAGCAACGACTCGTCGAAATTTGTGAGGCGGCAGACCGTTACGGTCGTGACCGCAAGGAACAGTTGCGCGGCCACCATCAAAAAATACGGGTTTTAAAAACCGAGCGCCTTAACAGCAACAATCCCCGTGAAATAGATAAGATAACGTTTGAGATAGAGAGACTTTCCCAGTACGATCCAGCTAGATACCTTGTTCCCTTTGAGCAGATGGCGTCGCCTTATCTGGCCGGCATCGCAATTTTCGACGACAACCCCAAGATTGGGCGCAGACATATTCTTCTTGGCAAGCAGAGCTTGATGGTCGGTTCAAAGGTGATGGTCACTGACTGGCGAAAAGCCCAGATCTCCAAACTTTATTACGAATGGGAGGAGGGGGAAGAGTACGAAGATGATATTGGCGATCTGGAGCGCAGCGGAACGATTGAAAAGAAGATTGTCTACGGTATCTCCAGGCGCGAACTGCTCTCCCTGCAGACCGGGGCCGGCGCATTCGAAAAACGAGACGGTGATTGGGGTGAGCCAGCGCAACAAAACTCCAGCGTGGCTAAAAAGGAGATCAGCGGTGATCACCGCATGGTCGATATTGTCTCCCTGATCTCCCCGGAGCAGTTCGCACTGATCGCCCGCAAGAATGAAGGATGCCTCTATCTGACCGGTGGCGCAGGTTGTGGTAAAACGACGGTGGCTTTGCATCGGCTTTCTTTCCTGATCTTCAATCAGCCCGAACGTTTCCGGGCGCAACGCTGCCTGGTTGTGATGTTCAACAAGTCGCTGCGCAACTATGTCAAGAAGACGTCGGTCGACTTGCTGACCAATAAGTTGCCGGTTGAGACCTTCCATTCCTGGGCGGTCAAAGCGATGCGCGCCCTTGGCGTCAAGGTAAGCTTTACCTCTACGGGTGAGGGTGGGCTCACCATCTTGAAAAAAAGCTCCGGTATCTATGCTGCTCTACTTGATTATGTAAAGACTCCTGGTCCGGACTCGCTCCTCGAAGACCTTGGCGCGTTTTATGCCGATTCGGCCTTGTGGCGACGGCATCTCGGGAACATATCAAATCTTGATGCGCTCAGTCGACAGGGACGCAGACTTTCAGCCGGTGACAACACAGAGATCGCTTTTGACGATGCCGGAGTACTTATTCTTCTTGGCCAGCTACGTAAACCGGGCATGGAATTGGCCGATGCCCTTGGTTGGTACGATCATGTACTGGTGGATGAGGCGCAGGATCTTTCGCTGGTCGAACTTCACGCCCTGATGTTTGCCACCACACAGCGGCGGAGCCTGACGGTTTGCGCCGATGAAAAACAAAAGATCCTCGATTTTGTCGACTCGGCGGGATTCTCTGCTTTTCAGATGGAATTGCAGAATGCAGGGCTTTCTTCAGGAGAGCTGGATATCAGCTATCGCTCGACACGTCAGATCATGGCTTTGGCCTCGAGGGTCTCAGGTCGACCCGTAGGTAAAGTTATCAACGAAGGGCCGGACCCTCGTTTTCATCAATTTGCCACTCAGGTCGATGCCCTCAGTCATTTGCGGCGTTCAGTTGGGGTTTTGCTGGAACGCGAGAAAAGCAGTTTGACCGCGATCATCTGTCGGTTTAAACATGAGGCCGAAACTGTTTACGCTGCTCTGAGAGAGTTGCGTGGCGTTCGACTGCAGACCGCAGATCTCTCTTTTGAACCGGGTATTCTCATCACCAATGCGCACCAGGTGAAAGGCCTGGAGTTCTCAGGGGTGATCCTTTGGAATCCGACGCAGAAGGCTTACCCGGTAACCGACCTGGGGAAAAACCTGCTCTATGTCGCCATCACCCGTGCCAGTGACCGCTTGGCCGTCTATCACAACGAATCTCTTTCCCCCCTTTTCTCTACCTAGCAGCCTGTTCATGGTTAGTTCGACAAGTTGCTAGCCTCATCTGTTTTTTACATCGTATTGCCAAGTCATCAATAAGGTTTGTCCTTGTATGCAAGTGTGGCCTCAGTGCCTTACAATTGCTATTATGTTTTGTCACCTTCCAACTAAAGGCGTACCAAGGAGATATCCATGACCAGATTTACCAAACTAGTCATCTGCTTAATCCTCTTCATTACCTCTGTCGGTTGTGCCAGCCTGGAGCCAGGGTTTGAAACACCGACTGTGAATATCATCTCTTTTCGTGTTCTCCCTTCAGAAGGAGCAGTCCCTAAATTCGAGATTGGTCTGCATATCGTCAACCCGAACCGTTCTTCTCTCAAGCTCGATGGCCTTATCTACTCTGTGACCCTTGAAGGACACAAAGTTCTGACCGGGGTCTCAAACAAGCTGCCAACGATCGATGCCTATGGAGAAGGCGATGTTGTCCTGGTCGCGACTGCTGATCTTCTCAGTAGTATTGGTCTGTTCGCTCGCTTGTTACAGTCACAGCAGGAAACTTTTGATTACACGCTTGACGCAAAACTCGATATTGGCAGCTTCCGGCCGAGGATTCATGTTGTTAAAGAAGGCGAGATCTCACTGCAGGGAGCTGCAAGACAGTAGAACTGAAAGAGAACCAGACTCAGAAGATCTCAACATAATATTGTGAGGGAAAAGGAAGAGAAGGGTGAAAAGGATGCAAACATATGAAAACCTGTGAGGAATACGAAGGGTTTGAACTTGGGCCAATTAGACCGCCAAGTGAAGCCCAGAGTTTGATGCTTAGAATTACAAGGAATTGCCCCTGGAACAATTGCACCTTTTGTGGCCTGTACAAGGGTCAGAAATTCAGTATTCGTCCTGTAAAGCACCTGATTAAAGATATCGATACGATTCATTATTATGTGGAAAAGATACAGGCTTTCATGGCGCAGTCTGGAGGTGCAACACAGCGTCAGTATATGGACCTTATGAGCGGGCGTTCAGAGAACGAGAAGATGGCTTTGCATACGGCGATGAACTGGGTGCAAGGGGGGATGCAGTCGATCTTCCTCCAGGATGCCAACACCCTGATCATCAAACCGGATGATCTGATTGAAATATTGAACTACGCGAAAAAATGCTTTCCACAAGTGCAGCGGATCACCTCCTATGCTCGTTCTCAAACAATCGCTCGTATCAGCGATAAAGATATGGTCCGTATCGCTGAGGCCGGATTGAACCGAATTCACATTGGTCTCGAATCCGCCAGTAATGATGTCCTCGCTTTCGTGAAAAAAGGTGTAGATAAGGCTACGCATATCATCGCCGGTCAGAAAGTGAAGCGCGCCGGGATTGAGCTCTCCGAATATTTCATGCCTGGCTTGGGAGGAGAGGCTTTCTCAAATGAAAATGCAATGGAAACGGCCGCTGCTCTGAATCAGATCAATCCGGATTTTATTCGCATCCGGACTTTGGGACTTCCGGAAAATATTGAGCTCTACAAAGATTTTCAGTCGGGGGCATTTGCTAAACTAGGTGATGTCCCCATGGCTGAAGAACTCCTACTGTTACTGGACAACCTCAACGGCATTACCAGTACGGTCAAAAGCGATCATATCCTGAACCTGTTTCAAGAGGTGGAGGGGCGTTTACCGGAAGATAAAGAGCAGATGACAGCACCCCTCAGAACTTTTCTGGCGATGCCGCCTGAAGAACAGTTGCTCTACATGGTTGGTAGACGTACGGGCATCTTTTCAAAGCTTGAGGACCTGCACGATTCTGAGCTACGCAAACATGCTGAAAATGCTCGTACCGCACATCGGGTCACGTTAAACAATGTTGATGATTTTACTTTAGAAATGATGAAACGATTTATTTGAATTATTGCGGATACAAGTAATCATGCATAAAGATTTCCCCGACATAATCAAGCAAGCCACAGGCGCCAGCGATATTGAACTCATCGAGGTGATCCAGGAGCTTTGGAGCGGCTACGGAACCATCCGCCGCTACCAATTGACTGGTGCAGGTCGAGAGCGGGTTGTAGTCAAACACGTTTATTTTTCTGTGCAGGGCGATCACCCCCGCGGCTGGAACACCAACCGGTCGCGTATGAGGAAGTTGCGCTCATACGAGGTGGAATCCTTTTGGTACACCAACTGGAGTAGCCGCTGCGATGAAACCTGCCCGGTTCCACGTTGCCTGGAATTGGAAACCCGCGGTAAAGAAACACTCATGGTTCTCGAAGATTTGGATGAACTCGGCTTCCCTGGTCGTCGGGAGAGTGTCGGAAAGGCGGAGATATTAGCCTGCCTACGCTGGCTGGCCAACTTTCACGCGACTTTTCTGGGTTGCAAGCCAGAGGGCTTGTGGGAGCAGGGGACTTATTGGCATCTGGACACTCGCCCCGATGAACTCGAGGCTCTTGCTGACCTTCCGTTGAAGCAAGCTGCGAAAGCGATCGACCGACTCTTGCGGGAAAGCTGCTACCAGACATTTGTCCACGGTGATGCAAAGCTTGCAAACTTCTGTTTCTCTGCAGGCGGCGAACAGGTTGCTGCGGTCGATTTCCAATATGTTGGCGGCGGTTGCGGGATGAAGGATGTCGCCTACTTTATCGGCAGTTGTCTGGCTGAAGGAGAGTGTGAGAAACAAGAGGCCTGGTTGTTGGATAGCTATTTCTCAGCGCTCAAACAGGCACTGGCAAGACGACAACCATCCGTTGATGCAACAGCGGTAGAGGAGGAGTGGCGAACTCTTTTCCCCTTGGCCTGGACCGATTTTCATCGTTTCCTGAAAGGCTGGAGCCCCGGTCACTGGAAGCTGAATGCCTATAGTGAACGGATGGCGAGGCGTGTAATTGAATCCTTTGGTGGCTAACAAAAAAGAGCCCGTGAATTCAGCTCTTTGCGTTTTATCCATCAGAGGTTTATGGTTATTGTCGTATGAGTGGAAAGTCTCTTTAAATCAAAAAAATTGGATTTTCTTCCCCGAAGCTTGCTGCGTTAATAGTATCAACATCTTTACCACCCGTTCGCTTCTCTCACTTGAGTCACAGAGGACACAGAAAAAGCATAGAGATTCTTTAGTTTGTCTCTGTGCTCTCTGTGACTCTGTGGTGAAAGATGTTTGGGTGGCCTAGTTTTTTTGCTCACTGATACATCGTCGCTTGCTGCGAGTTAATTCGTTTATATTTTGGCAAATGGACTCGGGTTACAGAGGTCAAGAGCATTCTTGGCAACGCCATTGCAATTGTGGCAGGTATGGCCTGGATCGACCATAAGGGCCGCGACTTCCTTTTTGAGTCCCTGTTTTCTCAACTCACAGAGATGCAGATGGTGTCTCGCAGGATCTTTACATGCGTCTTTTACTTCTTCTGACATAAGGCCTCCATGTGGTAATGATTAACTTTAATGGCACTCAATGGCTTGATTATAACATTCATCGGTGTGATCGAAATCTAAATGGTCGTTTTTTACTCCAACTCAAGGTTTGAGCTTCTGCATTTAGAGTCATCTCAAACCTTCTCTCAATATTAAGTAGATTATTCTTATGCTTTTAATCGATAGCAATGAATCAATGGATGCGGCAGAATTGGTTGATACGGCCGAGATCCCGGGCAATGGTGGTGAACTCCTGCTTTTCAAGTGCGATGAGGAATACTCCATCAGCATCAAAGGGTCGGGAGTCCTGATGAATACCTGGGCGCATCAGTCTGAGGATGCCTTGGCTGAACTTGCCTGTCGCAAAATATCAGCTCGTGAGCGTCCACGGGTCTTGATCGGTGGTCTTGGTATGGGCTTTACCCTTGCCGCCGCGTTGCGTCATCTTGGTGAGGATGCCGAGGTAGTGGTGGCAGAGTTGGTGCCTGGAGTCGTGGCGTGGAACGAGGGTGTTCTTGGTAAATACGCGGAGCATCCGCTACAGGATAAGCGAACCACGATTCTCGAGGGCGATGTTGCCAAACGTATCCGCTCACAAAAACAAAACTATGATGCGATCCTGCTTGATGTCGATAACGGTCCAAATGGCTTGACCCGTAAGAAAAATGACTGGCTCTATTCAACCGATGGTTTGACAGAGGCTTATAATTCTCTGCGGCCGGAAGGGATCTTGGCTGTCTGGTCGGCTGCGACTAGTCGCAATTTTATGGAGCGTTTACGTAAGGTTGGTTTCAAGGTGAAACAGACACGCGTGCCCGAACAAGACAATAAAGGTGACCTTCATGCGATATGGATTGCTGAGAGGGGCGCATAATCAAGAGTAGGATATCTTCCAAGGCTTAATCTTTAGAATAAATAAAAATGGCGCAAACAAGGACTTAACCTTTTTTGCGCCATTTTTGTTTTCGTGGGCGAGCGTCACGCGCTCAAGGATCAAGCCCTTCAGCCAAAGCCGGAACCGCTTGGTGCCGCGCAGGTGGAACTGGCCGCGAAAACAGAAACGGCTTTAAACGCCTCTTGTCCGCAATCAGGGCATTATGCACCTCTCAAACTTAACGTTCGGCAATTTATATATATTATACGATTTATACAAGAAGTTTTTGTGATGTATGAGTGACAACTAAAAAAGGACGGCTCACATGAGCCGTCCTTTTTTAGTTGTACGATCAATTTACGTTAGCCGAGGATTTCCTTAAGGTCTGCTTCGGCAGTTGTAATCGGACCGATATTGTAATTCTCAACCAGGAAGTTGAGCACGTTAGGCGTAATGAATGCCGGCAGTGATGGTCCGAGTTTGATGTTTTTGATGCCGAGATACAGCAGGGTCAGCAGGATGGCAACGGCCTTCTGCTCGTACCATGACAGAACCATGGAGAGAGGCAGGTCGTTGACGCCGCATTCGAATGCGTCTGCAAGAGCGACGGCAACCTGGATGGCGCTGTAGGCGTCGTTGCACTGACCGACGTCGAGGAGGCGAGGGATGCCGCCGATGTCACCAAGGTCAAGCTTGTTAAAGCGGAACTTGCCACAAGCGAGTGTCAGGATAATGGTATCCTTCGGGGCTTGTTCGGCAAACTCGGTGTAGTAGTTACGGCCGGATTTGGCCCCGTCGCAGCCGCCAACCAGGAAGAAATGCTTGATTGCGCCAGCTTTAACACCTTCGATGACTTTGTCGGCAACACCGAGGATGGCGTTGTGACCGAAACCGGTCAGAATCTCTTGCCCCGGCGCGTCTGCAAAACCGTCACATGCCTGCGCTTTTGCAATGACTTCTGCGAAGTCCCAGCCATCAAGATGCTTGACGCCTGGCCATTGCACCAAACCCCAGGTGAAGAGGCGGTCAATGTAGCTGTCTGCAGGCTTCTGGATGCAGTTAGTGTTGAAGATGATGGCACCTGGGAACTCGGCGAACTCTTTGTGTTGGTCCTGCCAGGCACCACCGTAGTTAGCAACCAGGTGTGCGTACTTCTTGAGGCCGGGATAGCCGTGAGCTGGCAGCATCTCGCCGTGAGTGTAGATGTTGATGCCTGTGCCTTCGGTCTGCTTAAGCAGCTCTTCGAGGAACTTGAGGTCGTGGCCAGAAACCAGAATGCCTTTACCCGCTTTGGTGCCCAACTGAACAGGAGTTGGAACCGGGTGGCCGTAAGCTTCAACATGGGCCTGGTTGAGCAGCTCCATGGTGACGTAGTTGATGCGACCGGCTTCCATGGCCAGACCGACGTTGGCCATCAGGTCGAGGCTGTCGTCGAGCATTGCGGCCAGGGCTTTGTGAGTGTAAGCGTAGATCTCATCAGACTCTTTGCCGAGGATACGGGCGTGGTCAGCATAGGCAGCGTAGCCTTTGATGCCGTACATGATGATCTCGCGGACCGAGTGAATGTCGGCATCGACGGTGTAGTCTTTGACGCCGTGCAGTTGACCCAGTTTGATTTGCTCCTCAATAGATGCAGGAAGAGCCCAGTCTTGAGCTGCCGCAGGAACGGCACCATCATAAGCGGCGGCCAGTTGCTTGGCCTTGCCGCGCAGACGAACACCCTCATTGATAAATTTGGAGACCGCCTCAGGGTCGAAGTCGACGTTGGTGACGGTGGTGAAGAGGCCGTCAATCATGAAACGATCGATTTCCTGATCCTTGGCGCCATTTGCACGAGCTTTGTCGGCCCAGAATGCGATGCCTTTCATGGTGTAAACCAACAAATCTTGCAGGGCGGCTACGTCAGGTTGTTTGCCGCAGACACCGACCACTGTACAGCCGGTTCCTTTGGCTGCTTGCTCACATTGATAACAAAACATTGACATGGGATTTTCCTCCGTTAGGTTCGTTGTGTTAAAGTTTTGTTCATTGGTGACAAAACTTGGTAAGTTTAACAGTTTTTTGGCAAATGTCTTTCTGCTTTAGTGCGATTATTTGCTATACTTTCGAATCTATTCGCATAACTTGATGTGACAATAACCCATCGCTTACCTGGATGGATTTGACAGAGGTCAAGAAAATCAAAAAAAATGCTGCGCGTGGCGAGAAGTGCAAAGACCCAACAAAATCAAATTAATCCAGCTTATTTTTTTACGGTTCTGTAAACCCAAAACTGTTTAACGCAGAGGCGCAAAGAGCGCAGAGGGAAAACGGTTCAAAGTTATAAAACTGGCTCAGTTCTGACTGTTTTTCTCAGCGTCTCCGCGTCTTTGCGTTAATAAATAGCCTGAATTTGCCTTGTCTTTGTTTTGGTTATAGAGACCCGTTTTTTTATGAATGCTTTTATGTCAGTGATTTTTTTCCCCCGCTACACGCTACATGCTACGAAGTTAAGAGGTCTTATGCCAAAATACTGGTTGATGAAGTCTGAACCCGATTGTTTCTCCCTCGATGATTTGCAACAGATGCCGGACATGACGGAACACTGGGACGGGGTGCGTAATTATCAGGCTCGGAACCTTATGCGTGACACTATCAAGGTTGGTGACGGAGTGCTTTTCTACCATAGCAATTGCAAGGAACCATCGATTGTTGGTTTGGCAAAGGTCGTTCGTGAAGGTTATCCGGATCATACAGCGCTTGATCCACGCGAGAAACACTTTGATCCCAAGTCGACGGATGAAAAGCCAATATGGTGTATGGTCGACGTTCAGTACCTTTGTCATCTTCCGCACCCTTTAAGTCGAGATGCGCTACGTCAACATCCGATTCTCAGTGGCATGGGCGTCTTGCGCAAGGGCAACCGCCTATCGGTTCAGCCCGTGTCTGCTGAAGAGTGGCAAACCGTCCTTTCCATAAATTGTGTAGATGACCCACTGTAAGCAAATGCGTTAAACTTGAATTCTGGTGGTTAACCAATGAACTTTGTTGAGCCTTGGGGTGTGTAAATGAATAAAGGGTTGAAAATACTGTCCGGTATCGGCGCTGTCCTGATTCTTCTTATTATCGCTTTGATCGTTCTGGCAACTGTGTTGATTACACCTGAGAGGGTGAAAGAAACAATTCTGCCGCTGGCAGAAGAGAACATTCATCGCAAGATTGAACTTGGTAACATTGAGGTCAGCCTGCTCTCCGGCATCGAGATCCATGGGTTGAAGCTCTATGAGAAGAACGGCCAGGATCTTTTCGTCTCTACCGATCTAGTCAAACTCAAATACCAACTATTGCCACTATTAGCGATGAAGGTCGTTGTTGATGAGATCCGTCTGGAAAAGCCGAGTATAAGGGTCGTTCGATATAAGGATGGGCAATTCAATTATAGCGATCTGATCAAAGGGGCCGACTCTGAAACCGCATCTAAAAATACTCAGGCTCAAGCGACACCAGGCAGTGAGCCGAAGAATGGCGAGAGTGACCTTCCCCTCAGCCTGCTTGTAGCAAGCCTGCTCCTTCAGGATGGGCATCTGGTCTTTCACGATCATGTCCTGAATGATAAAGCGCCTTATCGTTTTGAAATCTCTGGCTTACAGGTTGCTGCACAGGGCGTATCGCTCACCGGGAAGATTCCACTCTCAGTACAGTGCCAACTCAACGAAAGTCCTTTAACACTTGATGGGCACATCAACCTGCAGCCCTTCGGCGTGGACTTCGACATCGCAATGAAGGACCTGGATGTTGTCGCATTCAGCCCCTATTTCAAGGAAAGCCTACCCGGCAACCTGGGTGGGGCGAAACTGTCTCTTAAGTCAAACCTGCTCGGAACCTTCGAAGCCCTGGGCTTGAAAGGGTCAGTATCTCTAGCGGACCTGGATCTGATCCTCGACACCATGCCGGAAGCCCCTCTGGAAAACGCAGAGGTGAATGTCGACCTCGACCTACTGCTGGATCATAAGAAGGATTTACTTCGGATCCAGAGCTTTGATCTTGATTTCAACGGCATCAAGCTCGGGGTCGTTGGTGAGGTTGACTCAGTTCTTACCCGTCCGATTCTCAAACTCACACTCTCTGTTCCTGATCTAAAAATTCGTCAGGCGATAGATGCCGTACCGCAGAGCCTGATTGGTGAGGTCAGTTCTCTTGACCCTGCGGGTTCACTTTCAGCAGAGGCCTCTTTGGCTGGCTCCTTTGATAACCCTCAATCTTTATTGAAATCGGTACAGGTTGATCTTGAAGATGTTCAGGCTACAGCAGGGGGGCAACGTCCTGCTTTTTCCGGACGTTTGCTGCTGAGCGGTGATCGTCTTAACTCTGAAGGGTTACAGGTTCGTCTCGGTGATAATAATGCTGACATTAAGCTCACGGCTAGCCGACTCTTTACCCCACCGGTGGTTGTTACTGCCGATATTACTTCAAAAAGATTCCTGCTTGAGCCCCTTCTGCTGGGCAGCGCGTCACCGGGTGCCGCCGCAGAAGAGGTGACGACCGGATCGAACCAGGAGCAGGGCTCAAAAGAAGAACTTGGCCCCTTTGATATCCCGGTTCATGCGACCGGATCCATCTCGGTGGCTGAGGCCCTCTGGAAAGATTTGACGATCAGGGACTTCATCGCCCGTTATGAACTGAAAGATAACATCTTCAAACTTTCGCAGATGGATGGCAATGTGGCTGGTGGCTCATTCAGTTCCACTGCAAGTGTAGATCTCAGGAAGAAAGGCTTGGCGTACAGCGCAAACCTTGGTTTAAATTCTGTTCAGGCGGATCCGTTGCTGACCGCATTCCTCCCGAAAGCAGCAGGAAGCCTGCTCGGAGCCATGAATCTTTCGTTTGATCTGGATGGTCGTGGCTCTCAGTGGAAAACTCTTAGCCGAAACCTCTCTGGTGCTGGAGATATGCTGGTCTCCGACGGGCGTCTGGCTAGCCCGGGTCTGGTTAAGGGTTTCAGTTCTGTTGTGCAGCTTTCGGATCTTAAGGATATCCAGTTTGAAAATTTCAAGGCTCAATTCAAGGTTGTTGATGGAAAGGTTCAATTGGACAGCCAGATTATCAGCAAACTTCTCAAGCTTTCTCCAAAAGGAACGGTCGGTTTGGACGGCTCATTGGATTTGGGCCTTGATACACGCCTTAGCCCTGAACTTTCTGCCAGACTCGATAAAGGTGGCAGCGTCACGCGCTACCTGGAAGATCAGGACGGTTGGACCCAGCTGCCGTTATTGCTGAAGGGAGACCTTTCTTCTCCCCGGTTCGGCCTCGATCCGAAAGGAATCAACCGTCAGGCGAGTAAAGCTTTGGGTCAGGAGCTGAATCGTCAGCTTGATAAACTTTTCAAGTCGAAAGACAGCAACAGTACAACCGAGGCTCAACCCGGAGGAGAGACTGAACCTGCGCTGGATCCGGGCCGTAAGTTGTTACAGGACTCTCTACAGAAACTCTTTGGCAATTGACAGTTTCTCAAGCCTGGATTACAAACGAAGGAAAATATAGGAAGGAACTATTTATGAATGGTATCAGGTACTTCAGTGGTTTTGAAGTTGTGCGCGCCGCAAAGGAAGTCGAAAAGAGTGGCCATCGTTTTTATTCGACCATGTCAGAGAGAGCTTCTGATGCGACGTTAAAAGAGCTTTTCTCCTGGTTGGCTCAGGATGAAGTTGAGCACCTCAAACGCTTGACTCAATTGGAGGCAAAGTATCAGGACGACGCAATTGTCGAGTATGAAGAGGAGTTCCTGCCATACTTGAGCCAATTCTCCGACACGAAAATTTTTCCTGATGCGGAACAGCTCGAAGCGGTTTTGAAAACTGACACGGCAGATATCCAGGCTCTTGATCTTGCGATAGAAGCAGAAGAGAAGTTCGCCGAATATTTTCTCAAGGCCAGTGCTCTTGCACTGGCTGATGATGGTAAGGAAGCGTTCGGTTGGTTGGCTGGTGAAGAAGTCAGACACGCAAAGATCTTAAAAGAGCGTCGCGCTAAATTTGCCGGAGAGTAATCTGTTTTTTTTCTTTAATGAAGTTATTCAGGCTGGATTGATCTTTGGGAGAGGGTATGGCGGAAAACCGTTATAAGAAGCGCCACCGAAAAAGGATTTCACTCAACTTTGGTATCAGTAAAGCCGAAAAGTTTGGCTTTACTGACGATATCAACCATGATGGGCTATTTATTCGTTCAGCCGTCTGCGCCAAACCTGGTGTTACCATTAAGGTAGAGATTAAGCATGAGTCTGGCTTGATTGTACTTTTGGGCGAGGTGCGTTGGGCCAAGAAAATCCCGCCCAACATTTTGCACAAGCTCAAAGGCGGGATGGGAGTGCGGATTATCTCTTTCCTGTCTGGCGAAGAGCTTTATCATGCTCTGTGTGATGAACTTGATGAGAAACGGGGATCCTGACAGGTAATCGCTTTTTCTCTTAATCTTTGAGCACCATAAAGTGAAAGGCCTGCCACTTGATGCGCAGGCCTTTATTTTACCTATCCTTATGTCCCTAATCACGGGCTATTCCGGCGTCGAAACCCGCCGGTTCGTTTGAAACTATTGCAATGATCGGGCTTAGAATCGATAGGCGAACCTCCTTGTGGGGGGGGTGAAGATCTAAGCAACGTTGATTTTATTCAGTATAACCCTTCTCATGGTTGTTGCACTCTTTTCAGTAAATTTTATGAAGAATTATCCTACGCTCATTTATCCCCTATGAGTCTAAACAGAATAGCTTGATCGGGTGTTTTTATTGAGAGACGATCTTATCGCCAGCCTTCATAGTTTAATAGAAGCTCACAGATAATCTCTGTGCACTCGTGATCCAGGTCCAGAGTCAGGCCACTTAAGGACTTGTGACATTCGATTCGATACGCCAGTTCTTCTCCCCATGCCGGGTCGTAAAAACTGACCATGGCTGCCAGGAATTGTTCTTCCCCCTCGCTCTCTTCTTCGAAAAGAGCTTCTATCGTCTCTTTCAGGGGGGTTAGCTTTTCTTTTGACCGGGCCGTTTCAGGCGAGCCGGGGCCAAAGAACTGCGGGCCGAGAAACTCAACGCCATGCTTCCAGGCATCGAGGAAACGTGCACGTTTCTGGTCCGACTGCTGCAGTACATTCAGCACATTATCTTTGTGCATGAGTCACCTCACTTGTTCTGTACGGGAGCTTTGAGTGGTTTTAAAAGATATTTTAACAGAGAAAAGTTTTTGTGCGGGGTGGTGGAGATATTTTATGGGGACACAATTCGAACGACATTGAGTCCCCATAAATAAAAGAGAGAACGTTTATCTTGTTACTGTGATCTCTACGTTGAGCTCTTCGGCAACATCATCGAGGCCTTGTTCGATAGATTCTGGCGTTGCACCTCCGGTGAGATGAATATGGATATCCATCAGGTAAAGGGAGGTTCCGCTTTCCGGGGTCGTTTTGACGATGGATTTAAGGTCGATTATGTTCAATGAACTTTCGGCTAGATATTGGCTGATCTTGTAGACGATACCGGCCTGGTCCAACCCCTCAACATGAATGGTAGCGATGGCCGCATTGGACTGGCTGACAACACTACGCTCTGTTAACGGTCGGATGAAAGCTGAGATGATCTTGGTCTTCTCCATCTCGGCACAACGATCCAAGAGCTTTGCCTCGATCTTCTCGTCGCTTGAAGAGAAGAGCAGGTTAATCGTAAATTCGTCTGACAGCATCGACATGGTGGTGTCTTCGAGGTTGCACCCGGTTTCATAGAGCATACTGGTTACGTCGGCAACAATGCCAGGTCGGTCTTTGCCAAAGGCGGTCATGATATAACGGTTTTGCATCTGTTCCTCCGTCGCTTATTCTGGTTAAACAATCAAAGATGTTTCATTCTCGCACTTTCTGGTGATTACTTCAATCGCTTGTCAGTGCGCGTTAATGCTTCCAGCTCTTTTGCCTGGAATATGAACCGTAAAATCTTGAATTCTCTATTTCATTACACACTCAAAGTCTGTTCTTTATGGTACTCTTACAACATTGACACATGACTAATTCTTATGGGGAGAGCTTTTATGAACGAGAAGAACGAAGAAAAAGTGGATCAGGAAGAAATAAGTCGTTACGAGAAGTTGGCTTCGAGGACAGCTGATCTTATTGAAGAAGGCAAAAAGACCTTTGATGAAGCTCTCAAGAAGGCTAAAGAAGAGCTTTCTTCAGCCGGTGATTTTTCGCGTGAGCAAGCGGACAAGCTCGGTGAATATGTGCGCCGCGATTTAAAGGAAAATGCCGACAAGGCCAGAAACGCGGTCATGAAGGCTGTAGAGCCGCAACGCCTTGCTGCAGGCGTGCAAAGCGCCTTCTCGAGAATTTTGACCAGCGCAGCTGAAACGCTCACCGAACTTGCTCAACGCTCGGAGAAGGTACTGGAGTACAAGACTGGTGAAATTACCAGCCCTGGGACCTTGACCTGCAAGGACTGCGAGGCTGAAATGCACATGACCAAGACAACTCGTATCCCTCCATGCCCCAAGTGCCACAAAACGCTTTTCCGTAAGTCTTATTAATTGTTACCCGGTAAGGCTGAACGTTGGATTTTTGTGCTTTTCGACTTTACGTTGGTATCTTGATAAGCACCATGGGCTTTTCGTCAAAAGAGGAGAAAGCCCGGTAAGAAGAAGTTTAAGGACACCTTTGATGAAGATTGAGTGGTACCCGGGGCACATGGCGAAAGCCAAACGGCAGATTGCCGAAGTGATGCCGAAGATCGATGTGGTTATTGAAGTTCTCGATGCGCGTTTACCTGTTTCCAGTGCGAACCCGATGTTGGAAAAGCTCCGTGGACAAAAATCCTGTATCAAGGTTCTGAACAAGAGTGATCTCGCTGATCCTGAAGTGACCGCAGCCTGGGTCAAATATTTCGATCAGATGGTAGGCGTTAAGGCGCTTCCCATCGAGGCCAACAAACGCTCTGCTGTAGGCCAGATCCCAAAGCTTTGTCGTATTCTCGCCCCTCATCGAGGTGTCCCCGGAAAAACCTTGCGGGCCATGGTGGTCGGCATCCCTAATGTTGGTAAGTCGACCCTGATCAATACCCTTGCCGGCAAGAAGATGGCGCGTGTTGGTGACAAACCGGCCATAACAACCTGTCCACAGCAGATTGATCTTCGCAATGGTATCCATCTCTCTGATACGCCGGGTCTGCTCTGGCCGGATATTCGCAATCAGAAGAGCGCTTATCGACTGGCCGCCAGTGGCGCCATAGGCGAGGGCGGAATGGATTATGAAGGTGTGGCTTTGTTTGCCGCAGAGCACCTGATGGAGTGTTATCCGCAACCTCTTGCCGCCCGGTACAAGTTTGACGTGTTGCCCGAAAGTGCGCCTCAGTTGCTTGAACAGATCGGTCGCAAACGTGGCTGCCTGATCTCTGGTGGTCATGTCGATCAACAGCGAGCCGCAGAACTCTTCTTGCGCGAGTTGCGCTCGGGTCTGATCGGTAAAGTCAGTCTGGAGAAGCCGGGTGATGAAGATCTTGCTGAGTCAGGGGCAAGTCATGACAGCAGATAAGCTGGAAGAGTTGCTTGAACTCGGTCAGGCTCCTGTGGTGCTGGATGTTCGTAGCGGTCTCGAATTCAAGTCCGGTCACATCAAGGGGGCCATTCATGCGCCTCTGCCCAGTTTACTAAAGAGTACCGCAGCAGCCGTTAAGCAAAAATCAGATTCTCTGGTGATTATCTGTGAACATGGACCCCGCGCACAGGTCGCTGCGATGTACCTCAAGTTCAGAGGCTATGAGTCGGTTGAGTTGCTCGGCGGGCATATGTCGCAATGGCGGGGTTCGAATCGACCGATGGACTATGCTGTTTGATGTTGAGCTATTTCTTTACGAGAAGTTTGAAAAAGACGAATATTACAGCCAAGGCGGCAATATACCAGTAGAAGGGCACCTCCTTGAGGGTGCTGACCAAATTGTTCAAGGCATTGTGCAGCTGGTTCATCAAGTCACTGTTAATAAGGGCTCCGTAGCCGACCATTGCACATCCTTTGCCTGAAAATGATTGCGCCTCGCTTTCTATTTTTATCTTAATATGCGTCTTCTGCAAGTTTCTGGGCAATTCATTGTTCATGTTTTCCCCGTGAAAAGTCTAAAAGATAATTACTGTGGCTGACTTTTAAGAAATTTTAGAATCAATGAACCACCTAGGTTTGTTAGAGCAACAACGCAGTTCCATTCCAGAGTATCAAGAACCTTTATGACTCTGCCTGCCTACAAACGACCCTGGTTTCTTTTTCATGCGCACCTGGAAACAATTTGGCCGGCACTTTTTCGACGGGTGCCACAGCCACCGTACCGGCGTGAAAGAATTTATACGGATGATGGTGATTTCCTTGATCTGGACTGGCTGCAGGCAGGTCATAAACGCCTGGTCATTATCTCCCATGGTCTGGAAGGCGACACCAGTCGCCATTATGTGACCGGTATGGCCAAGGCTGTTCATGAGGCCGACTTTGATGTTCTGGCCTGGAACTTTCGCGGCTGTGGAGGGGAGATCAATCGTCAGCCCCGCTTTACCCATAACGGTGCTACTGAGGATCTTGATGCCGTTATCGGCCATGCTTTGGTGGCAGGAAATTACAATTCGGTTGCCTTGGTTGGTTTTAGTATGGGCGGCAACCTTACGCTGATGTACCTTGGCCGCGAGGTAAACAATGTGCCTGATGCAGTAAAGGCAGCTGTCTGTTTTTCCGTACCTTGTGATCTCGCGGCAGCTTCATCTCGTTTGGCTGAGGTTTCCAATACGATGTACATGAAACGTTTTATGCGACTGATGGGACACAAGGTTCGTCTCCATGCAGAGAACTTTCCAGAGGAGTTCCCTTGTGATGATTATTATAGACTGAACACTTTTGCTGATTTTGATGGTCGCTATACTGCTCCATTACACGGGTTCCGTGATGCCCCGCATTATTGGCAAAGTTGCAGCAGTAGCAAGTACCTTGACCAGATCCGGGTCCCTGCCTGGATCGTCAATGCCCGTAACGATCCTTTCCTTTCACTGTCATGCTTCCCTGATTTTACGACTCACGATAATTCCTTGGTGACACTCATCTCACCAGAGCATGGTGGCCATTGTGGCTTTACAAGGAGCGGCAGACATCAAACTTATTGGTCTGAACGTCTGGCTGTTTCACTTTTGTCCACTGTGAATCTTTAAATTACATATCCTTTGTGAAAGTCATAATCTGTTAACCTGAAAAAAGTGTTGATACAGATTGATTAAATCCCTATAATGTCTCCGTAGCATTAACCTGTTTTAATATATAAGGGGGCATCATGGGTAGGAATGCAGCAAGAACAATCGTGACACTAATGCTTACGTTTTTCCTGATTTCTTTAGGCTCTATTGCAGGGGCGAAGGAATATGGTGAAGTCGACGCCAAAGCCACAAAAGATATGATGGACAAGGAGAACGCCCTGGTTGTTTTTCCTCTGAGTCCGATTGAGTTTGAAGATCTGCATATCAAAGACTCGGTTAATATCCCTATGGATCTTCTGGCTGACGACTTACCCAAAGATAAATCACGGAAGATTATCTTCTATTGTCTGGGTGTGAAGTGCGTAGCGTCTTGGCGTGCTGCTGAAAAGGCTGTCAGCCTTGGCTATAAGAATGTTTTTGCTTTTCGCGAAGGTTTACCGGGATGGACTGCCGCCGGTTACCCAGCTGTTTCATTCGAAAAGCTCCCTGACGTCAAATTCAAGACGATGACGACCTCTGAGCTCTCCGGTCAATTGGACAACAGCCTGATTGTGCTTCTTGATGTTAATCTCAATGATGATGCACATAAGTTTTATATCGATTCCCCGCAACGTATCCATGTCCCGCTAGATCTCCTTCATTTGAAAGTATCGACATTAGGTAAAAGTGATGCCATAGCGGTTCTTTGCCTTAAAGGCAAGAGGTCCCCAACAGCTGCTCGCTACCTGATCGGCCAGGGTTTTGAAAATGTTACTGTTGTAGAGGGTGGCATCCAGAAATGGGTAATGGAAGGGCGTCCTGTTAAGCAGGGAAGCTGATCTTCTCTTTAATATGATCTTGAAAGGCCTGTCCATCAGACAGGCCTTTTTGTTTTAGATGCAAGGCCTCCTCTCTCTCTTTGGTATGATCATCTAAAGCATATTTTCGTGCATAGTGGTGTGTGATTTAACGGCGAAATATGTTATAGTCTCCACTCATTTTTTGAGGGGAAAAATAATGTCGCAGGTCACTGTCGTTTTCGCTCATGGAAGAGAGAGCGGTCCCTGGGGAGCCAAGATCAGACTGCTCGCCAAGGTCGCTGAAGGCTTCGGTTGTGGGGTCATCAGTCGCGATGACAGTGATAACCGTGATCCCGAATTGCGGGTTGCCCGGTTAATTGACGAGGTGAAGTCAATTGACGGGCCGATTGTTTTGGTTGGCTCCAGCATGGGCGGTTATGTAACAACCGTTGCTTCACAGGTTATTCGACCGACCGGGCTGTTCCTTATGGCCCCGGCCCTTGGTCTGCCGGGTTATGAACACCAGTCACCTCAAGCCATTGCCAGGGAGTTGACTATCGTACATGGCTGGGGGGATGATCTTGTGCCGGCGGAGGCCATTCTTGAATTCGCCCGTAGCCAGCAGGCTATGTTGCACCTGGTCCCTGCGGGGCACGCACTCCTTGAACAGCTTGAATGGCTGGAACAAATTTTCTCCTTGTTTCTACAACGATGCCTGAAGCCTGAGCAAAGCTCTGAGCGAAGTCGTATCCTGGCGACAATGTGATCAATCGTTTTTAACGTTTATCCTTTATCCAAGACTTGGGATTTATAGAAAATTCATGGCTGCCAAAGAACGAATTGACAAACTGTTGGTACAGCGTCAGCTGGCCGGGTCGCGAGAGCGCGCCCGGGCCCTGATCCTCGCCGGCCGGGTGATTGTAGATGACCAGACGGTCGATAAGGTCGGTTCTCAGGTTTACACGACCTCGGAAATTCGTCTCAGGGGCGAGGATATCCCTTACGTGTCACGTGGTGGTTTGAAGCTTGCCGAGGCCTTGAAACGCTTTGCCGTTGCGATTGATGGACGGGTTGCCATAGATGTCGGTGCATCGACCGGTGGCTTTACTGACTGTCTATTGCAGAATGGTGCAGTAAAGGTCATCGCTGTTGATGTCGGTTACGGCCAGTTGGCCTGGAAATTACGTGATGACGAAAGAGTTCAGAACCTTGAACGGACCAATATCAGACATCTTACAGGGGACCAGCTTGATGATCTTCCGGATCTGGCTGTTATTGATGCTTCATTCATCTCTCTGGAAAAAGTCCTGCCGTCAACCCTGGCCCTGTTAAAGCCTTGCAGTGATATCATTGCCCTGATCAAGCCGCAGTTCGAAGTGGGAAAGGGCCTGGTTGGCAAAGGTGGAGTCGTTCGTGATCCCGATCAGCACCTGGAGGTTATAGCGAAGATCAAACTTTCCTCCGAACTGCTCGGCTGCCAGGTGGTTGAGGTTTGCGACAGCCCGCTCTTGGGACCAAAGGGCAATAAGGAGTTCTTGATTCATCTGCGGTTGGAGAGGGGCTTATGAGTCATCAGATTTATTTTTTAGGTGCCGGCCCCGGTGATCCCGAGCTTCTGACCCGTCGTGCAGAGCGTCTCCTTAAAGAGTGCAGGGTGGTTTACCTTCCGCCTATGTATGATCAAACTTTTGCCGAGTTTCTGGAAGCTAAAGAACTCTTTATTCCATTTGAATACTATTTTGCTGACCTGATCGAACAGATCAAGAGCCAGCTGACCTCTGGCCCTATCGCTTTTCTGGTGCCCGGAGATTTAACTTTTTATTCTCCGTTTCAGGCTCTTGTTGACGCCTTGGGTCCTCTGGCTGTTGTTGTCCCCGGGGTGGGCTCTGCCAACGCGGCCTCTGCACTGCTGAAAAAGACCCTTGATCTGCCCGGTGTCTGCAGCCGGGCAATTCTTGCTTCGCCCCGAACCCTTGGTGATGGTCCTGATGCCCCGACCATGGGAGATTTCGCCGCGCCAGGTGTTTCACTTCTGATCTACATGAATAATATCCCTTTGCCCGAACTGGTCGCTCAACTCCGGGAAGGTTATGGTAAAGATACTCCGTTAGCGCTGGCGCATCGGGTTGGCCACCCTGATGAAGAAGTCGTTGTTGCCTCTCTGGATACAATCGTTGCAAAGGTTGGCAATAGGGATTACTTCAATTTGGACAGCCCCAACCCACGACCGGCCCTGACCTTGGTTCTGGTTGGTGAAAGTTTGACGGCAGAGGCTGATCCCACCTGGTGGGATTATCGCCGTGATAATATCTGGAAGTATCAGGACAACAGTTAACATGCGTATTATCTCGCCTGTCGACAATTTGCAAGAAACTGCCATGCTTCTGGACGCAGGGGCCGACGAGCTTTACGGCGGTTATCTTCCTGCTGAATGGCAGGATTACAGTCTTGCTGCATCGCTTAACCAGAGAACCTTTTCTGCCGCGCAGATTGGTACGGAAGATGAGTTGAGGGAGATTGTCGATCTCACCCATGCTCACGGTGGAACTTTTGCCTTAACCCTGAACGCACCTTTTTACACAGATGCACAATTTCCTATGCTGACCGATTACATTGATCGCATGGTCGCGCTGGGCATCAATAGCCTGATTCTGGCTGATGTCGGTGTATTGCGCTTTCTGAAACAACGCCACCCTGTAATTGAATACCATGCCAGCACCCTGGCACACCTGACCAACGCCGGATCGGTGAGGCTTATGGCCGAGCAGGGTATGCAGCGTGTGGTTCTGCCCAGGCATTTGACTGTGGCTGATATGGCGGCTGTTATTCAACAGGTCCCTGATGTTCTCTTTGACGCTTTTCTGCTGGTCGGTAAATGTCCGAATACGGAAGGCCTCTGTACTTTTCATCATTCCAGTTCGGAAAAAATCTGGCCTTGTGAAATACCCTACGAGATTGCACCGCTTGGCAACGGAGCTTCTGAAGGTTTGCAACAGGCGATGAAGAAACAGGAGAGCTGGTCTGAGACAAATCGTCGTCACGGCTGTGGCCTTTGCGCGATTCCGCATTTGCAGAAGGCCGGTGTCCATGGTTTGAAGCTGGTTGGTCGTGGTGCTCCGGCTGCACAGAAAGTCAGAAACGTCACTTTGGCTAAGGACTTCCTGCAGCTGGCGTCAGAGGTCGTCGATCCTGCCGAGTACCGCCGTAAGGCGATGGCCGCACATAAACAAAGATTCGGTGCGGCTTGTCACCAGAATGTTTGTTACTATCCAGAGTTTTTTCATGGGGGAGAGGTATGACACGTCTACTGGGTAGCGCGCATATAGAGACACTGGCTCGTGAAGAGAGTGTTCGAGGCGTTCTCGTTCGCACAGTGATCAAGCAGTCTGAGTTTGCTGATGAGCAAGAACTTCAGCTTCTGGAAGATGCCTTGCAGCTCCTGTTGAAGAGATTTCAAGCTATGGATGGTGAGGCCTCATGATACTGCGTAGCATTGAATTGGAGAGCTTCGGCAGATTCCGTGGCTATACTGTTGAATTCCGTCGTGGACTGAACCTTGTCATCGGTCCCAATGAGGCGGGTAAGTCGACGATCGCCGAGGCTGTTCCTGCGGTTCTTTTTGGTACAGATCATCTGGAGAGGTTCAAACCCTGGGGCCGTAATGTCTGTTCTGCATCGCTCTTTTTTGAGGGCCGGGGACACACCGTTGAAGTCAAACGCAACCTTCTCACTGATGAGGTTGAGCTGGTTGAAAAAGACGACCTTTATCATGTCAGGTCACAGTTCTCCGGTAATGCCCCGTTCCGGGGGCGCAGCGCCTCATGTCGCGAGTACCGGGAACTGCTTGAAAAGTTGATTGGTGTTGCCGACGAGAGGCTTTTTCGCGCGACCTACTTCTTTGGACATCATCCGCAGAGCTGGAGCAGCGACGAGCTCGCTCTTAAGCTGAGAACCCTGGTCAGTGGTACCGCTGAAGCCGATTATGCTGAGATCCTTGACACTTTACTGGAGGAGCATTTCCAACTGACCCGTAGTAACCCCTGGGGGCGGGACAAGCAACGTGACCGTGAGTATGAAACCGTCTGCCAGCAGTTGTCCGAGCAGGGAGATGATGAAGGGGCTGTGCCGATCTTTGTGGAGATCGATAATCCTGCCAGTGACGATAGTCAGGTTGCTCTTGAAGAAGAGATAAGTGCTCTTAGAGACGAACTTGATTTTGAACGTCAGGAGTATGAGAAGGGCCAACGTTACATTGAGCGTTTTCGTCAGCAGGCTGACATCAACAAAGAAACTGAAGTCAACAAAGAAAAAGTCGAGCCGTCTGCAAAGGTTGAGCCTGTAAAGGAAGAGAGCTCAGGCACAAACAAGACCCTTGCTGATAGATTGACCGCTGCTGGACTACCGCCCTCTTTGCCGCCGCAATTGCCAGAATTGTTAAGTAACGCTGCTGAAATCAGG
Organism: Deltaproteobacteria bacterium IMCC39146; assembly: GCA_030005635.1. Taxonomy (GTDB): domain Bacteria; phylum Desulfobacterota; class Desulfuromonadia; order Desulfuromonadales; family BM103; genus M0040. The sequence goes on from JARUHP010000005.1 coordinate 46,245, forward strand.
CAGGAGTTAGCAGCCTTACAGCAACCATTCTCGATTCTTCTTGGCCGAGAGAAAAAGATTCCACAAGTTCCCTGGATGGTGATTGGCTGCCTCCTGGTGCTTTTGGTTGCACTTGCGGCCGTAGCCTTTTGGCAACCTTTTTTCAAAACTCCCCTTTTGACGGCTGTTGGCGTCTGCTCTGTGGCTCTGCTTGCCTGGGTCTCCTGGCGGCAGATTAATCGTAATAAAATTCTGGAACAGTGCCGTAAAGAGCGTGGCCTGCTTGAGCAGAAGAAGGGCGTCTCGCAGCAACGACAGGCGGAATTAAGTGAGCGTTGTGATGCTCTTGGCTTGCCGTCTTCTGCGGTCGACCTGGTTCGTTTGCAAAAACTTGTTATGACTCATCGTCTCTTACTCGACCAATACTGGTCTGCAACGAAATCTGATGATCCTGGGGTCGTTACAGGTGCTGAGGTTGTTGATCGTGAACCCTCTTCCCAGGACGCCACGGAGCCAGTCGTTGAAAAAGACCTCTTAAAAGATGATGAGGCCGCTGAGGAGTTGCGCCAGTTGGAAGTGCTGCTGGCTGATTTTGCTGCGAATCTGCAGGAGAAAGAGGCTCGACTTGAGGAGCTGCAGGTGCAGTTGACGTCTGGCTTGCATTCACCGGAGACTACTGCTGAAGTCGCCACTGATGTTGCTTCACAGCAAGGCCCTCTGGTGCAGGAAATCGCTGTCAAGAGCACCATGTCACCTCTGCAAAGGCGTAAAAATGATCTTGAGGATCGTATTGTTGTTCTACGCAAATCGGTCAACCTGCTTGCAGACGCTGTTGACGAGTTCAGCCGTTCTCACCTGGTAACGTTGAATGCTGAAGCAGGCAAGATGTTTGGCAAGATTACCGGGGGCCGCTACGCGGAGATCAAACTTGACGAGAATATGGCGCCATCTATTCAGGTAGACGGGCGTCGTTGGGCTCCCGTGGATCATTTTAGCCGTGGTACCGTTGATGCCATTTATCTGGCTCTGCGGATGGCTTTGGCAAAGGTTCGCGATGATGGACGGTCTTTACCTTTGATGCTCGATGATCCCTTTGTCCACCTGGACCAGAAACGCCTTGCGAAAACACTCAACCTGGTTGATCTGGCTTCTGCCGATGGACAATTGATACTCTTCAGTCATAATCTTGATTTAGGCAAGCGCGCTGCCCGTGAAAGGTGGCATGTCGTTCCCCTCGATGGGGACGTCGTTAACACTACCCCTGATGAAGGAGGAGAGCATGCCGGACAACTGCATCTTTTGTAAAATCATCTCCGGTGAAATCCCGGGTAAGTTTGTTTATCAAGACGAGCAGGTCGTTGTCCTCGAGGATATCAACCCTCAGGCTCCAGATCATCTCCTGATCGTGCCGCGCAAACATGTTCGCACAACACTGGACTTGACTACGGCAGACAATGAGCTGATTGGTCATGTCTTCCAAATTGCCGGCAAGATAGCTCATGACCGAGGCTTCTCCGAAGACGGATTCCGCGTGGTGAACAATTGCAATGAAGCGGGGGGACAGACGGTCTGGCATATCCACTTTCATTTGCTTGGTGGCAGAGATCTGACCTGGCCTCCGGGTTGATCGTCGGATTTGTTTGCTTCTCGACCTTGAACAGGGTTGCGAGATGTTTGATTCTGCATTAATATCAGCGAAAAGTTGAGCCCGATGATGTTTTGTCGTGTTATCTGCCTCATGAATAATTGCCTCCTTTACAGCTCTTGAACGGGTGTATGTTTCATGGAAAAAATTCATCAACCGATAGCTCAGCTGGTAGCGGCTGAGAATTATGACGACAAACGGCAGCTGCGCCTGATCTACGAGATCATGGAGTTGCTGGTGACTCATCATGGCGGTAGTCTGAGTGAACAGGTTCTCGACGACTCGATTGATGCTTTGCAAAAAGCCATTCAACTAGCACAAAAAGCACACCGCAAGCAGGTCCGTAAATCAGGAGAGCCTTATTTCTTCCATCCCCTGCGGGTCGCGCACTTGGCAGCCAGACACTGGATGGATTTTGCCTCGGTGATTGCCGCTCTTTTGCATGATGTTGTGGAAGATACGCCCACAACACTTGAAGATGTCAGCGAAATGTTTGGCATGGAGATCGGCTTGCTGGTCGATGGCCTGACCAAGGTTGACGACGATCTTCTTAGTCGCAGTGCATTAAAACAACAGACTTATCGTAAGCAGGTTCTGCTCGCAATCAGGGATGTCCGGGTCCTCTGCCTTAAGTTCTGGGACCGTATTGACAACCTGCAGACCATCCAGGCGTTAAACCCGGAGAAGCAACGCTTGATCGCCGAAGAGAGCCGGATGATCTACGTTCCTTTGGCCAGGCACCTTGGTATGGGACGTGTTGCTACGGAGCTTGATGCCCTGTCGTTGAGGATTCTCTATCCTACCCGAGCCGATCGTTATGATTCCCACGTTCACGAAATGCGTGAACTTCATGAGTCAACTTTTGGCCGTATTCGTTCCGAAATCCACAATGTCCTGGAGCATCATAAGGTCGATGCCTTGCTTAAGGACCGCTGGCGACATTTTTCCATTGCAGCAGCCAGAACGACCGGACATGGTTTGCCGGCTCTCTATACCCTGGATATCCTTGTCGATCGATTCCTGGATGCTTACCACGCTCTCGGTTTGTTGCATCGTCTCTATCCTCCAATCCCCGGCAAACTTCGTGACCACCTGAATATGCCGTCACAGTATGGATACCAAGCCTTAAAGACCAGCGTTCAGGCCGGTGAACTCCGTCTGCGGGTGGAGATCACCACGCGCAAACTTGCGCGTTTTAACGACTCAGGTGTTTTGGCTCCCGGCTTTGAATTCCGTAGCTCAAGCTTTGAGGATTTGATGCAATCGTTGATCGAGGGTGAGTCGGCTTTTGATATGGATAGCCTGCGTCTGGCCTCTGCATCAATACAGGTTTATACTCCTCTGGGAGAGGTGCGTTCGCTCCCGGAGGGTAGCAGCGCCCTGGACTTTGCCTTCGATATTCATGAGCATCTGGGACTGCACGCTGTCCGCGTGCGAATTAATGGTAAGACCCGCCAGCTCAAGGCCCGTTTGATGGATGGAGACCAGATCGATGTCGAAACCTCTGATCGACCGACTGTGTTGCCGAAGTGGCTGGAATGGGCAGTTACGCCGCGTGCTCGCAACACCATTCGTCGTTATTTACGCTCAAAGGTTAAGCAGTCGCGTACAGACAGAGACAAGTCGTAACCCGTTTCTCAGCTGTTTCTCTTTTGTGCTTTTTGCACTGCTTCTGATGCCAGCCGAGTTGGTGTTTGCCAACGAAGTAAATGTTTTTGTTTATCATCGCTTCAACGATTCCCGCTATCCCTCTACCAATATCACGATAGAAGCTTTTAAAGATCATCTTGAAACGCTCAAGGCCGAACGCTTTACTGTTCTGACCCTTGGAGAGGTTGTCGATCGCATGAGCGCAGGTGAGAGCCTGCCACAGCGCTGTGCCGTGATTTCAGTAGATGATGGTTATCTTTCCTTCCTGACTGATGGTTGGCCTCTGCTGAAGCAATATGGTTATCCTGCAACTCTATTTGTCAGTACCGATACAGTCGGTGGTTCTGATTTCATGGATTGGTGGGACCTTCTTATGCTGCAGAAGGAAGGTGTTGAAATTGGTAATCACTCTGCCAGTCATGCTTACCTACTAGACCGTATCCCTGCAGAAAACGACGATGAATGGCGAACCAGGGTCGCTGAAGACCTGAAGCGCTCTCAAGCTCTGTTTCAAAAGCATCTCAGCACATCTCCACGACTCTTTGCTTATCCCTATGGTGAATTCTCTACAGAGTTGACAGGCTTGATCCGTGATGCTGGTTTCGTCGCTGCCTTTGGCCAGCAATCCGGTGTCATTGCCGACGGGCAAGATATGCACACCTTACCAAGGTTTCCGGTCGGTGGTGCCTATTCCGCTGTCAGCGAGTTTCGTAGTCGTCTTTTTATGAAGAGCTTGCCTGTTCAATTGAAAGCCCATCAAGATACTGTAATCAATGATGAAAACCCGCCCACCTTAAAGTTTTACCTGAACAGCAAAATTGTTGATGAAGGAACTTTGAAGTGTTTTGTTCAAGGGGGGGCAGGGTGTTTGTTAGAGGGGGGGCTGGGAGAAGGTAGGGCTTACTCAGTGAAGGCGCTGCAGCCCTTGGTTGGACGCCGTAGCAAGTACACGGTTACAGCTTCTGATACGTCTGGTCAGGTGTGGTACTGGTACAGTCAATTATGGGTTTTACCGAGAGCCATGGGTGTGACCAATCAACCTGTTTCTCGTTGAGAAAAGGCCGCTGCCGGTTGTGCCGATATTCGTAATAAGTTCTCCTTCGGGTTGACGCAATTTGGCCAGGTTGACCTGCTCCAGGTTGTTCTGACGGATCATGGCAGTAATCTCTTCAATGTACTCTTCCCCACGCTGAGAATAATTAATCAGCCCTTTGGAAAGCGCTGCGCCTGTTACCGGCTTCTCCCTTTTCCGTAATTCGGCTCTGATCCCACGGAGCTTTCGGTAGGCGCCGTTACGGTTGAGATTGTTCATGTAGCTGCGAATCGATTGATATATGCTGGCGAATACACGAACCTCGTAAGTTTCACCTGCTGGGCGTCCGGCAGGGACGAGCCCCGTGCCAGGTTTGAAGGTCCATTCTCCAAAGAGGTTGTTTCCCATCTGTGCAAATCTGGACGTTCCCCACGCGGATTCGTTGGCGGCCTGAGCCAGAACCAGGGCAGGGGGGATTGTATCAACCCGTTGGAGAAGCTGTCTGCGGGCTCGCTGGTCAGTTAGCGGCCGCCCGCGAAGACCGTAACGTTTGGCTAAGACTTGTATTCGCTCAGGGTCGCCGGCCTCTTCAGCCCTTGCTTGGTGCCTGGCAAGTGTTTGCTGGATTTCCTGACGTTCCTGTCTGATCTCATGGTTTGCGAGAAGAACCATCGGTAAGAGGGCCATAAAAAAAGTCTTTTTCTTGGTTCTTGTATTGACCGAACTGTTGATGTCTTCAGGGATTTGCTCAAGGATAAGTGGAGGGATGTCACTGTCAAGGGCCATCCATTCGTAGTCCAGGGTCTGAAAAAAAGCGCGTAAGCCTGCGGTTGTCTCTGGCTTTATGACCGGGGCTGTCTTAGCGGTAATCTGTTGTGCAGCAAAGGCCTCTCCGTGAGGGCTGCTGGTAAGTGTGAGCAGCAGCCCTGTGGCGAGCAGCCAGGATAAGCGTGGTATAATTATTGGGTTGTTAGACATCTGCTATCCAGGGTTATCGTTTTTGTTGCCAACTATGAGCCAAGCTGGCGCGGATTATATCACGCTTGTTTTCAGGCCGACAAGTCATCATTAGGAGGTGGCACCATGAAATCATATCGCAAGGAGCTCTGGTTTGAGATAGAGAGCCGCAGAGGCTTTATTAATATTACCCCACAGGTTTCCGCCTGCCTGGTTGAGAGTGGTATTCAGGAGGGTCTTGTTCTCTGTAACGCTATGCATATTACGGCTTCGGTATTTATTAATGACGATGAAGCAGGTCTTCATCATGATTTGGAGCGCTGGCTGGAGCAGCTCGCGCCTCACGAGCCGCTGAGTCTTTATGAACATAATCGAACGGGTGAGGATAACGGTGATGGACATTTAAAGCGTACAATCATGGGCCGTGAGGTGGTCGTAGCCGTGTCGAATGGGCAGCTTGATTTCGGGCCCTGGGAGCAGCTTTTTTATGGTGAGTTTGATGGTCGAAGGCGCAAACGTGTCCTGGTAAAAATTGTTGGCGAATAGAGCATTACTCATCAACCTATTTACAAACCACCTAGAACGTCGTTTTATCTCCTTGTATTTATTGTGGCCTTGCCTATAATTAATGAAACTTTAGTCCCTTCTTATCAATGGAGGACAGCGCCATGAATGCATCCATCGTTTTCGGATTGTTCGCGCTTTATGTCGCATCCATATCTCTCTACCTGGTTCTCTCTGGACGGCAAGATTCTTTGCTGGAAATGCTTCGGCGTTTCTGGGGCCGCACGCTCGGTCATGCCTTTTATTTTGTTGCAAATGTTGGCCTGCCCCTCGTTCTTTGCGTTGTTTGCCTTGGCTGGGGGGTACGGCAGTACGATCCTGCTCTTGCGTCGTATGATCCGCACAGTTCCCTACAGTTGAACGTTGAGTCTTACCGTGATTTGAGGTCGTTTCAGCAGTCTGAACAAATTCCAGAAACCATTGATATCGTCTACGGAGCCTGATCTTTCTTCTCATTATCTTAACAATCTCCAATGTCGTTACTGTCTGCCTTCCGGACTTTAACCTTGTCAGGGAGGTTTTTTTATGACAGAGCAGAATTCTACAGAGCAGGGCACAATTTCAATTCATACGGATAATATCTTTCCGATCATCAAGAAATGGCTTTACAGCGAAAAAGAGATTTTTCTTCGTGAACTCGTCTCCAATGCCGTTGATGCGATGCACAAGATGTAACATGTCACTCTTATGGAGAGTCTGCAGGTTGCCGATGATTACCGGATTGACGTTCTGCTGGATAAAGACAAAAAGACTTTAACGATTAAAGATAACGGCATCGGCATGAATGCTGATGAGATCCGTCGTTACATCAACCAGATCGCATTTTCATCTGCGGAAGAGTTTGTCGAGAAATTCAAGAATCTGGAAGACAAAAGCCAGATTATTGGTCACTTCGGTCTCGGTTTTTACTCGGCCTTTATGGTTGCAAAGAAGCTGGAGATTCGCTCACTCAGTTATCATGCGGGCTCTGTCGGTACACACTGGACCTGTGACGGATCGACCAGCTATGAGCTCGCTGAAATTGAAAAAGCCGACCGGGGCACGGAAATCATCCTTAGCCTGGAAGATGACGAGCTTGAATTCCTCGAGCCTGTGCGTGTCCGTGGAGTTTTAACCCGTTACTGCAATTTCCTGCCTGTTGCAATCGACCTCGAAGATGCGGTCGTCAATGATCAGAATCCTCTCTGGACGCGCATGGCCTCGGAACTCAGTGATGAGGAGTATAAAGAGTTTTACAAGAAGCTTTATCCTTTTTCAGAGGAGCCTCTGTTCTGGTTTTACCTCAATATTGATTTCCCTTTCAACCTGAAGGGCATTCTCTCTTTCCCGAAATTGACCAATGAGTTTGATGTTACTAAAAGTCACATTAAGCTGTCTTGCAATCAGGTCTTTGTCAGTGACAACTGTGCTGAATTGATTCCGGAATTCCTCACCCCTCTGCAAGGGTGTCTTGATGCCCCGGACCTGCCGCTTAAGATCTCACGCAGTTACTTGCAGAACGAGCCACAGGTTCGTAAAATCCGTGACGTTATTGCCAGTCGTGTTGCGGGCAAAATGCTTGAACTCGACAAACAAGATCGTACCGCCTTCTCTTCGATCTGGGCCGACATCCATACTTTTGCCAAGTTCGGCATGATGAAGGACGACAAGCTCTACGAAAAGCTCAAAGACAACACGCTCTTCGCTGTGAGCGGCTCAGAAGAGTGGACCACTTTGCCTGAATACCTGGAGAACAGTGCCGCTGCAGAGGCGACAAATGTCTATTACACTAACGATGAGGTGGCGCAGGCCACTTACCTGAAGCTGTTCAAAGCCCAGGGGGTTGATGTCCTGGTCCTTGATACTCAGATCGATTCGCACTTCATTCAGTTCCTGGAAATGAATAACTCGGAGGTCAAGTTTGCCAGGGTCGATGCCGATGTCACACAGAACCTGAGCGAACAGGAGGCTGCAAGTGAACTGATCGACGGCGAGGACGGCAAAACACGTGATGAGCGTATAATCGATGTTTTTAAAAGGTCTTTGCCGGATGAGAAGTTCGAGGTGCGTGTGGAGAGGCTCAAGGATGATTCAGTTCCTGCCATGGCTCTTTTCGCGGAGCAGGGGCGTCGTTTTAAAGAGATGACACGCACCATGGGCAAAGATATCTCTTTGCCTGACAATGCGTTTTCGCTACTGATTAACGGGGCCAGCCCGGTTGTGCAGAACATTCATGACCTTGATGCAATGCAGAAGCTTGAAGATGTTGAGTTACTGGTCGCACAGGTTTATGACTTGGCCATGTTGACTTGTCGTGCCTTTGATCCGGAGCGCATGGCACGTTTTCTCGATCGCAGTAATCAACAGCTTTCCAGGGTGAATGTTGAAGCTGCTGATAAAGAGTGGCCTGATAACTTTTTCCCGTTTCAAATGAAAAACAGGGACTCTTTCAGAGCCCCTCAGATTGTTGACAAACCCCACATTGAGTTGATGTGGGGTTTGTTTTTGACTATCTGACAGCTTGAGCATCTCTATGTTTTTTTGGTAGTCTCAGAGGGATAAATTGTTAACCTGTTGTTCTTTTTGGAGAACTTATATTCCTAAAGACAAAAGCAAAACCGTCGGGGTTGCCCGACAGCAACGTCATTTTCTTTGTGGCGACAAAGAAAATGAAGCAAAAGAAAGCTTGGCGCTGCGCTAGGCATGTTTTGCTCGGCAAAGTTCTGGTGGCAAGTAAAATATGTGAATCTTTTAGGTCTCTACGCTTCCCCCGTCAGCGCCGAGGCCCTTTGGGACCCCTATGATTCTGGTTCCTGTTGCTTAGGTGTACTTCTGTCTTTTGCATCAAAAGACCACGATCTGGAAGGTCCTCACCCAGGGCCGGCTTCTTTATCTCTGGATGGTCATGTTGGTGAGGATTTGACTAATACCGATGGATCTTAACGGATCCCTGCTTGATTTGATTCTGTAGCCAGGCACTCAATCCCTTCCTCCAGAGATCACGTGTTGCCGGGACCAGAAAACTGAAGCCAAGTGCATCGGTGCAAAAACCAGGGGTCAGCAGGAGCAATCCACCTACCAGGATTAAGACTCCGTCAATGAGGGTTGTCGCTGGCATCTGTCCACGCGAGGTCTCTTCCTGTATTCTTCTCAGGATTTCAACTCCCTGGCTTCGTGCCAACCAGGCCCCGGCTACACCTGTCATCATGATGAGCCCTATCGTGGGTGCAAGTCCTATGCTTCGTCCGGCTTCAATCAGTATGTAGAGTTCCATAACTGGCACAAAAACAAAGACTATCAGTAGTTTTATAAACATGCTTCCTCGCTTAATTGACTTTTTTCAATGAGAGCAATATCGATAACCACCATATCTCTCTTTATATATTAAAAATCTGGTAACTATCTGATTTTAATAGATAAATAAACTGCTCAAAAAGGAGGCATAAAGCATAAGTTGTTAATATGCGGTTTGAGGGTCTGCTTATTCACATGGTTATCAACGACTTGTCCACATAATTTGTGGACAAGATTGATAGGTGCCCGAAACACAATGATTTTTTCATTTTTTGCCATTTTTTCAAGAAAGTTCTTGACAGTCGTTGTGGTTTTGAGGGGTGTTTTGAGCGATCAGTTGTTGTCGATCTGGTTGATGATTTTTTTAGTTATTTTGCGTAGCGCGGACTCGGCATCCAGTCCCGCGTTTTGAGCCAGTCTGACAAGTTCGAATAAAGTTTGGCCCAAGGCTTCTTCACTTAACTGTGAGTTTCCTTGTTCACTTTCAGCGTAATCTGGCTGGATCAGGCTCTTCAGCATTTTCGGTAACTCTTCTGCTCTCTTGTTACGCGTCATTCTGCTTACGAGTTTTTGCGCTTTTTGCAGTGCGGGTAGATTGCTTGGTAGATGATCGGCAAGGCAGTTCTTGTTGTTGGTTTTCTCGGAACTCTTTATCCTGTCCCACTGCTGGTCAAGTTCATCCTCTGGGGTGGATGTCCCTTCGCAGTCAAAAACATGCGGGTGGCGGCGTATCAGCTTGTCTCCAATGCCGCCTGCGACATCGTCGAAGTTAAATAGACCCTGTTCTTCATAGATCTGTGCCTGAAATACGACCTGCAGGAGTAAGTCGCCCAACTCGTCAAGAACAATCTCCGGGTTCTCTCCTTCGATTGCGTCGATGAGCTCGCAGGCTTCTTCAAGGATGTACGGTGTGAGGCTGTCGGAGGTCTGTTCGATATCCCACGGGCAGCCATTAGGGGCTCTTAGCTCCCTCATGATCTGCAGTAAAGACTCGAGCTTTTGCGGTGTGTTGTTATGTGTCATCTTTGATCTTTTCCCATACAGTGTTGACCCGTTCTACCGTAGCCTTGTCAGGATTGCAAGAGCCCCTTGTAGATGGGTACTAAAGTCTTGCAAATTTATCTTTAATACGTTAATAGAAGGGACTTAATTTTGGCTACAGGTGAAAACTTCTTGACTGTTTCATGAAGGTTCCTATACTGGCGCCTTGCTCAAAATCCCATGAGGTAGATTGTCGTGCTGATACAGATCGACAAACTTAAAAGAAGACCGCGCCAGATAGCGGTAGAAAAACAGGCTTCAAGCTTTCCGGTCCTCGCTGAAATGGTCGTTGCGCAAAGCGTGACTTTCGATGAGTCGGTAACAGGTTCTCTTGAGGTGTCATGGGTCGGTGACTTTATTAAAGTCAGTGGGCGTCTGGCGACTCTGGCGAGTTCTCCCTGTTGCCGTTGCCTGGCACCGGTCAGTTCACGACTGGATGTGCCGATCTTGCTTACTTACGTGAGCGCAGAAGAAGGTGAGGCGACCCATGATGATGAACTGGAACTACATGCCGATGAGATGGACCTGATTCATTTTTCTGGCCCTGAACTTGATTTGCTGCCGGATGTAGAGCAGGAGATTGTAATGGCCTTTCCACCGCAGCCATTATGTAAGGCCTCGTGCCTTGGACTTTGTCACTCCTGTGGATGTAACCTGAATCAAGGTCGTTGTAACTGTGAAGCGCCGATACTTCACCCGGGCCTTGCGGCCCTGAAGAATTTTAAAGTTTAAATAAGTCAGCAGCACAGGGTGAGACCCTGAAATACATATAAAGGCCGGCATTGCCGGTCCTCTCAAGGAGACACACAGACAATGGCAGTACCAAAGAAAAAGACCTCGAAATCCAAGCGCGATATGCGCCGCTCCCATGATGCTTTGAAAGCCCCCGGTATTTCCCTCTGCCCACAATGTCAGGAGCCAAAGCAGTCTCATCGTGCTTGTCCTTCATGTGGCAGTTACAAGGGTAAGGACGTTCTCGGCGTAGAAGAATAAGGGGCTTTTCTTTTGAGTAATCGCCCCATAGTCGCTGTTGACGCCATGGGAGGGGACAACTCTCCTGCCAATGAAGTCGATGGTGCAGTTATGGCTGCCAGGAGATGGCAGATTCCAATTGTTCTGGTTGGTCAGTCTGAGCTCCTTGCCCAGGAGCTGGCCAATCACGACACTCAGGGTCTGGACATTCGTGTCGAGCATGCTAGCGAAGTCGTTGGCATGCATGACTCGGCCTCTGATGCTGTCCGCAAGAAGAAGGACTCGTCGATACGGGTTGCCTTGAATCTTCTCAAAGGCGGGCATGCCAATGCCGTTGTCAGTACGGGTAACTCCGGTGCGACCATGGCAGCCGGAATGTTTGTTCTCAAACGCATTCCAGGTATTGATCGCCCGGCTATAGCAACGCTTGTCCCTAACCTCAAGGACCAGACCCTGATTCTGGATGTTGGGGGAAACGTCGATTGCAAGCCGCCACATCTCGTTCAGTTCGCCTTGATGGGCAGCGTCTACGCCTCCCATATGCTTGGTAAACCTTCCCCTCGTGTTGGTCTTTTGTCTAACGGCGCGGAGGAGTCCAAGGGTAATGAGTTGACACGTGAAGCCAACCAGATTCTCAAGAGAACTTCACTTAACTATGTTGGCTACACCGAAGGCCGTGACATTTATAACGCTAATGTTGATGTTGTCGTTTGTGACGGTTTTGTAGGTAATGTTGTTTTGAAGGTCTCGGAAGGTCTTGCAGAGGCGATCGGTGCCATTCTGAGAGAAGAGTTCGGTTCCAGACTTTTGTCGAAACTGGGATATCTTCTCGCGCGTCCGGCCCTTAAGGCCTTTAAGAAAAAAGTCGATTATGCCGAATATGGTGGCGCTCCGTTACTGGGAGTACAGGGAACGGTAATGATCTGTCATGGCAGTTCTAATCCCCAGGCTATCATGAATGCCATTAAAATGGCTCATGACAGCGAGGCACATCAGGTAATCAGAAAACTGAGTGAGAGTCTCGAAGAACTCCAGATCGAGAATTGATACTCTCATCAGTTGAGATTGACAGCTGATTCATTACTTTAAGGAGTAAATTTGTGATCAGAGCACGCATTACCGGTACCGGATCTTATGTCCCTGAGAAAGTTCTTACGAATCATGACATCGAGAAATTCCTCGACACGAACGATGAATGGATCAGGGCGCGTACGGGAATTAGCGAGCGTCACATTGTTGCCGATGGCGAACAAACCTCAGATTTGGCTACACGTGCTGCAGAGCGTGCTATGGAGATGGCGGGGGTTTCAGCAGAGGATCTAGACCTGATTGTTGTCGGTACTATCACCGGTGATTATCCATGGCCTGCAACTGCATGTATTGTTCAGAGCAATCTAGGTGCCAAGAATGCCGGAGCTTTTGATGTGTCTGCGGCTTGTAGCGGTTTTCTCTATGCTTTGTCCTGTGCCATAGATCGTGTTGAAGCGGGGCGCTGTAAGAAGGCATTGGTCATTGGCGCCGAAGTCTTGAGCCGCATTGTTAACTGGGAAGACCGTAACACCTGTATCCTTTTCGGTGATGCTGCAGGAGCAGTGATTGTTGAGGCTGGCGAAGGTGATCGTGGGATTCTTTCAACTCATCTGCATGCGGATGGAGCCCAGCTTGAGCTTCTTTATCAACCAGGTTTTGGCACCAAGCATTTGCCGAGCGTGGAAGCGATTAGAGATAAAAGCTACTTTTTACAGATGCAGGGCAACGAAGTTTTCAAGGTTGCCGTGCGCTCGATGTCAGAAGTTGCCAATATTGCTTTGCAAGCAAACGGTATGACAGCAGAGGACGTTGATCTTTTCATTCCCCATCAGGCTAATATCCGTATCCTCAAAGCGACGGCAAAGAAAATTGGCTTGAAGGAAGAGCAGGTTTATATCAATGTAAACCGCTTCGGCAACACTTCTGGTGCAACGATCCCCCTGGCTTTGGATGAAGCGAACCGTGCTGGTCGTCTCAAAGAGGGTGATGTTGTTTTGCTTGCTGCTTTTGGTGGCGGTTTTACCTGGGCTGCAACCTTGTTGCGCTGGTAAATGAACACTCCGAGAACTTAAGGTTTCTGACGACATGATTGCATATCTTTTCCCCGGTCAGGGTTCGCAACACGCAGGTATGGGCAAGGAACTTGCCGATAACTTTACTGTTGCCCGCCACGTCTTCGAAGAGGCAAACGACGCCCTTGGCTTTGATCTCGCCTCCCTTTGTTTTAATGGCCCCGAGGAAGATCTGAAACTGACCGCCAATACGCAGCCAGCAATCCTCACGACAAGTGTCGCTGCTTTGAGGGTCCTCTCGGCTGAGTCCGGACTGGTCCCTTCCTTTGCGGCCGGACACTCACTCGGTGAGTACAGTGCTCTTGTCTGTGCTGGTGGTCTGACCTTTGCTGATGCTGTCCGTGTTGTGCGTCAGCGTGGCATCTTTATGCAGGAAGCTGTTCCTGTCGGTACCGGTTCAATGGCTGCTATCCTCGGTTTGGGTCTCGATGCTCTGGCTGTTGTCTGTAGCGAGGCAGCTCAGGGACAGGTTGTTGCTCCTGCCAACTTTAACAGCGATGGACAGGTGGTCATTGCCGGTCATACTGAAGCGGTCGACAGAGCTATCGTGCTTGCCAAGGAAAAGGGTGCAAAAAGAGCCATGCCGTTGCCCGTCAGCGCGCCTTTTCATTGCAGCTTAATGGTTCCTGCCGGTGATCGTCTTGCCACTGTGTTGGACTGTATTGAAATCGGAAAAATGACCCTGCCGGTCATTACCAATGTTGAGGCCGTCCCTAATCAAGATTCTGCGCTGGTTCGTGAATTGCTCGTTAAACAGGTCAGTGCACCGGTTCGTTGGCAGGAAACGGTTGCCAGCATGGTTGAGCTCGGCGTGGACCATTATGTCGAAATCGGTCCTGGCAAGGTTCTCTCTGGATTGGCCAAGCGAATGGCCAAAGGCAGCAAGATTCAGAATGTTCAGAACGTTGCAGATATTAGTGCTCTCACTGGATAATTCAGGAGATATTGACGATGTTATCAGATAAAGTTGCTATTGTTACTGGTGCCTCACGAGGTATTGGTCGTGTGATTGCTCTTGCACTTGCTTCACAAGGCGCTAAAGTGGTTGCCTCCGCTCGCAATGCCGAAGCTCTTGCTGAATTGACTGTTGAGATCAAATCTCAGGGCGGTGACGCCTTAGGCGTCGTTGGTGATGTTGCCGTAGAAGGTGATGCAAACAACCTGGTGAAGCAAGCGGTTGAAGCTTTCGGGCAGGTTGATATTTTTGTTAATAATGCCGGGATTACCCGCGATGGTTTGTTGTTGCGTATGAAGACTGCTGACTGGGATGCTGTTCTTGACACAAACCTCAAAGGTGCTTTTCTCTGTACCCGTGCCGTGGCAAAGGTTATGAGTAAGCAAAGATCTGGTCGCATCATTAATATATCATCGGTCGTGGGTGAGATGGGCAATGCAGGGCAGGCGAATTACTGCGCCAGTAAGGCGGGTCTGCTCGGTTTGACCAAGTCTGTTGCACGAGAATTGGCACGTCGCAACGTAACGGTCAACGCGATTACCCCAGGATTTATAACGACTGAAATGACTGAAGACATGACTGAAAAGGCCCAGGAAACAATGACGCAACAGATTCCGTTGGGTCGCCCTGGGTCAGCTGAAGATGTTGCCAACGCTGTTGTTTTTCTCGCCTCTGATCAGTCAGCGTATATCACTGGCCAGGTCCTCGGTGTTAATGGCGGAATGTATATGTAACCCACAAAGGGTTTTCGTATAATAATAATGAGACGATCTCAGATCGGATCTAAACCAAGAAGGAGGAACATAAAATGGCAAGTAACGCAGAGCGTATTAAGCAGATTGTTGCAGAGCAATTGGGTGTAGATGAGGACCAGGTAACCAAGGAAGCTTCTTTCATGGACGACCTGGGCGCAGACTCACTGGATACTGTTGAGTTGGTTATGGCTCTCGAAGAAGAATTCGATATCGAAATCTCCGACGAAGATGCTGAAAAAATCCAAACTGTTCAGAATGCCATCGACTACGTCGAAGCAAATTCCTAAACCTTTGATTATCGCAGTTTAAACTGCGGTTGTCGCTTATAACAAAACCTGGCCCGGTAGCTATTGCTGCCGGGGCAGACTTTGTTTTGGGAGGACATTAGTCTCATGCGCAGAGTTGTTGTAACTGGCCTGGGAATCACTTCCCCTCTGGGGACTGGCATAGAAAAGAACTGGGACGCGTTGATGCATGGACGCTCCGGTATCGGCCCTATTACCCGTTTTGACTCAACTGATCTGCCTGTAAAAATCGCCGGTGAGATCACCGATTTCCCCGCAGAAGATTTTTTTGACAGGAAAGAGGCCCGTAAGATGGACCTCTTTATTCATTATGCTCTTGGTGCTGCAGCAATGGCCCTTGCCGACTCCGGCCTGGAAATCAACGCTGATAATGCCGAACGTGTTGGCGTTGTCGTTGGCTCTGGTATGGGCGGATTACCTGCTATCGAAAAATACCAGGAAGCAATGTCAAAGGGTGGCTATCGTAAAGTCAGCCCCTTTTTCATTCCGATGACGATTATTAATCTGGCCGGCGGCCAGATTTCAATAAAATGCGGAGCCAAAGGGCCTAACATTGCCCCGGTTTCTGCTTGTGCGACCGGCACACATTCAATCGGCGACGCCTATCGAATGATCCAGCGTAGTGATGCTGACGCTGTTATAGCAGGTGGTACCGAAGCAACGATTTGCCCCCTTGCTATGGGTGGATTTGCCGTTATGAAAGCCCTCTCAACCCGAAATGATGATCCACAAGCGGCGAGTCGGCCTTTCGAGAAGAACCGTGATGGTTTTGTTATGGGTGAGGGTGCCGGTATTGTGATTCTGGAAGAATATGAATCGGCCAAAAAACGTGGTGCCAAGATCTATGGTGAAGTTGCAGGTTACGGTTTGACCGGCGACGCTTATCATCTCACCGCCCCGGCGCCTGGCGGTGAGGGCGCTGCACGCTGCATGAAGATGGCTCTGGATAGTGCAGGTGTGAACCCTGAAGAGGTCGATTACATCAATGCCCACGGGACATCGACGCCTTTCAACGATCTTTATGAAACACTTGCGATCAAGTCGGTTTTTGGAGCTTATGCCAAGAACCTTATGGTTAGCTCAACCAAAGGCATGACGGGTCATCTCCTGGGGGCCGCTGGAGGGGTAGAAGCTATCTACTCGCTGTTGGCTATTAATAATGGTGTTGTCCCACCAACCATTAATTATGACGAGCCTGACCCCGAATGTGATCTTGATTACGTTCCGAATGAAGCCCGCAAGGCTGACGTAAATATTGTTCTTTCCAACTCGCTCGGGTTTGGTGGAACCAACGCTACCTTGCTTCTCCGTAAGGTGTGATCAATATGCTTTTTATCGGTAGTGATCATGGTGGTCTGGAAATGAAAGAAGAACTTGTAAAGGTTCTTACTTCTCGCAACCTACCTATCAAGGATTGCGGAACGACCAACGGTGATTCGGTTGATTATCCTGATTTTGCAGAAAAGGTTGCCGGCGCTGTATCTCGTGGAGAGGCAGAACTTGGCATCCTGGTTTGCGGCACGGGAATCGGAATGTCGATAGTCGCCAACAAGTTTCCTGGCGTTCGCGCTGCCCTGGCAACTGATGAGTTTATGGCTCAGATGGCCAAAGAACATAATAATGCCAATATCCTGGTTTTGGGGGGGCGCGTCCTTTCTGTGGAATTAGCAACAAAAATGGTGAACGTCTGGCTGGATACAGCCTATGAAGGCGGTCGCCATCAGCTGCGTCTGGATAAGATCTCCCAGTTGGAAGCAGCAGTTCGTTCCGGTGAGTTATAGATCAACTTAGTTCGGGCAGGCTAATCGCCTGCCCGTTTTATTTTTTCAACAGTTATTCTTTTGGAGGTTCCAATCGCCATGTTTGACAAGCTTGCCCAATTTGACCCTGAAATTACCGCTGCTATTCGTAAGGAAACTGAGCGTCAGGAGTACAGCCTGGAGTTTATCGCCTCGGAAAACTTTGTCAGTGAGGAAGTTCTTGCTGCTCAGGGTTCTGTTCTTACCAATAAATATGCCGAGGGCTATCCCTCAAAGAGGTACTACGGTGGCTGTGAGTTTGTCGATGTCGCTGAAGAACTGGCTATCAATCGCGCTAAAGAACTTTTCGGTGCCGATCACGCAAACGTTCAGGCGCACTCCGGTTCCCAGGCCAATATGGCAGTTTACTTTGCTGCCTGTCAGCCTGGCGACACTGTCCTGGGTATGAACCTTGCGCACGGCGGTCACCTTACTCACGGATCTCCGGTTAATTTTTCCGGAAAGCTCTTCAATATTGTACCTTATGGCCTGGACAAAGAAACGGGTCATATTGATTATGACGAAGTGGAGAAGTTGGCTAAAGAGCACAAGCCAAAGCTGATCGTCGTTGGCGCCAGCGCATATCCACGTACCCTAGATTTTGAAGCTTTCAGGCAGATCGCTGACCAAGTCGGTGCTCCGATTATGGTTGATATGGCTCACATTGCTGGCCTAGTCGCTGCGGGTGTACATCCGACACCGGTTCCTCATGCTGAGTATGTGACCACCACGACTCACAAAACCTTGCGTGGGCCACGCGGTGGTATGATCCTCTGTCGCGAAGAGTTTGCTAAGAAAGTGAACAGCAATATCTTCCCAGGCATTCAGGGGGGTCCACTGATGCATGTGATTGCGGCCAAGGCCGTTGCGTTCAAAGAGGCTTTGGCCCCGGAATTCAAAACCTATGCTCAGCAGGTTGTGACGAATGCTCAGGCCCTTGCTGAAGAGCTGGTCTCACGTGGTTACAACCTGGTCTCCGGTGGCACAGACAACCATCTCATGCTGATGGATTTTACCGGCTCTGAATTGACCGGCAAGGTTGCCGAGGCAACTCTTGAGCAGGCCGGCATCACGGTTAACAAGAACGCTGTGCCTTTTGACACCCGTTCACCGTTTGTTACCAGTGGTATCCGCATCGGCACCCCGGCCAGCACGACGCGCGGCCTGAAAGAGAACGATATGCGTCAGATTGGTGCCTGGATTGACGAGGCCTTGCAGAACATTGAGAATGAGGCTGTTCTGGCCAGAATTCGTGGTGAGATTCGCGAACTCTGTCAGCAGTTTCCTCTTTACGCCCATCGGCTCGTTTAAATGGAAAGGCCGTCCTGGGACGAATACTTCATTGATATCACTCGCCTGGTGGCGCGACGCTCAACGTGCATGCGCCGCCAGGTCGGTGCCGTAATGGTCAAAGAGAGGAATATCCTTGCGACCGGATACAACGGTTCACCCTCTGGAATTACGCATTGCAATGTAAGCGGTTGTCTGCGGGAAAAACTCAAGGTTCCTTCCGGTGAACGACATGAGCTCTGTCGTGGCCTGCATGCTGAGCAGAATGCTATCATTCAGGCTGCGCGTCACGGTGTGAATATCGAGAACTC
This sequence comes from Deltaproteobacteria bacterium IMCC39146, assembly GCA_030005635.1. GTDB lineage: Bacteria > Desulfobacterota > Desulfuromonadia > Desulfuromonadales > BM103 > M0040. Next base: position 64,876 of record JARUHP010000005.1, read on the forward strand.
AGTCCTCTACTGTACAGATTCACCCTGTATTATCTGTACTAAAATGCTGATCAATGCAGGTATCCATAAAGTCGTTTATCTGCAGGGCTATGCGGACAACCTTTCCATGGAAATGTTGGCTGAAGCAGGTGTGAAAACTTATCTATTTGATGATCTTATTGATAAAGACTCTGGAGGCTGTTGATGAAATGTCCATTCTGCACCCACGATGATACGCGTGTTGTTGACTCTCGTCTTGGCAAAGAGGGTAACAATATTCGCAGGCGAAGAGAGTGTATCGAATGTGAGAGACGCTTTACCACCTACGAGCGTGTCGAAGAGACTTTGCCACTTGTGATTAAGAAAGACGGACGTCGGGAAGTGTTTGATCGGCAAAAGATAATCTCCGGTATCCAGCGTGCTTGTGAAAAACGCCCTGTCTCGATTGCAACGATTGAAAAGGTTGTTGATCAGATGGAAGTTAAATTACAGGAAAGTGGTGAGAAGGAAATTGCAGCCAGTCGTATTGGCGAGGCGATCATGGAGGCACTGCAGTCTCTTGATGAAGTCGCTTACGTACGTTTTGCTTCGGTGTACCGCCAATTCCGTGATATCAATGAGTTCATGTCCGAATTAACAGACATTCTGGCCAAAGGGCCAACTAAGTAATTTTATAGCGAAGGTCAATATGACACTCTTTCCTGTTGGCAGGGGAGTGTCTCTGCCTCCCGTCTAGCGGTGACGCGTTGCGAGCCGACATGACAATCCAAACTGAAAAAATGATGCAGAAAGCGATCGAGTTGGCTCAACAGGGGTTTGGGCGCACGTCACCCAACCCTCCCGTTGGTGCTGTCCTGGTCCGTGATGGCAATATTGTCGGTGAGGGGTTTCACCCCGCGGCAGGGCAACCCCACGCTGAAGTTTTTGCACTTCGCGCTGCCGGTGGCCTGGCTCAGGGTGCTGACCTCTATGTCACACTGGAGCCTTGCTGTCATCAGGGGCGTACAGGCCCTTGTACGGAAGCAATCGTCGAAGCGGGCGTTTCACGGGTTTTTGTTGGTGCACAGGATCCAAACCCCCTGGTTTCTGGCAAGGGGCTTGAGCGTTTGCGTGGTGCCGGAATAGAGGTTGTAACGGATGTCCTCAACCAAGCATGCCGCCAGCTAATTGCTCCTTTTGCCAAACAGGTTACCTGCGGTCTGCCCTATGTTGTCCTGAAGTCTGCAATGACTCTGGATGGCCAGACGGCAACCCTTTCCGGCGATTCAAAGTGGATCTCGTGTGAAGCCAGCCGTAATCTGGTTCATCAATTGAGAAACCGGGTCGATGCCATTATGGTCGGCTCCGGAACCGTCGTCGCGGATAATCCGAAATTGACGACACGACTTGCCGAGGGAGGTCGGGATCCGGTGCGGATTGTTATGGATGGTCGCCTTAGAACCTCACCTGACGCTTTGCTTTATACACAGTCGTCAAAAGCCCAAACCGTTCTTGTGACTTCAGAAGAGCATGCAGAAGCGGATTTACGTCCTTACCGTGATGCTGGTGCCGATGTTATGCTTGTTAGCCAGACTGCAGAAAGTCTGGATTTGCTCACTACTCTCAAGGAACTTGCTAACCGCAATCTGCATTATGTCCTTCTTGAAGGCGGTAGCCTTCTCGGAGGAGCCATGCTGCGTGCAGGGTTGATCGATCGTCTCATGCTCTTTGTTGCCCCGAAACTACTTGGCGGCCAAGGCCGAGGATTGCTGGCCGGTGCAGGTGTCGACTCCATGGCCGACGCTTTTGCGCTCAAACATCTGAAGGCCAGAAAAGTCGATACAGATATCTTGCTGGAAGGGGAGGTGCTCAATGTTTACCGGCCTGATTGAAGATCTTGGAACGCTTCGTGAGCTTCGCATCGGTGGCACCCAAGCGCAATTATCCGTTAACACCAGCTTGCCGATGACCGAATTGACTCTCGGCGAAAGCATCGCTGTCAATGGCGTATGCCTGACTGTTACTTCTTTCGGTGAGGGTGCTTTCACTGCCGACGTTTCTCCTGAGACCCTTAACTGTACGTCTTTGGGTCGACTGTCGCGCGGTGCGCGTGTCAATCTTGAGCGAGCGCTTCGACTTTCGGATCGTCTCGGTGGGCATCTTGTCAGCGGTCACGTTGACGGCATGGCCAAGATTGCCGGACGCCATCTGGATGGCAATGCCTGGAGGTTTACTTTTCAGGCCGAACCAGTTGTTATGGATTTTCTCGTAGCGAAAGGAAGTGTCGCTATCGATGGTGTCAGTTTGACCGTCAATGATGTCGCCGATCAGACCTTCTCTCTGGCGATTATCCCTCATACGCTGTCTCTGACTACATTGCAGGATTGCAAGGTAGGTGATGAGGTCAATGTTGAAACCGATCTGATTGGTAAGTATGTTGCTCGCTTCCTGCGTAATGGTGCCTCTGAAAAACCTCAGGGTGTTACCATGGATGTCCTTGCCAAGCATGGTTTTTTGTGAGATATTTTCAAGTCTTGCTGAACTTTTAGACTCTTAGGAAATTATATGCCTTTAGCTCGTGTTGCAGAAGCACTTGAAGATATTCGCCAGGGGAAAATGGTCATTCTGGTCGATGATGAAGATCGTGAAAATGAAGGCGATCTTTGCATGGCCTCAGAAATGGTTACCCCTGAAGCCGTCAACTTTATGGCCAAGGAAGGCCGTGGCCTGATCTGCCTGACTCTGACCGAGGAACGTGCTGACCATCTGGGCTTGCCGTTGATGGTGCAGGACAACTCTTCCTCTTTCGGTACCGCGTTCACCATCTCCATCGAAGCCAGACGAGGTGTCACAACCGGGATCTCGGCTGCTGATCGTTCCCATACGATTCAGGTTGCACTTGCGGATGATACCACTGCCCATGATCTGGCAAGGCCGGGTCATGTCTTTCCCTTAAGGGCAAAGAAGGGTGGTGTTATGGTTCGTGCCGGTCAAACAGAGGGCTCTGTCGACCTGGCGCGGATGGCAGGCCTGAAACCATCAGGTGTGATCTGCGAGATCATGAATGACGACGGCACCATGGCCCGCATGCCGGAGTTGCGTAAGTTCGCTGAAAAGCATGATCTGCGCATTGTGACGATTGCTGATATGGTCGCGTACCGGATGCGTAAAGAACTCCTGATCACGCGCGCTGCTGAAACCAAGATCCCCACCCGCTTCGGCGGAGACTTTCAGGCGATAGTTTATGATAATGAGGTTGATGATTGTCAGCATCTGGCTCTTTATAAAGGTAATCTCAGCCCTGAGGAGCCGGTCCTGGTCAGAGTCCATTCTGAATGTTTAACCGGCGATGTTTTCGGCTCCGAGCGTTGTGATTGCGGTGATCAATTGCATGCTTCCATGGCGATGATCGATGAAGTCGGCACTGGCGTTGTCGTCTATATGCGCCAGGAAGGTCGTGGTATTGGCCTTGTTAACAAGCTCAAAGCTTATAATCTCCAGGATCAAGGGCACGATACTGTTGAGGCAAATGAGGCTCTTGGTTTTCAGGCTGACCTACGTGATTATGGCATTGGTGCTCAAATTCTGAGCGAACTTGGTATCCGTAAAATCAGACTGTTAACCAACAACCCTCGCAAAATCATTGGCCTGGAAGGTTATGGTCTGGAGATTGTTGAGAGAGTTCCGATTGAGATGCCGCCCAACAAAACTAATATTAAGTATCTCAAGGCGAAGCAGCAAAAACTTGGCCATTTACTTGAGAATCTATAACTCCGGTGCAATAGAGTCCGGACTATGTCTTACGGGAGATCAGTGATGCCCAAAATTATTGAAGGAAAACTTGATGCTAAGGGCTTACGTGTTGGCCTGCTGGTAAGCCGCTTTAACAGCTTTATCGGCGACCGCCTTGTTGAGGGAGCTATCGATGCACTGCTTCGTCACAACGCTGAAAAAGAAGATATCAATATCATACGTGTTCCCGGTGCCTACGAAATTCCACCGGCGGCTAAGCAGATGGCTGAATCCGGCCGTTATGATGCTATTGTTTGTCTTGGTGCTGTAATTCGTGGTGCAACGCCCCATTTTGATTATGTCAGCGCCGAAGTCTCCAAAGGTGTTGCCACCGTCTCTATGGATTCAGGCATTCCTGTTGCTTTTGGTGTCCTCACGACTGACACCATTGAACAAGCTATAGAAAGGGCAGGTAGTAAGGCTGGTAACAAGGGCTTTGATGCTGCAATGGCTGCTGTTGAGATGGCTAACCTCTATAAGGCTTTATAACCAGATATGTCGCGTGGGATTAGACGTCAGGGCCGCGAAATGGCCGTTAAAGTTCTTTTTAGCCTTGCAGATCATGAAGGCGGATCTCTTGAGTATGTTCTTGGGGAATTCTGGAAGAATTTCCAGTTCCGCAATGATGTGCTTGGAGATGCCGTTGAAGATGATTCGTCTCCGCAACGACCCGAGGTCCGGCATTTTGCCGAACTTCTGGTCAGCGGTGTCGCTGAAAATCTGGAAAGTCTAGATCGAGAGATTAAATCTTATTCAACCAACTGGGCCCTGGATCGCATGCCTCGGGTTGATCTCGCTATCCTCCGGCTTGCTGCTTATGAGTTGATTTATTGTCTCGATGTTCCTCATAACGTCGTGATTAACGAGGCGATTGAGCTGAGCAAACGTTTCGGAACCGAAGAATCTCCGTCATTCATTAATGGCGTTCTGGATCATCTCGCGAAACAGCACCGTGCCGCATCATCATGACCACATTGGAACGTGTTGAGTCCCCTGCGGATTGCCTTGAGGCTGAATCTGTTGTGGTGCTCTACTTCACCGATAAAAAGCTCCTTGAGGGGCCGGCAGCGCTTCTTGACTGGCGCCTCGATGGGCAGTTGACCCGAATGTTGCTGAGTGGTGATGTCCTGGGTAAGGCCGGTGAACACGTGATGTTGCAGAACAATGGCAAACTCAAAGCTGACTGGGTGCTCTTCGTCGGTGGAGGCAAGTGGGCCGGCCTCTGTGCGGAGACACATGCAGCCCTGATTCGTCACATGCTTAAGGTTGCCAGCCATGCAGGTTTTACAAAGATTTCCTTGGCATTCATGCCTCATGAAGACGTCTCTGATGAATCTTTACATCAGCAGATTAGCGATGCAATGGCTGTTGAGGGGCAAAATATTTCAGATTGCCGCTACTCTTGTCTGGCGAATGTTACGGTGTAAGCGAGGCTTTTTAAAGCCTCTTTTGTTCGGAAATATAAGGACTTAAGGTTATGAAGAACATCAAGGTTGGATTGCTCGGATTTGGTACCATTGGCACAGGGGTTGTGAAGGTCATCCAGCAGAATTGTGAAATTATGGCCAGCCGTCTCGGTGCGACAATTGAGCTTGCTCGTATAGCCGATCTTGATATTACAACTGATCGCGGCGTGGAACTTTCCCCGGGGGTGTTAACTGATGATGCCCAGGGTCTCCTGGATGATCCGGAAATTCAGGTTGTTGTTGAACTGATCGGTGGCTATGAACCGGCACGCACTTTTGTTTTACAGGCCATTCGTAATGGCAAGCATGTTGTAACAGCGAACAAGGCCCTTTTGGCCAAGCACGGTGATGAAATCTTTGCTGCTGCAGAAGAAGCCGGTGTTGACGTCATGTTTGAAGCTGCCGTTGGTGGTGGCATCCCGATTATCTCCGCGATCAAGGAGAGCCTTGGCGCAAACAATTTTTACGCTTTTTACGGCATCCTGAATGGCACCTGCAATTATATCCTGACCGAGATGGACGAAGAGGGTAAAGACTTCTCTGATGTTCTTGATGAGGCACAGAAGAAGGGTTATGCAGAAGCGGATCCGACTTTTGATGTCGAAGGTGTAGATACCGCGCATAAACTGGCATTGCTGCTGAGCCTCTGTTTTGGTACCAAGGTCGATTACGATCAGATTTACACCGAGGGAATCAGTAATATTACCGCGCTAGATATCGAATATGCCCGCGATTTCGGCTACAAACTCAAACTGCTTGCCATCGGTAAACGTGACGGTGACAAGCTTGAGGCTCGCGTTCATCCCACAATGATCCCTGAGGATTATCCTCTGGCTGCAATCAACGGCGTATTTAACACGGTTCGCCTGGTTGGTGATTTCTCCGGTCCGGTTATGCTCTCCGGATATGGTGCCGGCATGAACGCCACGGCCAGCGCTGTCATGGGGGATGTCCTGTCCGTTGCGCGCGACCTGCAAACAGATTGCGGCTCTCGCATGCCTGCTTTGGGGTGCCCTCAGTCAGAGTTGTTATCTCTCTCTATAAAGGCTATGGAACAAATCGTTACGCACTATTACTTGAGGTTTAATGTTAAGGATCAGCCTGGGGTTCTTGCCAAGATAGCAGGCATTTTGGGTGAACATGAGATCAGTATCGAATCGATGGTGCAACCTCATCGACATGAAGCTGAAGCTGTACCGATTGTCTTTATGACCCATGCCGCAGAAGAGCGTAACGTTAATGCGGCACTTGCCGAAATCAACAAGATGGATGTGATCCAGGATGAGACACTGCTGATTCGTGTCGAAGATCATCTCGAATAGACGGGATTGCCTTCGTAAAGGCATTGAATGATGAAAGATACAAAAATGGGCCGTCTGCTGAAGACGGCCCATTTTTGTAATGATTCTTACTGACCTTGCGGTAAAGCGAAAGTCAGTTTACATCGGACAGCGTTAGTCAAGCTGGCCAGTTTGCCTTAAGGCTTCATAGAGAACAATCCCGGCAGACGTGGAAAGGTTTAAGCTGCGGACGACGGCATTATGAATCGGAATACGAATAGACTGTTCCGCATTGCTTTGCAGTAGTTCTTCGCACAGCCCCAGCGTTTCCTTGCCGAAAACCAGAAAATCTCCGGTCTTAAAGTCTGCCTGGACATAGCTCTTCGCTGCTTTCTTGGATGTGTACCAGAATCGACCTTCTGGGAATTGCTTTTGCAGTTCCTGTAGAGACTCCCACCTTCGCACATCGACAGCTTCCCAGTAATCCAGACCTGCGCGCTTGAGATGTTTGTCGTCGATAGAAAAGCCGAGTTTGCCGACCAGGTGCAGAGTGGTGCCAGTCGCGCCGCAAAGACGTGCAATATTGCCAGTGTTCGGTGGGATTTCTGGCTCTATAAGGACGATATGAAATGACATGTTAGGATCTACTTTTCACAGCAGGCACGCCAGCGTCGGTGGAGCCAGAACCATTGGCTGATGTCGTTGCGAACCATGGATTCGATGTTTTGATTGAGCAGGGTGGTGTTAGCCAGAACGTTCTCTTCACTCAGCTCGCCCTTGAGGAGAAACATTTTCTCAAAATGACATCGGTAGGTGTTGTCGGGCAGACGATGACTGAATGCCATAACGATTGGTATCTGATATCTGATTGCCATTTGCGTAATGATGGTTGTGGTATGTGCCGGTCGGCCAAAAAATGGTGCGACGACCGATCCCTGGCCTTTAAGATGCTGGTCGAGAAGAATGCATACGGCATGGTTTTTTTGTAGTGATTTGAGGATGCCGCGTGCCCCTTTTCGGCTATTGATGATTTGATTGCCGTTAGATTCGCGTATACGACTGAAGTAAGCATTAACCAAGGGGTTTCGCATGGGTTTGGCAACGATTTCTGTCGTAAACCCAAGTTGTGGCATAAAAAAGGAGCCCGCTTCCCAAAAGCCAAAGTGGGCAGAGAGTACAATGCAGCCACGGCCCAGCTCGAGGGCCTCAGTCAGGTGTTTGTCGTTCTTGATGTCAAAATAACGTTCCAGGTCCTGCGGCCCTTTATACTGATCAACACGCAGCATGTCGATAAAGCTGATACCAAGATGCTTGAACATCTCGCTTACGGTAGAAGAGACCTCTGCGGATGACATCTCAGGGAACGCCTTCTGCAGATTGTCGCGGGCAATGCTGACGCGTCTACCCTGTAGGCGTTGGGCCAATTGACCAAGTCGCTTACCCAGACCGAGTGCCATTCCTCTTGGCAGTACTCTGACTAAGGTAGCAATACATATAAAGGGGATATATTCCAACCATTTGAGCATAACAATTGTCCTGAAGCGACTGTTTGAAGTTTTGCGAAGATAGCATGGTAAAAGCTGTCGGGCAAAAGAAAAGCGGACAGAAATGTCCGCTTTTCAAAGATGTGTTTTTAAGGAAAAAATTACTTGCTTGCGTTAAGTGCCTGGTCAAGATCATTAATAATGTCTTGGACATCCTCAATACCTACGGACACACGAATGTAATCCGGGCTGACACCAGAAGTACGCTGCTCATCATCAGAGAGTTGCTGGTGCGTTGTGCTTGCAGGGTGGATGACCAGCGTCTTGGCATCACCGATATTGGCCAGGTGGCTACAGAGCTTGACCGAGTCAATAAACTTGGCGCCAGATTCTCTACCACCTTTGATACCGAAGCCGAGGATTGCACCTTGGCCTTCTGGTAGGTAACGTTTCGCTCTTTCATAATCGGGATGACTCTTTAGCCCCGGGTAATTAACCCAAGCAACTGAAGGGTGGTCTTCAAGGAACCGGGCAACTTTTAGTGCATTTTCGCAGTGCCTTGGCATTCGCACATGTAGGGTTTCCAGGCCTTGCATGATCTGGAAGGAGTTGAAGGGAGATATGCAGGGGCCCATATCGCGCAATAGGGTAAGGCGCATTTTGAGAATATAGGCCAGCGGTCCGAGTGCTTCATGATAGACCAGCCCGTGGTAGCTGGGGTCGGGAGTTGTATATTCATCGAAGCGGCCGCTAGACCAGTCAAATTTACCGCTGTCGACCACGGCTCCGCCGATGCTGGTACCGTGGCCACCGATGAACTTGGTCAATGAATAACAGACGATATCAGCACCGTGCTCAAAAGGCTTGAACAAGATAGGTGTCGTGACGGTATTGTCGACGATAAAAGGCAGGCCGTTGTCATGTGCAATCTGTGCAATCGCTTCAAAATCGTCGACATTGTTCTTTGGGTTGCCAATTGATTCAGTGAAAACCGCCTTGGTTTTTTCATCAATTGCTTTGGCAACGTTCTCCGGTTTGCTGCTGTCGACAAACTTGACGGTAATCCCCATCCGTTTCAGGGTGTACTTGAACATGTTATACGACCCGCCATAGAGATACTGAGTCGAGACGATATTATCACCAGCTTTGGCCAGGTTGAGGATTGCCAGGTTGATCGCTGCTGTTCCCGATGCCACAGCCAGTGCGCCCACGCCACCATCAAGTTCAGCCAGACGCTTCTCAAGCACGTCGGTCGTCGGGTTCATGATGCGAGTATAAATATTCCCCATCTCGGCAAGAGAGAAGAGATTGGCAGCGTGCTCGCTTGAGTTGAACACGTAGGAGCTGGTCTGGTAGATCGGAACGGCCCTTGAGTTGGTTGTTGGGTCAGCTTCTTGACCCGCATGAAGGGACTTGGTCCCAAGGCCGTAATTCGTTTCTTCTGGCATGTGGTTATCTCCTTTTGTTCAATGATTCCGGACTTTAATCATGACAAATCTATCTTTTAAGTCAAGAAGAAAATGTCAGTATTATAGGTCGTTTACCGTAGAATAGGGTTACCTTGTCAGTCTTGTTTGCTCTCATCATAACATCAATATTGCGGATGCCAATATGGTATGAGATCTTGAGGCTTAAATTACCCCTCTGGATAAAAATACAGAGACAGCTTGCAGTTCCGTATCGACATGCTCTAATCTGCTCATTATGGACAGTGTACTCTTTCAGGCAATGGCGATTGAACTCAATCACAAGCTCTCCAGAAGCAGGCTCGACAAGGTCGTCCAGACCGGTGCTGGGACCTTGGTTCTCAAGTTCTGGACCGGTGAGGAGAAACTGCAGCTGCTCTTTAAAGCCGAGGGCAAAAGTAGCTTCTATTTGACCCGTGAAAGCTGCTCTGCCCCGGCCAAGCCGCCGCGTATCTGTCAGCTGTTAAGAGCCAGGCTGCGGAATTTACTCGAGGTTCGCGCCGAGCCCTTTGATCGCATTGCCCACTTCAGCTTTCTGGGCCCTGAAGGCGCTCGCTACGACCTGGTCTTCGAAGCTTTCGGACCTCAGGGCAATCTGATTCTTATCGATCAGGACGGTCGTATCGTTGACCTGCTTTACCGACAGGAAAACAAGCGCAAGTTGATGCCCGGGGAGTTCTATACGCTCCCAGAACAAAAACAGCGCATTTCCCTCTTGAACAATCTTCCTGAGGCTGCAAGTGCTTTACGGCAAGCAGAGCAGAGGGGCAACCTGAACCTTGCTGATGTCACACCGCTGTCACCGGCACTGGCCCAGGCGATCTCTCAGGCCAGGCAAGCCGGTCAATCTTTCGATGCCATTCTAACGCGAATCAAAGCTGTTTTTCAGGCCGGTTCATTTACTCCACAACAAATTTCTTGGGATGGCCAGGCTGGATTGCTGCCTTTGTTGCTGGAGACGAAGGATGCTGCCGTCAAAGAGTTTCCTGATCTTTCGTTGTTAATTGAAACAACCCTTGCTGAAGAAGCCGGTGAGTCAGTTAAAGACCTGACCTCACGCTTGACGGCTGTGATCAGCAAACAACTTAAACGTCTCAGTAAGAGGCTTGAACATATTACGGCAGAGAGAGAACGTCAGGCGGATCCGGAACGTTTTCGGATTACGGGCGATCTTCTGCTTGCGAACCTGCATCTGTTCAAGAGGGGTGCAAACTCTGTCGAAGTGGAAGATTATTATAAGTCTCCACCCAAAACTGTAACAATCGAGCTCGATAGCAAAACCAACCCTCAAGAGAATGCCGAACGCTACTTCAAGCTTTATCGCAAGGCCAAGCGTTCCGGCGATCATCACGCTCGCAGGTTGCAGGATACCAAAGAAGAACAGGAATGGCTGGACCAGGTCGCGCTCTCTCTTGAAGAGGCTGTCAGCGGGGATGACCTCTACCAGGTGCAACTCGAACTTGAAACGGCAGGCATGTTGAAGCAGACCAAAGGCCAACTCGGTCGCCGCCAGCAGGTTAAGCCGGAAGACCAGTTATACAACTCTGTCACACCTGGCGGATGGCAACTCTACTGGGGCAAGAACAGCCGCACCAATGATTATGTCAGCCGTCACATGACCGGCCCGCAGGACCTGTGGTTTCACGCCAAGGGAATGCCTGGTTCACACTTGGTTCTCAAGTGTGGAGATAGTGCCGACAAGGTGAGTGAAGAGGACCTGCATTCTGCTGCCGCTTTTGCCGCCGGCTACTCCAAGGGTAAGGATGACAGCAAGGTGGAAGTGATCGTTGCACAGGGCAGGGATGTTAAGAAACCGAAAGGGGCACGCCCTGGTCTCGTCACAGTTGATTCCCATCATACGGTGATGGTCTCTCCGAGGCGGCTCGAAGATTGATTTTCAGCTTGCTTCTGTCTCCTGACCCAAGCCCCAGCCGCAGTTTTTTTTGTTGCATTGAATAATCCCTTTTGCTATAAATTGCCCTCGCTTCATGCCGAAGTGGTGGAATTGGTAGACACGCTAGGTTCAGGGTCTAGTGTCAGTATTGACGTGGGAGTTCGAGTCTCCCCTTCGGCACCAAAAAAAAGATAAAGAGCGGCTGATAAAATATCAGCCGCTCTTCTTTTATGCTTTAAACTTAATTCATCGGCAGCAAAGCATAGCCTTTGGTTTGATACCCCACCAGAGAGTTCAAGCTGTTGCCAACAGCATGGATGCCCGCATAAAGATCCTCCGGTTCGACACCAAACAGGTTGAGCGCATAGCCACAGGCTTCCAGGCGAATGTTGCGCTGAACCAGGTCGTTTATCAGGGTGACTGTTTCCTGGTGCAAAACTTTATCTCCCTGACGTCCCCGAACAAGTAATCTCACAGTTGGGCCCCGCATGCTGACGATAGTGCTTTGCTTGACTTCTTGCTGAATGGCTTCATCGTAAGTATCTAGAATCACCTTGAAGATGAACTGCAGTTGCTTCTCATCATTACTCCTGACATCGTAAATTGCTCGAGTCGATGTAAGACCTGAAAAGGCAAGATTGTCATCCAGGGCAAATGAAGAGAACGGCTGGCTCAAAAGCGTAAGCAATGCAAGGGCTGTGACTAAGATGAGTTTCATATGTGTCCTCCAAGAAAAGCCTGGTTGATTTGTAAATCATATCATTATTGTCAGATTTTACCTTCATCACTCTTTAGCTATTGGCTGAATCAATCAATGCAGTTAGAATAACTGGATAAAAACTACTTCTCACTATCAAACAGAGGCCATCGATGAACTACTCCCAAATACTTAAAACCTGTCCTTTCTTTGCTGGCCTTTCCGACGATGATATTGAGGCCTTGATGGAGATTGCAAGAGTCCGTGAGTCTTCTCGAGGCGAATTGCTTTTTTCCGATGGTGAGAAGGCCGTTGGTTTTTTCGTGGTCCTGGACGGTAAAGTTAAAGTTTACAAGCTCTCTCCGGAGGGTAAGGAACGTATCCTTCATATTATCCACCCTGGTGGAACCTTTGCCGAGGCCGCTATCTTCGCTGATGGTTTGTATCCGGCCTACGCTGAGCCACTACAATCTTCAAAATTGCTGTTCCTGCCCAAAGAAGGGTTTCTTAACCTGTTGATGGATAATGGCAGAATTTCCATCAACATGATCGCAGGTCTCTCCAAGTTTCTCAGGCAGTTCGCCAACCAGATAGAAGACCTGACGTTCAAGGATGTTCCTTCACGTCTTGCACGTTATCTTCTGGCTCTTTCAGAAGGTGTGAAAGCATCTGTAGAACTACCCATCTCGAAGAGCCAGCTGGCTTCCAACCTGGGAACGGTTAGTGAAACGCTTTCACGGACCTTGCGAAAACTTTCTGAAGACGACCTGATCAGTGTCTCTGGCAAGAAAGTGGGAATTCTTGATTTTGAGCGCCTTGAAGAGCTTGCTGAAAAATGTAAGGAAGGTTAGGGCGGTTGTCGGGGGTTAGGGACTGAGGACTGGAAAATCTTTGAAAATCCTTAGAACCCAGCCCCACCCACAGATCTTTGACCTTAGTCAACGCTTTTTCTCTCATATCTGTTATCATGTCCGCATGAAACGACTTCTCTTTAGCACCCTAATCATTCTCACCTTTGTGGTTGCTTGTGCCACGGGTACGCCACCAACATCAATTTCTGAACATCCTTTGCTCACTCTGGCAGATATTGATGAGTCGGGTCTCTTCTCCGCAAATCAAAATGGCACAAAGGTAGCGCTTGTCAACGGCGGTTTATACCTGCTTGATCCAAAGTCAGGTGACAAGAAAAGGCTTTCGTCTGCAAAGCCGATTGCTTTGGCCTGGAGCCCTGATGGGCGGTCGCTGGCGGCGGCTTTTGAGCGCGCCGACTACGAGACCGAGCTGTTGCTGTATTCCGCCGACGGTACGGTTCTGAACGAAGCAGTAATTCCTGTAGCTCTGAGTCAACTACACTGGAGCAGTCGTGGTGACCTGCTCGCCGTCGGGTTTGTACTTAAAGTTTATTCTTTCGGTGGCAACCTGCGGCAACTTCTCTACCGGATAGATGATGATACCCTGGTGGAAACACTTCTCACTGACAGTACTTTGAGACCATCATTGGCCAAGCAGATTAAGCCTCTTCTGCATAGCCTGCTGCCAGTCTCTTTCTCGCCTCAAGGCGATGAGCTTGTCTCTCTTCGCCTTTACGATCCGCCTTTGTTTTCGCCCTATTTTCAGCTGTTGTATCAGAATTGGCAGGTTGACAAACCGCGAGAGCTTCACACGGCTCCTTTGCAGCCCATGTCTTTCGATTGGGATCCGTCAGGTAATACTGTGAATGTCCTGTCCGAAGATGGGCTACAGACTCTCGACCTTTGGCTTTCTGAAGGGAAAGCTGTGGAACCTTTGACAACAGAGCACTACAGATTCACCAATGGACGCCTTTACCATGGGTTGGATCTCCTTGTCGATTGGGGTGAAAAGGCGCAAGCACAGATACTTGTAGATGGAAAGTTCCTGCTTGCTGTAAACAGTTCTCTTTATCTCGGTGATGGGCTGAAGAGCAACTCTGCACCAACCTATAATGAAGCAGAATGGAATTTGCGACGTTGGCGTTATGAAGAATTGGTGACTCCAACTGAATACCAGAAACTCCTGGAGGAGGTAGATCAATGAGTCGTTTCTTGCGTTTGCTATGCCTGATTGTCTTGACCCTTGGTGTCGCCTCTACGGTTATTGCTGATGATTGCGTTGAGTGCCACAAAAAGGAGACGCCTGCTGCAGTGTCTCAATGGCAAAAGAGCGCACACGCAGCAAAGCTGGACTGTACCAGTTGTCATGGAACAGACCACGAAGCCATTGTTAACGGCGATGCTGCTGTTGATGCCGAGGTCTGCGGCCGTTGTCATGAAAAGGCTTTTCATGAACATGTCGCCAGTAAACACGGTATGAGTTTGCACACCGGGTGGGGCTGTACCCGCAACCTCGACACACGTGACCCCAGAGAATGTGCTTTCTGTCATGAAGAGGGGAGTACGCAACCGAAAACGACAGTCCAGTGTGCAAGATTTCTGACCCAGACCGCAGAGATGCGGTCCCTGGGCTGCAACCGTTGTCACCAGGTTGAAAATTCCTGTGCGTCATGTCACACCAACCACATAACGGACCTTGCCTCCGTGCGTGCTCCGGAATCGTGCGCGACCTGCCATATGGGCCCGGACCATCCCCAGTGGGAGATGTGGCAAACATCTCGGCATGGCGTGTTGGCTGAGGCCCTTGGTGAAGAAGTCGGGCCAACCTGTCAGCGCTGCCACATGCCGAACGGCTCTCACGATATCTCTTTCGGTATTACCATGTCGCCGGCTATGACACAGTCCTCAGGCAAAAACTTTGAACTGCGTCGTCAGGAGATGATCGGTGTCTGTGTAGAGTGCCACAGTAAATCATTCTCCGAACGTGAGTTGATTAGCGCAGATGCCATCCAGGCGCAGAGTAAAGAGCTGATCATGGAAGCCGCGGCCATTGTCCGTGATCTTGCTGACAGGGATTTGCTCGCTCCGTCACTGCAGGAACGCCCAGAACATCCTTTGCGTGGTCGTGAGCTGGTTCTCGATGGCCAGATGCTTTACGAAGATATCTCTCACATTGAGAGACTGTTTTTCAAGATGAAGAAATATGACCTCGCCAAAACCGTCAAGGGGGCTTTCCACCAAAACCCCGCTTACACACATTGGTACGGTAACGCCGAACTGAAAATGACTCTGGTAGATATCAAGGCTGAAGCTGCGCGTTTAACTCATGCCCAGCAGAGTCCTTCTGAACGACGTGGGGAAGGCGGCGTTTATCCTTCTCTAGAAGAGGAGTTGCAAGTCCTCAAGCACAAGTATGATCGTGGTGCTATAACCGCTGAAGAGTACAGCGAGGGCAAACAGAGCTTGTTTGATACGTTGCCAAAGGACTAAAGGCTTTTCCCTTACTCTTGTAGAAAAACGCCTGCAAAGGGAATGAAAGAACTGATGCACGACAATATTGCCAGCCTGACTCGCAAAGAGCTCAAGGACCTTAAGGTCCTTTTGCAGTTTACTGCTGTTTATTGCGCTAACAGACACACCTCTGATCGAACCACCGTGATTACTGCGGAGCCCGACTTGCAATCTTTACCATTGCACAAGTTTCCTGTCTGTAAAGAGTGCAGCGACTTCCTGCTCTATGCTTTTGAACGTCGTCTTCATTGCCCCTTGGAAGACAAACCGATTTGTAAACATTGCACTGTGCACTGCTACAAACCAGACCATCGGGAGAAGGTTCGTGAAATTATGCGTTTTTCAGGTCAGCATCTGATCAAGCGAGGCAGGTTCGATCTCCTCTGGCATTATTTTTTCTAGCCTCTTGACCTCGGTCAAGGCCGCGTTGTCTGCAAGCCGGTAAAGTAGGCCCTGCAATAACGAAATTTAAGACTAACCATACTTAAGCAGGAGATAAATAGATGATTCGTCAAATGGTCAAAATTGATGAGGAAAAATGCAACGGCTGTGGCGATTGTGTTCCGTCCTGTGCTGAAGGTGCAATTCAGATTGTTGACGGCAAAGCCAAACTGCTAGCCGATAACCTCTGCGATGGGCTCGGTGCATGCCTCGGCGACTGTCCGATGGATGCCATTACAATCGAAGAGCGTGATGCGGATGAGTATGATGAAGTCGCAGTCAATGATCATTTGAAAGATATTGGTCGCGAACCGCTTCCTCATCACGAAGAGCCCGCAGCGCCTGCAGGTGGTTGTCCCTCAGCGGCAGTCAAGAGCTTCGCACCGCCCGCTGGCGGTGGTTGTCCATCGGCACGTACGATGAACTTTGATAAAGCACCTGCAGAAGAGAGTGCCGACGTTGGATCACGGCCTTCACGTCTTGCGCAATGGCCGGTTCAGCTGCATCTGGTTCCCCCGACGGCTCCCTTCTTTCAGGGCGCTGATGTTGTCCTCGCTGCCGACTGCGCACCGTTTGCCTACGCTGACTTCCAGGAAGACCTGCTCAAGGGTAAGGCCCTGGCGATTGCCTGCCCGAAGCTCGATGACACGTCTCCTTATGTTGACAAGCTCACAGCGATGATCACAGAGAGCAACATCAAGAGCCTGACCGTTGTTCATATGGAAGTTCCATGCTGTAACGGTTTGGTCATGATGGCTAAGCAGGCCCTTGCGAACAGTGGTCGTGATATTCCTTTCGAAACGGTCTGTATCGGTATCCGTGGTGATAAGAAATAATTCAGGGGCTGTCCCATCAGTAGTATGCCTGCTTCCATAGTGAAGATAAGTTCCCGCGCGCCAGCAAATTAAAGTCCTGAAAAATTGAAGAGCCGCCGATATCAATCGGTGGCTCTTTTCGTCTGGACATTCTCATGTCCGGTCGCTACTCTTTTGGCGATTCCGTTGCTACGCGTGAAAGGGGTGCTATGTTTAACCTTATTGTAAAAGTCAGCGCAGAAGAGGACGCCTTTCTAGAGAGCGTTCGTGGAGCTATGGAAGAGTACTTCGGTGAAGACCAACGACGCATTGATCATGCCTTGCAGGTCTCTCTCTATGCCCGAGAGCTCTTGTCCTATATTGATGCGGATCCGGTGCAAACGCTGGCTGCGGCCTATCTGCACGATATCGGTATTCCGGAGGCTGAACGTGTCCACGGCTCCAGCGCTGGTAACTTTCAAGAGAAAGAGGGTCCGCCAATAGCAGAAGAAATTCTCTCGAAGTTAAACACTGAAGATGTTCTTGCGAGCTCAATTGTAAAGATCGTCGGAAATCACCATACCTCTGGTGCAATCGACTCCACGGAGTTCCGCATTATCTGGGATGCCGATGCTCTGGTTAACTTCGCCGCCGTTCTGCCAGGCAGAAGTGAAGCTCATATTGAATCCGTATTGCAACGCCACATGGTCACCGAAGCCGGATACCGCATGGCCCGCAATATCTTTTTGAAAGACACGGAGAGTCATAAACGATGCCTGACCGGACACCGATCCGCGATTTTACCCTGACCGTACGTTATGCCGAAACGGATGCGCAGGGTGTTGTGCACCACGCCAATTATCTAACCTGGTTCGAAGAGGGTCGCTCGGAGTTCCTGCGTCAACAAGGTTGTTTTTATAGCGACATGGAGCGGGACGGCTTTTTCGTTATTGTTGCCAAGGCGACAGTCGAATACCGTGCTCCATCTTTCTATGAAGACCGCATCACAATTGCCACTACATTACAGCGAGGCAGAGGGCGGTTACTCGAATTCTCATATAAAGCGATGAATCAGGACGGTGTCCTAGTTGCTGAAGGGCAAACCCGGCACCTGGTCCTTGATGCTGAGCGTCGTATGGTGTCGATTCCTGAAAAGTATCAGAGACTCATAAACAGGATTGAGGAATAGTGTAGTTCGGGTAGTGAGGGTGCTGAGAGGTGCATAGAGTCCTAAGGACGGTCCCTTCCTTAGTGCGTGGCGTGTGGCGAGAAAAGGCAGACAGCAGCCCTCGGTCACAGCTTCTTATACATTGACAGTTTGCCGGGTTGTTGTTATAAAAATCCTCCGCTTCAAGTGACACCGAAATAAAAAATATGCAGGTATAGCTCAGTGGGAGAGCATCCGCCTCACACGCGGAGGGCCGTTGGTTCAATCCCAACTACCTGCACCATTTAAAAGGGTTTGCGCATTTTTTAGCGCAAACCCTTTTTTGAACTTTCTGACGTGTGCATCACCGGCTAAAAATGAAGTTTTAAATATTATTGTCCAAGCAGGATAGCTGACCTCCGTTATATTTAACAAACACTGGAAATTAGGCTGGAAAGTGCTTGACAGAGCGTGCCTCCTTTGTTAAATGTATCCAGCATTTTGAGTGAAGACGCGTAGCTCAGTGGGAGAGCACTACACTGACACTGTAGGGGTCCGCGGTTCAATCCCGCGCGCGTCTACCATAATTACTCAAAGCAGGTAGAGGCATCCATGGATGCCTCTTTTCGTTAGTACTGAGTGACTAAAGGAATCAGGATGTCGATGCTGAACGTAACATTGCCAGACGGAACTGTTAAGGAAGTCGCTGCCGGAACAACGCCGCTTGACGTCGCTCGTTCTATTGGTGAGGGACTTGCACGCCAAACAGTTGCCGCTTTTCTCGGTGACACTATGGTCGACGTGACGACTTCTATCGATACCGACGTTGATCTACGTCTGGTCACCCTTAATACCCCCGAGGGCCTTGAGCTCTATCGTCATTCGACCGCCCACCTGATGGCCCATGCTGTTAAAGAGCTTTACGGTCGGGACGTTCAGGTGACCATAGGCCCTGCGATTGAGTCGGGCTTCTATTACGATTTTTTCACTGAGAAACATACCTTCAGCCCCGAAGAATTTGACACGATTGAGCAGAAGATGAAGGAGTTGGCCAAGGCCAACCTGCCTATCGAACGCCAGGTTGTTAAAAGCTCCGAGGCGATCGCCCTGTTCCGTGAGATGGGTGAGGACTACAAGGTTGAGCTGATTGAAGACCTCGACGTGGAGGAAGTCACCCTTTATCGTCAAGGCACCTTTGTTGACCTGTGTCGTGGACCTCATGTCCCCACAACAGGCATGCTTAAGGTCTTTAAACTGACCAGTGTTGCTGGCGCTTACTGGCGTGGTGATGAGAAGAACGCCATGCTGCAGCGTATCTATGCGACAGCCTTCACCGACAAAAAAGAACTCAAGCAGCACCTGCATCGTATCGAAGAAGCGAAAAGGCGTGACCATCGTAAACTTGGCCGCGAACTGGATCTCTTTTCCTTCAGCGATGAAGTTGGCGCCGGCATGGTTCTTTGGCACCCCAAAGGTGCCATGTTAAGAAATATACTCGAAGAATTTGAGAAGCGCGAGCATGTTAAGCGTGGTTACGATCTCGTTATGGGCCCGCAGATCCTGCGTACCGAGCTTTGGAAAACCTCCGGTCATTTCGATAACTATCGCGAGAATATGTACTTCACTGAAATCGATGAGCAAAGCTATGGTATCAAGCCGATGAACTGCTTGGCGCATATGCTCATCTATAAGTCGAAGAAGCGTTCCTATCGTGACCTGCCTTTACGTTATTTCGAACTGGGAACCGTTCATCGTCACGAGAAGAGTGGGGTGCTACACGGTCTTTTGCGTGTCCGTGGCTTTACCCAGGATGATGCACATATCCTCTGCATGCCAGAACAGCTAGATGGCGAGATCAAGAACGTCCTCACGTTTGTTCAGGACATCATGGGCATCTTCGGTTTTGAATACGAACTGGAGATCTCTACGCGTCCTGAAAAAGCCATCGGCTCCGACGAAGATTGGGAGCGTGCAACCAAGGCTTTACAGAGTGCTCTTGATGATACCGGCCTGCCTTACGAGATCAACGAAGGCGACGGTGCTTTCTATGGCCCGAAGATCGATATCAAGCTCAAGGACGCTCTTGACAGGAAGTGGCAGTGTGCTACAATCCAGTGCGATTTCACTCTCCCGGAGAGGTTTGACCTCAACTATGTCGGGAGTGACGGCGAGAAGCATCGGCCGGTCATGGTCCACCGGGTTATCCTGGGGGCCATTGAACGTTTTATTGGTGTGTTGATTGAACACTACGCTGGCAACTTCCCTCTCTGGATTTCTCCGGTTCAGGTTAAAGTTCTCAACGTGACCGATAACCAGGCCGATTATGTCAATAAGGTCTGCGATGAGCTTCGTGAGCAGGGTGTTCGCGTGCAGGCTGATTTACGCAATGAAAAACTGGGGTTCAAGATCCGTGAAGCCCAGATGGAGAAAATTCCCTATATGTTGGTCATCGGCGATCAGGAAGTGGCCGCCGGGACCGTTACCGCTCGTCATCGTTCCGGCGAAAACCTGGAACCTATGACACCAGCGGATTTTGTGCAGTTCATTCAAGAAGAATGTCGTCAGTTTCACTAGGAGGTGCGTCATAAGTAAGGACACCACAAATATCAATCAGGCAATCCGCGCCAGCGAAGTTCGCGTTATTGATGACGAGAACAACCAGCTGGGAGTTATGGCCCTAAACGCTGCTTTGCAAGCAGCAGATGAGCAGGGCCTCGATCTGGTTGAAGTCTCCCCGACCGCAAAGCCCCCTGTTTGCCGGATTATGGATTATGGCAAATATAAGTATCAGCAGAGCAAACGTGCTGCTGAGGCAAAGAAAAAGCAGGTCAGGGTTGAACTCAAGGAAGTCAAGCTGCGTCCCAAAACTGATGATCACGACTATCAGTTTAAGGTGAGAAACGCTATGCGTTTCCTCGGCGAAGGTAACAAGGTCAAGGTTACGATCATGTTCCGTGGTCGTGAAGTGACACATCCTGAGTTCGGTCGTCGTATTCTCGAAAGGGTTTCGATCGATTGTAAGGAGCTTGGACAGGTTGAAAGCAGACCTAATATGTCCGGACGCTTCATGAGTATGGTGATCAGCCCACTGAAGAAATAAAGCTAACGGCTTATAGGCCGTTACAGAATCAAAATATATAAGGAGAAAAGAAATGCCTAAGATTAAGACCAATCGCGGAGCAGCCAAACGCTTCCGTAAGACTGGAACCGGCAAGATCCGGCGCAACAAGGCGTATACCAGTCACATTCTGACCAAGAAGTCGACCAAGCGTAAGCGCGACCTGCGCAAGTCGACCCTGGTTGACAAGTGCGACGCCAAGAATATCCGCTGCATGATCCCTTACCTGTAAGGGGCGTACAGTATCCACACAACTCGTGAACTGTGGGGCTTAATATCTCCCCCTGCAGATCCGGGTGGCGGCAATGACCGCTTTGCTGACATACAAGGAGAAAAGCAATGGCAAGAGTAAAAAGAGGCTTTAAGGCCAGACGTAGACGTAACAAGGTATTAAAGCTTGCAAAAGGCTATCGTGGCGCCCGTAGCAAACTGTTCCGGAGTGCAACCGAAGCCGTCGATCGCGCACTTAATTATGCATATCGTGACCGCCGTGTTCGCAAGCGTGATTTCAGGGCTCTCTGGATTGCCCGGATCAACGCAGCGGCACGTGACAATGGCCTCTCTTACAGCCGCTTGATTCACGGCTTGAAGCAGGCAGAGATCGGTATCGATCGTAAAATCCTTGCCCAGCTCGCTGTCACTGACCCAACTGGGTTTGGCTCTATCGTAGAGAAAGCCAAGTCCCAGCTTCAGTAACTGCCGAACGATAAAGAGATGGGGCTTACCCCATCTCTTTTTTTTTAAATTACGGCCTGGCTTTCAGTCAGGTCGTAATCTTCTCTGGTCTGGAATATCATGAAAGATAAACTGAATAAGATCGAAGAGGCCGCTTTGCTGGCAGCGAATGAAGCTGTAGGTGAAGTTGAATTGCAGCAGGTTCGC
The DNA here is from genome assembly GCA_030005635.1 of Deltaproteobacteria bacterium IMCC39146. Classification (GTDB taxonomy): domain Bacteria; phylum Desulfobacterota; class Desulfuromonadia; order Desulfuromonadales; family BM103; genus M0040. The sequence goes on from JARUHP010000005.1 coordinate 86,657, forward strand.
GCTCGTTACCTGGGTAAAAAAGGTGAGATCACTGCTGTCATGAAGGGTATGGGGCAACTTTCTCCTGAGGAACGCCCGCTTATTGGTGGTCTTGCCAACGAAGTGAAAGGCCGACTTGAGGAAGCTTTTGCTCTGAGACAAGAGTCTCTGCGTCAGGAATTGATGCAACAGAAGCTTGCCAACGAACGTCTCGATGTAACACTGCCCGGTCGCGTTCAGAGAGCTGGCTTCAAACATCCGATCACTCAAGTAACAGAAGAAGTTGTCGGAATTTTTGCGGCTCTGGGCTTCGGTGTTGCCGAGGGACCGGAAATCGAAAAAGATTTTTATAACTTCGAAGCTCTGAATATTCCCAAAGATCACCCGGCTCGCGATATGCAGGACACCTTCTACATCTCGGAAGACGTCGTTTTGCGTACCCATACATCGCCTGTTCAGATTCGCACGATGCTGGATCAAGAGCCACCAGTACGTGTGGTTGCTCCCGGCACAGTCTATCGACGTGATTCAGATATCACTCATAGTCCGATGTTCCACCAGATTGAAGGGTTTCTTGTTGATCGCAAAGTAACCTTTGGTGATCTGAAGGGGATTCTGACAACTTTTATCAATGAGTTTTTTGGTGAGAATATTGCCGTTCGGTTTCGTCCCTCTTTTTTTCCTTTCACAGAACCTAGCGCCGAAGTCGATATCCAATGTGTGATCTGCGGCGGCAGTGGTTGTCGTGTCTGTAGCAACTCTGGTTGGCTTGAAATCCTGGGCAGCGGGATGATTGATCCTGAGGTCTTCAAATCCGTTAACTACGATCCCGAGTTGTACAGTGGCTTTGCCTTCGGTATGGGCATTGAGCGTCTCGCCATGCTTAAGTACGGAGTCAATGATTTGCGTCTCTTCTTTGAAAACGATATGAGGTTTTTGAAGCAATTCTGAGGATGGGGGCTGTTTGCCTGGGACTAGTGTCTGGCAGCTTAACCATGGCTTTTTTAATTTACGTTTAGCTGGTTACAGCTTTTGTTTAATAAAGGACTTTAGGTATGAAGGTCACCTTGAACTGGCTCAAGGAATACGTTGATTTCGATTATAATGCTGACGATCTTTCCCATCGGTTGACCATGACTGGTCTCGAGGTTGACGCTATGGAGCGTTTGGGAGAAGGGTTGGACACAGTCATTGTCGCCCGTCTTGCAGATGTGCAGCAACACCCTGATGCTGATCGACTGACCGTCTGTACGGTTGATACAGGCAGCGCTACACAACAGGTTGTTTGTGGAGCCACAAATCACAAAACCGGTGATCTGATTGCCCTGGCACAGGTCGGTACGGTTCTGCCGGGAAACTTCAAGATCAAAAAGTCGAAGATCCGTGGCCAGGAGTCCTTTGGCATGCTTTGCTCAATGAGTGAGATGGGCCTGTCGGAAGAATCGGATGGTATCATGATCTTGCCTTCAGATCTTGATTTGGGTCGTCCGGTATTCGAACAGCTGGGGCTCAAGGATGTCATGTATGAGATCGGTTTGACGCCGAATCGACCAGACTGTCTGAGTGTTGTTGGCGTCGCACGTGAGGTCGCCGCTATGGCGCAAGCTCCGTTGCGTCTTCCTGAGCCTGTTATCAGCGAGAATGAAACGTTGGTTGCCGAGAAAACTTCAGTAACTCTTGAAGACTCAAACCTGTGCCCACGTTACGCGGCTCGCCTGATCGAGAATGTAAAGATCGGCCCCTCACCGGAGTGGCTCGTACGTCGTCTCGAGACGGTTGGGCTGAGATCTATCAACAACGTCGTTGATGTTACCAACTTTGTCATGATGGAATTAGGCCAGCCACTGCACGCATTCGACTTCAATCTCCTGCGTGAACGGCGGATCGTAGTGCGTCGAGCAGAGGAGGGGGCTGAATTCACAACACTCGATGGCCAAGTTCGCACCCTGTTGGCCGCAGACCTGGTGATCTGTGATGGCGAGGGCCCTATTGCCCTGGCAGGCGTTATGGGTGGTGGCAACTCTGAAGTTAGCTCCGAGACAACAGACATTCTCCTGGAAAGTGCATACTTCAATCCGTTGACTATCCGTCGTACCAGTAAACGGTTGGGTCTGCATACTGATGCCTCGCATCGTTTTGAACGTGGCACTGATGTTGATATGGTTCCCCTGGCTCTTGATCGTGCTTCTGCATTGATTGCAGAGCTGGCCTCAGGGCAGGTTGCCAAAGGTGTTGTTGATGAGTACCCTTCGGCTTTACCGCGCCGTATCGTCACAATCACTGCATCAAAAGCCAGCCAGGTTCTCGGTCTTGAGCTCGATGCCGACGATATTCGGCTTAAGCTTAATTCAATAGGCCTCAAATGTGATCTTCAGGTTGATCGTTCTGACGAAGTCGTTAAGGTAGAGATTCCTAACTTCCGTCCTGACATTGAACGGGAGATTGACCTGGTTGAAGAGGTCGCGCGCTTGATTGGTTATGACAAGATTCCTGTGACTATGCCAGTCAGCAGTCTGACTTGCCAGCAACTCCCCGTGCATCTGAGCAGGGAAAGACAGGTTAGAGACTTACTGCTTCAATCAGGATATTCAGAAGTTATTAACTATTCATTCTATAACCCGAGCTGTCTTGATAAGCTGAGACTTGCCGAGAACGACTCGCGCCGACAGAACGTTAATATTCTCAACCCACTCACAGAAGAGCAGGGAGTGATGAGAACCAGTCTGGTGCCGAGCTTGTTGGAAACTGCTTCACGTAATCTGGCTTATCGTAGCGAAGATCTGTCCCTCTTTGAGTTGCGTCCGGTATTCCAACCTGTTGAAAACTCCGAGATGGCAAGTGAAAGCCTGCGCCTGACAGCGTTCCTCTGTGGCCGGCGTGAATCCCAGGGTTGGGCACAGTCTTCAGATGAAGCCGATTTCTTCGATATGAAAGGCGTTATCGAACAGCTGTTAAGCAACCTCGGCGTCAGTGATGTGTGCTGGCAGGTTGAGCATGATGAAGCTTTTTACCATCCTGGTAAGTCCTGTGCGATTTATCAGGGTGAGCGCTTGCTCGGAACCCTTGGAGAATTGCACCCTGAAGTAATTCGCAACTTTGATCTTGCCCCGTCATCTATTCTCTGTGATGTCGATATCGAAGCGCTCTTTGAACTCGGTGACAAGACGATTAAGTTCAAGCCCCTCTCACGCTTCCCGGATGTCCAGCGAGACTCCGCTTTCCTGGTAGGCGTTGATGTTGCTGCGCAGCAGGTTCTCTCGATCCTTAACCGTGTCAAGATCAAGGATCTGGAGAGTATTGAGCTTTTTGATGTTTATTGCGGCGAGGGGGTTCCTGAAGGCAAGAAGAGTCTGGCGATCCGTGCCTGCTATCGCGCAATGGACCGAACTCTGACCGATGAACTGATCCAGAATCTTCACGGAAAGCTGATTAAGGCCATGGAAAAGGAACTCGGAGCCGAGCTTCGTTAAAAAATCAGTTGCTTAGAGTTTACTTGCTGTGATATAAAAACCTGAAAATTCGGGTAGATATCAAATTGGGAGGTCGATATATATGACTAAGGCGGATCTTGTCGAAAATGTGTATCTCAAGACCGGTTTCTCTAAAAAAGAATCCGCAGAGATCGTCGAAATGGTTTTTGATATTATGAAAACCACTCTTGAAGACGGTGATAAAATCAAAATTGCCGGTTTCGGGAATTTCGTTGTTAAAGACAAAGCGACACGCCGTGGTCGTAATCCCCAGACTGGCGATGAAATTGAAATTTCCTCTCGTCGGATCCTGACCTTTAAGCCGAGCCAGGTTCTTAAAGCAGCTATCAACGACTCGGAGTAGTAAAGCTGGCCCGCTCCGCCATCTCCAGGAGTTCGGCGCATGGATTTTCAGATTCCTGAAAAGCTCTATTATAAAATTGGTGAAGTTGCCAAGTTCACTGGCATTAAAACTCATGTCCTGCGCTATTGGGAGACAGAGTTTAAAGCCATCCGACCTAACAAGAGCCGCAGTAACCAGCGACTCTATCGCAAGCAGGATGTTGAACTGATCCTGCGCCTTAAAGACCTTCTCTACAACCAGGGCTTCACAATAGCTGGCGCTCGCAAGAAGTTACGCGAGAAGCCGGCTGAAAAAGTTGCCGAAGTAGCTGTTGAAGCACCCGCTGCTCCTTCTCTAGCTAAAACCACAAAACAAATGTCTGCTGAAGCCTCTGATCAGCTTGCGTTACCCTTGTCAGGGTCTTACGATCCAAAGCTTCTTAAGGAAATCCGCCAGGATCTTCTGCGCCTCAAGAAAAGCCTGGAAGTAAACCCTTGAGCTGTTACAGCCCTTTACTCGCTCTCTTCTTGTCATAACTCGTGCTGATTTTACTAACAAATGACGATGGAATTCATTCCGCTGGTTTGCAGGCTCTTGCCGATCAAATGCAATCTCTGGGTAGGGTTGTTGTTGTTGCCCCTGACCGGGAGAGAAGCGCTGTTGGTCACGCTTTAACACTACATGCCCCCTTGCGCGCCGAAGAAATTCAAACAGATCGCTGGGCAGTGAGTGGAACACCAACAGATGCCGTCAGTCTTGGAATTCATGGTTTGCTCAAGGAAAAGCCTGCGCTGGTGGTTTCGGGTATTAATAAAGGTGCCAACATGGGTGACGATCTGACCTATTCAGGGACTGTCGCGGCCGCTATGGAGGCCACTTTAATGGGGGTTCCTGCCATCGCTGTCTCATTGGCTTCGAAAGACTTCTCCTATGATAATTTCAGACCTGCAGCCGCTGTTGCCAGGCAGATGGCAGAAACCGTCCTGGAGCATGGCCTGCCTGCTGACACCTTCATTAACGTCAATGTCCCCGATTCGGCTCCTCAAGGAATTCGTTTAACCCGACAAGGCAAGCGGGTTTATGAAGATGTCGTTGTACAGAATCGCGACCCGAGAGGGCGGACCTACTACTGGATCGGTGCCGGAGAACTTGGCTTTCAGGATCTGCAGGGGACTGATTTTCATGCCGTTCATAACGGTTATGTTTCTGTAACACCTCTGCACCTCGATTTAACCAACTATGCTGCTATGGAAAGGCTCCGCCAGTGGCGTCTTGAAGAGACTCTGTTGACCGCCGATCAGACGGGAAATGATTCGTGAAGGATTATACGATCTCTCGCCGCAGAATGGTTGAGGAGCAGGTTATCGACCGCGGCGTCACAGACCCGCGTGTTCTTGAGGCCATGCTCAAAGTCCCCCGCCATAAATTTGTCGAAGAAGCTCTTGCTGGCAAGTCTTACCAGGATGCACCCTTACCAATCGGCGAGAAACAAACGATCTCCCAACCGTACATGGTTGCCGCCATGAGTGAAGCGTTAGAGCTTAAAGGCTCTGAAACGGTTCTCGAGGTCGGCACCGGCTCTGGATATCAGGCGGCGGTTCTGGCCTTGCTTGCTGACCGTGTCTTCTCCCTCGAACGCATCCCCTCACTTGCTCGCCGCGCCCGTAAGGTTTTGGATAGCAACGGTTTCAGTAAAGTGAATATCCGGCTTGCCGATGGCACCGTCGGATGGCAGGCTATGGCACCCTTTGACGGCATTATCGTCACAGCTGGCGCCCCAAAAGTCCCACAGGAGTACCTGAACCAGCTGTCGGTTGGAGGCCGGTTGATTATACCGGTGGGTGATCGTGAAAGTCAGGTTTTGATGCGAATTACTCGCGTCGGTGAATCTGAGTATAAAGAAGAAAAGATGCTCGGCTGCCGTTTTGTCCCTCTGATCGGCGATCAGGGATGGAAGCAGGAGAACTAACTAGAATGCGCATGATACGTAAGCTCTACGATTGGGTCTTGCATTGGGCCGAAACCCCCTATGGCGGTCCGGCTCTTTTTTTGCTGGCGCTGATAGAATCCTCTGTCTTTCCAGTCCCCCCCGACGTTTTACTGATCGCTCTTTGTATTGCCCTGCCTTCCCGTGCCTGGCGATTTGCGCTTCTGGCTTCGGCCGGGTCGGTGCTCGGTGGCCTCTTAGGCTACGCCATAGGGTGGGGCGCCTGGCCCCTGGTTAATAGCTTCTTTTTTGATTATATCCCTGGTTTCACGCCTCATGTCTTTGCCAAGGTGCAGTCCCTGTTTGAGGCCTATGGCTTTTGGGTGGTCTTTACCGCGGGTTTTACACCGATCCCCTACAAGGTCATTACAATTGGCTCCGGCGTATTCCAGATCAACCTGGTGATCTTCTTGATTGCTTCGCTGATCAGTCGCAGTTTACGTTTTTTTCTGGTCGCATGGCTGCTTAAACGTTATGGGCCTGGAATGCGCGATTTTATCGATCGCTATTTCAATCTGCTCAGCATCGTTTTCCTGATTCTGCTACTTGGCGGTTTCCTGCTATTGAAATATGTCCTCTGATGTAAGACACTGACGCTCGAGAACTGCTTTATACAAAGCCTGATACCGTAAAGAACCTTGGGGACCAATGCTCTGATGTCACGAACGGCCCTAAATAATCTGATCCTGATACTTTGCTGCGCAGTGCTTTTTGCCTGTGCCCCGACAGGGATCTATCACACTGTTCAGCCAGGGCAGACGCTTTACCGGATTGCTCGTACTTACAAGGTTGAAGAGCACCGACTGGCCAGCATTAATAACATCAAGGACCCGAAGCAACTTAAAGCCAGCCAGAGAATATTTATCCCGGGGGCCACTAAAAAACTGTATGTTCGGGCCACTGCGACCTCAAGCAAAAAGCCAACGCCGAGGGCTTTCCGAAAGACGACCACAACAGCCAAAGCCCAAGCGAATTCTGCTACGGTTAAGTCGCCGACCCGTAAAACGACAACCGCCACAAAAAAAGCAGTGACCACAGCCAGGCCTGCCAAGGGGGTTTTTGTTTGGCCAGCTAAAGGCAAGATCCTGAACAAGTTCGGCAAGCAGGGCCAGAAAGTCTACAAAGGTATAGAAATAGATCTGAAGAAAGGTTCTACTGTCACAGCCGCCGCTTCAGGTAAAGTCATCTATAGTGGCAATGCAATTCCTGGCTATGGCAATCTTGTCATCCTTGAACATTCAGACAGTTTTTTTAGCATTTATGGCTATAACCACAAGAATTTGGTGGCGATGGATGATTTCGTCGGTCAGGGTGAAAAGATCGCTCTGAGCGGTTTGCCGCCAAATGGACAAAGTGCCCGACTTCATTTCGAAATTCGCAAGGGAAAGTCGGCTCTAAACCCGATTTTATACTTGCCTTAGATGGAGTGCTCACTTAGAATCTGTCACCAAAAGTAACTTCAGTGCCCGCTGTTACCATGCCCAACTCAAGAACCACATAACCCCTGTGCAGAAAGAGTTCGTGTTATGAATGATGCCATGCAGGACAGTGAAAAAGTAGAGATTGAGGACGATGTCCAGAAAACGCCTATTCTGGTCGAGGATGGGCCCGATAATGCAGCTCTTGCTGCCGTAGAGCGCGAAGAGAAAGAGAAAGGGTCAACGGAAGACTACGAAGACTTTGCGATGGATGCGATCAAGCTCTATCTCAAAGATATTCAGAAAACCAACTTGTTGACCGCTGAAGAGGAGAGGGCGCTGGCCCGTCGTATTGATGACGGAGACATGGCCGCTCGCGATCACATGATCGAGTCGAACCTCCGGTTGGTCGTCAAGATTGCTAAACGCTACATGAATCGAGGTTTGCCTTTCCTTGATCTTATCGAAGAAGGTAACCTTGGACTGATTAAGGCTGTCGAGCGCTTTAAACTCAGTAAGGAATGTCGTTTTTCGACCTACGCGACCTGGTGGATTCGTCAATCAATCGAGCGCGCCCTGGTTAATCAGAGTCGTACGATTCGCTTGCCTGTCCATGTCTCGGACGATATCAACAAGCTGATCAAAATCACCCGCGAGTTGGTGCGTGTTTATAATCGCGAGCCGCAGATTAAAGAAGTTGCTGAAGCCATGGGTGTTGAGCCTGCCTATGTCCGCCGACTCATGGTGCTGCTCAAAAAAACCTTTTCTATAGAACACCCTATGGGAGAAAACAGCGACTACAGCCTGATCGATACGATCGAGGATACCACCGTCGTCAATCCGCTCGAACTTGCCGAGTGGCTTAATAAGTACAAGATCATCGCCGACCTGTTGGCGACCCTCAATGATAATGAGAAAGAGATTATTGCTCTGCGTTTCGGATTGGATGACCGTGATCCGCAAACCCTGGATACCATCGGTCGCCAGTTCGGTGTGACCCGGGAACGTATCCGACAGATTGAAGCAAAGAGCCTTGAAAAGCTACGCACTCTCCTGTCAGAACGCGACCCGTCTACCAACGAGGATTGATAATGGAAGAACTAAAAAATATTATTCGCGATATTCCCGATTTCCCCAAAAAGGGCATTATCTTTAAAGACATCACGACTCTGCTTTCTGATGCGCGCAGCTTTCATCGCATGATCGATCTTATTGCTCATCGTTATGTCGGCCAGCGAATCGATCAAATCGTCGGTGTCGAAGCCCGTGGTTTTGTTCTGGGCTCCGCTCTGGCCTACAAGCTTGGTGTTGGTGTTACACTGGTCCGCAAACCCGGCAAGTTGCCTTCCAAGATTCGACAGATCACCTACGATCTTGAGTATGGAACCGACACTCTCGAGATCCATGAAGACGCTTTTAATGAAGGGGATAAGGTTATCATTGCCGACGATCTGTTGGCGACCGGTGGCACAGTTTCAGCCGTTGTTAAGCTCGTAGAAGATCTCGGTGCCGAAGTTGTCGAGTGTGCCTTTATGGCAGAGTTGGACTTTCTGGATGGCCGTAAGCGTCTGCCAGAAGGTAAGGTTTTCAGCCTCCTCAACTTTTAGAATGAATATAAATCCGGCCCCGTAGCTCAGCTGGATAGAGCAACCGCCTCCTAAGCGGTAGGCCAGGCGTTCGAATCGCCTCGGGGCCGCCATAATAAAAACAGCCACTTAGCATTGATTTGCTGGGTGGCTTTTTTTTCTACTTTTTATACTTATAGAGTTGGTCATAATGTATGTAACACCAAATGTTTCAAAAACCTGTGTGTTTAATTTTAGGTAATCACAGTGGTGCATGTGTCGTTAATAAAGCGAACGGTTGCTTGCTTTAACTAAGTCCATGCCCCTCACCAATTCAACTTTCAGTGTCGTTGCCAAGTTTTATTCAACTTCCAATGTGTGCTTCCAGAACCATGTCAAGAAACCAAGTCTGAGATGTCAGGCCCGAGTAATCAAGTTCAATAAATCTGAAAGTTTAGGCATATAAATATTGAAATTATCCGATAGATCACGATGAATTTGCTATTCTTTACAAAACAGACAAAGTGCGCGAGATTATGTGCCGCGCAATCAGAACGTCTGCTGCTGGCAGCGAACTGTCCCTGACAGTCTTTTTTAATTTTCTGTCTGCTTTATAAAGGTCTAAGTCACTTAGGAGATGAAATATGAAAATTCTTGTGTGTGTGAAGCAAGTTCCAGATATGGAATCAAAATTCAGAGTGAATGACGGGGGCAAATGGTACGACGAGGCTGATCTTGCCTTGCGAATGAATGAATACGACGAGTACGCCGTAGAGCAGGCCGTGCAGTTGAAAGAGCAGGTTGGTGAAGCTGATGTCACCATTCTCAGCATTGGCTCTGATCGCGTTAAAGAGACCATGAAGAAAGCCCTGGCCATGGGCTGTGATCGCGGCGTTCATGTTGTTGACGACACCTCTTATGCAAAAGACCCTTTTGAAATTGCTTCGATCATTGCCGCCTTTGCCAAGGACCATAGCTTTGACATGATCTTTACCGGCATGCAGTCGCAGGATCGCGGCAGTGCCCAGGTTGGCGTTCTGGTTGCCGAAATCCTTGGTATGTCGAGCATCAGCACGATCGTGGAGTTTACCTTTGATAACGGTCAGGTCACTGCCCGCCGCGAACTCGAGGGTGGCCTCAAGGCCATTGTTAAAGCCAAGGCACCGGCCCTGATGACCTGCCAACTTGGCTTGAATACGCCGCGCTACCCAACCTTGCCCAACATCATGAAGGCCAAGAAGAAAGAGCTGCTCAGCGTCGAGGTTGCGACTCTTCTGCAGGTCGACGCCGTGCAGGAGACGACCAGGATGTACTTCCCCGAGAAAAAGGGGGGTGGAATTGTCCTCGAAGGGGATGTTGGCAACATGGTCAATGAAATTATCAATATTCTCAAAGACAAAACCGGCGTGCTGACATAGGAGTCAGTCAGATTTAACGGGCTCCTAAGGAGATGTAGATATGAAAACTTTACTGGTGGGTGAATATAGAGACGGAAAGCTCCTCGGTTCGACATATGAACTGGTTGCTTTTGCCGAAAAAATAGGCGCCGACAGCGCGATGTTTCTGGTTGGTCGTGAGAGCGACCTGCCGCAGTATAATGGCATCCTGTATTTCGCTGACATATTGAAATACAGCGAATTCAATCCAACGGCTCACAAGCAGATGCTGCTTGAAGTTGTGGCTAAAGAACAGCCCGAGATGATTGTTTTCAGTCATTCCTCTTATGGTTGGGATCTGGCTCCGCGTCTTGCCCTGGCTTTGAAAGCCGCACAGGTATCGGAAGTCATTGATTTTGTCGATGGCAACCTGGTGGTTCCCACCTGCAACTCCAAGTTGCGCCGTGATGTGAAGTCGAAGACGGCTCAAACCGTGGTGACATTGCAGGGTGGTGCTTTCGGCCTGAGTGGTGAACCGAGTGGTGCTCCCACCCTTGTCAAGATTGAGACTGATGCTACCGCACAGGTTGAGTTCGCCGGTTACGAGGCCGTTGAAAAGGGTGGTGTCGATCTGAGTAAAGCTGAAATTATCGTCAGCGCCGGGCGTGGTATTGGCAAGCCCGAAAACATTGAAATGATCGCGAACCTGGCCCAGGCGCTGGGTGGTGAATATGGAGCCAGTCGCCCGGTTGTCGATGCTGAATGGACCGAGCACAATCGTCAGGTGGGTACGACCGGTCAGACCGTCTCACCCAAACTGTACATCGCCTGCGGCATATCCGGTGCGATCCAGCATCTGGTCGGCATGAAGAAGTCCGAATTCGTGGTTGCGATCAACACCGACAGGGATGCGCCCATAGGTGAGATTGCTGATATCCTGGCTGTGGCTGATCTGAAAGAATTGGTGCCGGCCCTAACAGAGAAAATAAAAAGCCTTTAAACTCCTAATATTCTTACCCCAGAGCCACAGAGGGCACTGAGGAAAACAAATTTTAAGGTTTGACGGGCTTTGAGCTTTCTCTGTGAACTCTGTGGCTCATCTCTTATGGATTTGCTCCGGTTTTTTGGTGTTGGCTGAATTGTTAAAGGAATTGATGACGGTTATGGAATTTACGCGTGAAATTTATTGGAACGTTGGTCATGGTGCGGGGACATTGGCCCCCATGTACGCCTTGACTCTGGTTTCGATAGCGGTCTTTGCCTGGGGTTTTCTTCAGAGGCTTAAGGTCTACCGCCTCGGCAAACCGTTAAACCGAACTGATAACAGAGGCGCGCGGATCGTCGGATTATTAAAAGATGTCTTGCTACAGTCCAAAGTTCTGGTCGTAAGGGGCCCAGGGATTGCTCATGGTCTCTTCTTCTGGGGGTTCTTCCTGTTGTTTATAGGGACGTGTCTGATTCTCCTGCAAGCAGATTTCACAGACTTATTCTTCGATATTAAGTTCCTGAAAGGCACTTTCTATCTTTATTTCTCTCTGATTCTCGACCTGGCTGGCCTGGTGGCCGTTGTCATGTTGGCCGGGTTGTTTGTTCGTCGCTACCTGGTGCGCCCTGAAGGGCTTGAAACCAAAATAGACGATGCCATTATGCATGGCCTGCTCTTTGCCATTCTGCTCACTGGCTTTTTTATCGAAGGCGCCAGGATGGCTGTCACAGAGTTGGGGACTCCTCTGGCGAGTTGGTCGCCGGTCGGTCTGGTTTTTGCCAAGGGCATGGTTTCTTTGGGGGAAGAGTCTTTAAAGAGCCTGCATGTCGGTTTATGGTGGTTTCATATGGTCCTGGTTGTTGGTTTCATCATGCTGATGCCATTTACCAAGTTCCGCCATATCCTGACCACCAGTGCCAACTATTTCTTTGCTGACCGGGGGCCCAAAGGAAACCTGACGACTCTCGATCTGGAAGATGAAGACGTCGAGACCTTTGGTGTGACTCAAGTCTCGGAAATGACCTGGAAGGATATCTTCGATACCGACGCCTGTACGCAGTGCAAGCGTTGTCAGGATCGTTGCCCCGCACATACTACAGATAAGCCCCTCTCGCCGATGAAAATTGTTAACCAGATTGGTGAGGTCGCTTTCAATAACCCTGAGGACAATCTTGTCGAAACGGTGTCCAAGGATGCCTTGTGGGCCTGTACAACATGTCTTGCATGCCAGGAAATCTGCCCCGCGTCAATTGAGCACGTCAACAAGATTGTCGATATGCGACGCAATATGGTTCTGATGGAAGGAGAGTTTCCGGGCGAAGAAGTTATGGCGGCCGTCGAGCACGTTGAAGTCAATGGCAACCCGCTTGGCCTCGGTTATGCCTCACGTGGTGATTGGGCTGAGGCCATTGGCGTCAAGACCCTTGCCGATGATCCTGATGTCGATATCCTCTATTTTGTTGGCTGTTACGCTTCTTTTGACAAGCGTAACATCAAGATTGCCACCAGTTTTGTCAAACTTTGCCAGGCTGCTGGTCTCAAGGTTGGTATCCTCGGTAAAGAGGAAAAATGCTGTGGCGAACCGGTCAGGAAGATGGGCAACGAATATCTCTACCAGTCCCTGGCTGCCGAGAATATCGAATTGATAAAAGGTTACAACGTCAAGCAGATCGTAACCACTTGCCCACACTGTTTCAACACCCTGGGAAAAGATTATCGTGACCTCGGCTTCGATCTGCCGGTTGAACATTACACAGTATTCCTGGAAAAACTGCTGACCAAGGGGAGCTTGAAGCTCCGTAAAGATAGTTTTGACTGTACTTATCACGACTCCTGTTACCTGGGACGCTACAACGATGTCTACGAGCAACCACGTGTTCTGCTTGATGTTGCTGGAGCCAAAGTCGTTGAAATGGACAAGAACCGTAGCCAGGGCTTCTGCTGCGGTGCTGGCGGCGGGCGGATCCTGGCCGAAGAGAATCTTGGTGAACGAATCAATAACAAACGCGTCGCTATGGCTGCAGAGACAGGGGCCAATATGTTGGTCTCAAACTGTCCCTTCTGCCTGACCATGTTTGAGGATGGCATTAAAGGTCTGGGGATGGAAGAGAGCCTGGCGGCTAAAGACGTTGCTGAGCTTCTGGTTGAAAGGCTAACATAGCCCCTTCTTTTACCCCTTCAACTGCAAAGCTGTAAAGTGAGGCCATAAGCGATGAAGACGAGAATTACAGAACTTCTGGGAATTAAATATCCTATCGTGCAGGGTGGCATGATGTGGGTTGGTACCGCCGACCTTGCTGCAGCAGTCTCCAATGCCGGAGGCCTTGGTATTGTCACAGCGTTAACTTTTCCAACACCTGAAGAGCTGGTCAAAGAGATTGCTCGCTGTCGTGACATGACCGATAAGCCTTTCGGCGTCAATGTGACAATCTTGCCCGCCATTACTCCTCCTCCATACGAAGAGTATGTGCAGGCAATTATTGAGAGCGGGGTAGGGGTTGTTGAAACCGCCGGCCGCAACCCAGAACCCTTTATGCCCGCTTTCAAAGCTGCCGGAATCAAGGTTATTCATAAATGCACATCGGTACGTCACGCATTGAAAGCAGAAGCGATCGGTTGTGATGCCGTCAGTGTTGATGGTTTTGAGTGTGCTGGCCATCCCGGTGAAGATGATGTCACGAACCTGGTTCTGATCCCCGCGGTTGCCGCCAAACTATCTGTCCCGATACTGGCCTCCGGTGGGATCGCCAATGGTTATCAGATGGCTGCAGCCTTTGCCCTTGGTGCGGATGGCATCAATATGGGAACTCGCTTTTTCGCAACGCAAGAGGCCCCTGTTCACGAGAACGTTAAACAAGCTATGGTCGATGCCGATGAACGACAGACGAGTCTGATGTTGAGAACATTAAACAACACGGTTCGCGTCTATAGAAACAAGATTTCTGAAGAGGTCCTTGCCATCGAAGCCCGGGATGGTAAGACGGATTTTGCAGAGATTCAGCCCCTGGTCGCAGGAACGAGTGGCCGAACTAAGGTGCTGGACGATGGGGATGTCAACGGTGGAATTTGGACGGCCGGTATGGTGATCGGGTTGATTAACGATATTCCTAGCTGTGATGAGTTACTGAAACGCATTATTGCAGAAGCCAAAGAGGCTGCCGAAACACGTGTCGGTGTCTTCCTCAGTTAATCGTTGGTGTCGGCTAAGCTAAGGCTATTCCGTTGCTTGTTCTGTCTGCAAACTTACGGAGAGGGATTGATGAATTTTCAGTTGAGCGATGAACAAAACCTGATTCGTAATATGGTGCGTAGTTTTGCCGAGCAAGAGATCGCTCCGAGTGCCGCAGAACGCGACGAAGAAGAACGTTTTGACCGCGAGTTGATGTTCGACAAACTCGGTGAGCTTGGTCTGGCCGGGATGATCATCCCGGAGCAATTCGGCGGCGCCGGTGCCGATTATATCAGTTACGCCATCGCCGTTGAGGAGCTCTCCCGGGTCTGTGCTTCGACAGGCGTGACTCTCTCCGCACATCTTTCTCTTTGTGCCAACCCCATCTATACCTTTGGCAGTGATCAGCAAAAGCAAACGTACCTGGTGCCTCTTGCCGAGGGTACTAAGCTAGGCGCTTTTGCTCTTACCGAAACCAATGCCGGTTCTGATGCAGGCGGTACCAAAACCACGGCAGTTCTCGATGCTGATGAGTGGCTCATCAACGGCAGTAAAATCTTCACCACCAATGGCGGTGAAGCAGACACCTATATTGTCTTTGCCCGTACCGATCAAGAGGCTGAGAAGCATCATGGTATCAGTGCTTTTACCGTCGAGAAAGGGACACCTGGATTCTCTTTCGGCAAAAAAGAGAAGAAGATGGGGATTCGTTCTTCTCCAACACTGGAACTGGTTTTCGAAAATTGCCGAATTCCCAAAGCGAATTTGCTCGGTGAAGAGGGGCAGGGCTTCCGGATCGCCATGAAGACGCTCGATGGTGGCCGTATCGGCATTGCCGCGCAGGCTCTCGGCATTGCCCAGGGGGCTCTGGATGCGTCTGTGGCCTATTCAAAAGAGCGTAAGCAGTTCGATGTTCCGATTACAGCTTTTCAGGGTGTGCAGTTTCAATTGGCCGATATGGCGACTCAGGTTGAAGCGGCGAGGTTGGTTGTTTACAACGCGGCCTATCGGGCCAGTCATGGGCTCGGCTATTCAAAAGAGTCAGCGATGGCCAAGCTGTTTGCCAGTGAAACAGCGATGAAGGTGACGACCCAGGCGGTACAAGTTCATGGCGGTTATGGTTACACCCGAGATTTTCCTGTCGAACGCATGATGCGTGATGCCAAGATCACGGAAATTTACGAGGGGACCAGTGAAATTCAGCGGATGGTTATTGGCTCTCTGTTGGTAAAGTGATTCTTCAGAGATTTTTTTTTGCCACAGGGACATGGAGGACACAGAGAAATGAAAAATACAAACAGGTATCCTCTGTGCCCTCTGTGTCTCTAGTGAGAGAAGCGAACGGGTGGCAACGAGAATGATTGGTCTCATATCATTCATCAAAACTCGAAGCTATGGAATCCCGCAAACGTTCTGTTTTGTGGGATTTTTCGTATCTGATTCAGATAGTTTGTCCCACAATCGATACTATTGATCGGGCAAAAACCCAAAGAGGCTGCTAAAAAATATCCATCAAAATAGAGATTAGTGTCCAAGATACGCGGTCTTTGTTGGCTATCAAAAGAGTAGTTTCTATCGATATTTATGACCCTTGTCATGCATCTATCAATAGAATATCAATTGCTTTTTTGATAGTTGACAGCATAGAATGCACCCTAATGATAGGGAGGTGTGTTATGCCAAGTATTATAGGTTACTTAAGTCCAGACATTGATGGTCAAAAACTTCAGGTGCAGATCGATCAACTCAAAGCAGCCGGAGCGAGCAAAGTCGTCCAGGAAAAGCCTTCCAGTGCAAAACGCAACAGGTCGCAGTTGAACAACCTGATAGCAGATGCCCGTGTTGGTGATACCGTGGTGGTTACCAGCCTGTACCGTTTAGCAGACAACACCAAACACCTGCTGGCGATTGTTGAATCGCTCAATGCTGTTGGGGTGTCATTAAAGATCATCGATAACGACATCGACACGTCGACACATCATGGGGAGCTCCTTCGTCTGCTGCTCGGCGCAATTACAGACTTCGAGAGGCAGGTCGTGCGAGAACGTCAGGCCGTGGGAATTGCCAAGGCCAAACAGGCAGGGCGCTATAAGGGCCGAAAGCCGACTGCAATGGCTAAGACTGATGAGGTACTAACACTGATTACCCAAGGTTTGACCCGGCAAAAAATCGCCGACCAACTGGGGATCGGCGTTGCGAGTGTTTACAGAATCCTCAAAAACCATACTGCACCGAAGAAAACACGCAAAAAGGTCCAGAAAAAGCCTGTCGATAAGCCGAAGCGGGTAGAACGCAAGCCGACTCGCGAGCCTGATGCTGAGCAGTTGTCATTCTTCTAGCAGCCAGTTCATTGTTACTCCGACAGGCTGCTAGTCGGAGGCACAAAGCTTAAGATAAAACTTGGTGTGTTTGACAATTTAGCCTCAAGCCCAACTTCTTCGCGAGGTTGGGCTTTTGTTTTCCCAAGGTTTCGGAATAAATCTGGGATTAGTTGCAAGTCAGGCAATCCATTTGTCCTTTAGCGTTGTCAAGGCCGCTCTCGCCATAACAAGTAAGGCAGCTTTAAGTGTCCTTGGATAGTTTTGCTACCCTCTCTTTTTAAAACCCCTAAGGACATACGAAATCATTTTTTGACAGGATCTTTGATAGTGGATCAAGGGCGGCGACGGAAGGCGACTGACCTCGGCATCAATCCTCTTAGAAGCATCAGACAGGAGATTAGTATCGTTAAAGAGCTTCCGTTAAGCGCATTTCTGCCAACAAAATTTCTTCTTCGCAGCGTTGTCGGTCCCAACCCAGTTCCTCGGCCATAATTTCCAGTACCCTGGGTGCCGCCACCTTGGCCGCTTCGCTATCCACAAGCGCCAGTGGCATGCGCCGGGCGAGAACATCGATGACTCGTTCGGCAAATTCATAGCGCACGGCATAGAGAACTTCCGCTTCCAGAACCGGGTGGTTTTTGACCAGCCGTATGCCGAGACCTCCGTTAGCCAGTTTAGCAACCTGGTCGGCCTGGTCGCCATAAGTTCGATTCAGGTAAGAGGCAACGTCTGCGTCAAAACCATATTTTTTGCTCAGCTCAAGGTCTCCTTTGTCGGCATAATTGGCACTGCCGAGAATCGGTAGTTGCTCGGTCTGACAGGTCGGCTTAGGGGCTGATAGGTTGAAGCGTTTTAACGCGTGATCTACCGTATCAAGAGCCATCTTCCGATACGAGGTCCATTTGCCGCCGGCAATGGTCAGTAAGCCGCTGGCACTATCCTCAATCACATGGTCGCGGGCCAGCTTTGCCGTGTCGGTGGCCCTGGGATCGGAGACCAGCGGTCTTAGTCCGGACCAGACGGCCTTGATGTCAGATTTTTTGACTTGCAGATTGAAATAGTGGGTAACGTGACGTAGCAGGTAGTCAATTTCTGCTTCAAGAGGCTTTGGGTGCTCAGTTATTTCAGATGGTTCGTCAGTGGTGCCGACCAAGGCATGGTTTTCCCAGGGCAGAACAAATAGAACCCGGCCATCTTCAGTTTCCGGAATCATCAGGCCGGTGTCGGGTGGAGCGAAGCGTTTATCCAGCACGATGTGAATTCCCGTGCTGGCAGTAAGAATTTTGGCTGTTTCCGGGTTGTCCATCAACCTTATTTGATCGACAAATGGGCCGGTAGCATTGACCACGCCCTTGGCCTTTAGCTGCCAGGACTCCCCGGTTAAAGAATCGGTCAACTCCGCACCAACAATCTTCCCACCCTCTTTGCATAACCCGGAAACGGCAACGTGATTGGCAATCGTCGCGCCATGCTGTTCTGCTGTTAACGCCAGTGATAGGGCCATGCGTGAATCGTGGAATTGACCATCATAATAGAGGACCCCGGCTTTAAGCCCCTCCGCCTTCAAGGTCGGAAAGCGGCGTAACGCTTCCTTGCGGCTCAACAGGCAACTGTGACCGATATTCTGTTTCCCGGAGAGGAGATCGTAGAGCTTGAGGCCCGAAAAAACATAAGGAACGTCAAGCCATTTGTAGAGTGGAGTGATCAGGGGCAACCGGTTTGACAAGTGTTGTGCGTTTTTTAATAAGATGCCTCGTTCACGGAGGCCATCCTTGACCAGGTTATATTGCACCCGATCCAGTTTCTTTACGGCCATCTCCAGATAACGAACACCGCCGTGAACCAACTTGGTGCTACGACTGCTGGTGCCTTCGGAAAAGTCGTTTTTTTCTATCAGCGCAACTTTCAGACCTCGGCTTGCTGCGTCGAGAGCGACCCCACAGCCGGTTGCCCCACCACCAATAATGATCAGGTCAAAAACACGACCATCTTTTAGCTTCTGTAAGTTCTGGTGCCTTACCATGGAGACCTCCCTCCAACCGGGATGACGCGATTCGCTGAGGTTGGTAATGTCAGGGGCCAGGGCGATTTGCCCTGGCCCCTCAAGCGTGTTTTAGGTTATTGCCTTGTCAGAAAAACACATGTTTCCATGACATTGTTCGCGGCAAATTATTTCGCCTTGCCTTCCCGCCAGGCCTTGATGAGATCATCGTAATTGACGGTCTCGCCCTGCGGCTTTTCATTGGCCAGTTTCGCTTTAGGCGAACCCGGCTGATTTAACCAGTAGGCCTCGTCACGCTCGTCGTTCATTTTTGGCCCCATGTCTCCCTGGGACTTACTGCGCGCAAGACGGATGAGAATCTTGTCCTGCTCCTTGGCAAGGTTGTCCATCGCGGTATCGACTGTAACTTCACCGGCAACGGCTTCCCCGATGTTCTGCCACCAGAGTTGTGCCAGTTTCGGATAGTCAGGAACGTTCGTGCCGGTCGGAGTCCAGGCCACACGGGCCGGGCTGCGGTAGAATTCAACCAGACCACCCAGTTGAGGCGCCCGCTTGGTGAAGGACTCATCACGGATGTCACTATCCCGAATGGGTGTTAAGCCAACGTGAGCCTTTTTCAAGGAAACCGTTTTGGAAACAACAAACTGGGCAAACAGCCAGGCAGCTTTACGCCGATCAACCGGCGTGCTTTTCATCAGGGTCCAGGAACCGCAATCTTGATAACCAAGCTTCATGCCTTCTTCCCAGTAGGGGCCGTGCGGAGATGGTGCCATGCGCCATTTCGGGGTGCCGTCGTCATTAACCACGGCAGTGCCTTTTTCAACCATCGAAGAGGTAAATGCGGTGTACCAGAAGATCTGCTGCGCAACATTCCCTTTGGCCAGGCTTGGCAACGACTGGTAAAAGTCCATACCGAGGGCGCCCGGAGGTGCATATTTGCGTAACCATTCCATGTATTTGCGTAGAGAATATTTGGCCGCCGGGCCATTGGTGGCGCCACCACGGCTGACACTGGCCCCAACTGGACGGTCGTTTTCATCAACCCGGATACCCCATTCGTCAACCGGCTTGCCGTTAGGAATGCCCTTGTCGCCGGCACCCGCCATCGACAACCAGGCATCGGTAAAGCGCCAGCCAAGGTCAGGAGCTTTTTTGCCGTAATCCATGTGGCCATAAATCGCTTTGCCGTCTATTTCCTGTACATGCTCGCTGAAGAATTCGGCGATATCTTCATAGGCTGACCAGTTGACTGGAACACCCAGTTCATAGCCATACAGTTTTTTGAACTGTGCTTTCAGGTCCGCGCGGTTAAACCAGTCATAGCGAAACCAGTAGAGGTTCGCAAACTGTTGGTCAGGGAGTTGGTAAAGTTTGCCGTCTGGTGCCGTGGTGAAAGATTTCCCCATGAAGTCATCTATATCAAGGGTCGGCAGGGTCACAGCCTTGCCTTCACCGGCCATCCAGTCGGTCAGATTGACGACGTAGCCATAACGCCAGTGGGTGCCGATCAGGTCAGAGTCGTTGATGTAGGCGTCAAAGATATTTTCTCCGGACTGCATTTGTGTCTGAAGTTTTTCAATGACGTCACCTTCCTGAATCAGATCGTGGGTGACATCAATACCGGTAATCTCTTTAAATGCCTTGGCCAGAACTTTAGATTCGTATTCGTGAGTCGGAATGGTCTCGGAGACGACCTTGATTTTCATGCCTTTGAAGGGTTTGGCAGCGTCGATGAACCATTCCATCTCTTTCATCTGCTCGGCTTTGGAGAGGGTTGAAGGCTGAAATTCGCTATCGACCCATTTCTTGGCTGCCGCCGTATCAGCGTTTGCAGATGTTGTAAAGAACATCAGCAATACGACCGTGAGACTGATCAAGAGCCTCACCAATGATTTTCTTCTGCTGGTTGCGTCTGTCATCATCTGTCCTCCTTCTTTGGGCCTCTCGTTGTTTTACCCGCGTTGCCGAGCGTCTTTGGCGGTGCTTAGGCCTGAGCTCCGCTCAAAGTGAAAAACTTGCTGTTTATTGTTCAACCCCAACGCATTAAAATAATCATCCAGATCAGCGCAATTACAAAGGCGACCCAGAGGGTTAAACTGGTCAACCCGAGCCAGGCCAGGTGAATATAGGCACTGCTGAGAAGCCCTATAAACAGGCGGTCTCCGGGTGTCGTGGCAATCGGTAAAAACCCCTTGCGCTCGCCGCTGGGAGCCTTGGCTTGCCAAATAGTCATGGCCACCAGCAGGCAGGCGATGGTTATGAAGAAAATTGCTGTCGGCATAGTCCATGCCATCCACTCCAGGGACATATTCCTACCTCATTAAACGCGGCCTAGGGCAAAGCCCTTGGCCAGATGATTGCGTACAAACCAGATCACCAGTGCCCCTGGTACGATGGTCAGAATGCCGGCGGCGGCGAGTAACCCCCAGTCAAGCCCCGAGGCGCTGACCGTGCGTGTCATGATCGCGGCGATCGGCTTGGCCTCCGTGGTCGTTAAGGTTCTGGCCAGGAGCAACTCGACCCAGGAAAACATGAAACAGAAAAACGCGGTGACGCCGATACCGGTGCGAATCAGTGGTGTGAAGATCGTCAGGAAAAAGCGCGGAAAGCTGTAGCCGTCAATATAAGCCATTTCATCAATCTCACGCGGGATGCCAGACATAAAGCCTTCCAGTACCCAGACCGCCAGCGGCACATTGAACAAGCAGTGGGAGAGGGCTACTGCAAAATGGGTGTCGATCAGATTGAATGTTGAGTAGAGCTGGAAAAACGGTAGGAGAAAGACTGCCGGTGGCGCCATGCGATTGGTCAATAGCCAGAAGAACAGATGCTTGTCGCCGAGAAATTTGTAACGCGAAAAAGCATAAGCCGCAGGCAATGCAGTCAGCAGGGAGATCACAACATTCATGCTGACGTAGTAAAAGCTGTTCAAATACCCTGAGTACCAGGACTCGTCCGTGAAGATTTTTATATAGTTATCAAGGGTCGGATCTTGCGGATAAAAGGAAAATACGCTGAGGATATCCGCATTGGTGCGTAGTGACATGTTGAGCATCCAGTAAATCGGTAACAGCAACAGGATAAAGTAAATAATCAGTCCAATGGTTCTCTTTTGGAACTTCATGGCTTATCTCCCGTTCCGACTTTCAACAGCACCTGATAGAACAGCCAGCAGAACAGCAGCACAATCAAGAAATAGATAATTGAGAAGGCTGCCGCCGGGCCCAGGTCAAACTGGCCCACCGCTAACTTAACCAGGTAGATCGACAAAAAGGTTGTTGAGTTGCCGGGTCCGCCACCGGTTAAGACAAAGGGCTCGGCGTAGATCAGAAAACTGTCCATGAAGCGCAGTAGCACTGCAATGGTCAGCACGCCGCGCATTTTCGGCAGTTGAATGTAACGGAAAGTGGACCAGGCTGAAGCTCCATCGATACGGGCGGCCTGAAAATACGCCTCGGGGATGGCCTGCAGTCCGGCATAGGCCAAGAGGACCACCAGCGGTGTCCAGTGCCAGACCTCCATCAACATGACTGTCACCCAGGCGGCAAAAGGGGAGGCCGTGTGATCGAAGGGGATGCCGAGGCCATTGACCGCCGCGCCTAACAGGCCGATGTCGGGACGCATGAAAATGATCCAGATGGTGCCGATAACATTCCATGGAATCAATAACGGCAGTGCCACCAGAACCAGGCTGAGTGATGCACCCCAACCTTTTTTAGGCATCATCAGGGCAATCAGAATGCCGAGCGGAATTTCAATCAATAAAACCAGTGAGGAAAACATTAACTGACGTTTGAGCGCATCATGCAGACGTGAGTCGGTTAGCGCATCCTTGTACCACTCAAGCCCGACAAAGACCCGCTGATCTGGGCCGAAGATATCTTGCAACGAGTAATTAACCACGGTCATCAGTGGCAAAATGGCTGACACAGCGACAACCAGAAATACCGGGATGACCATGAACCAGGCTTTGTTGTCTTCCCATTTGTTCATTTTGCAGGCTCCAGTCGCGCTTGTTGTTTAACGCCGTTCCCGACCAGCTTTTCGTCGCTATAAATTCTGATCCATTGCCGTTGAAATTCCAGGAAACCACTCTCTGCCGGAATGTCCTCCTCCTCAGAAAGCTTAACCTTAAGGGTCTGTGCAGCTAGCGCTACCGTAACTATTGTGCAATTGCCCAGGTCCTCCACCGCTTTAACGGTGACCGGAATGGCGCCCTGCACAGCTTGTGAATGCAGTTTGAGAAAATCAGGTCGAATCCCAAGTTTGAAGCTTCCAGTTAGCCTCTCGGTGCCGTTGCCAACCAGGATCTCCTGGTCGCCGATATGGGCGATACCGTTCTCCATCCGGCAAGGTAAAAAGTTCATCCCGGGGCTGCCGATGAAATAACCGACAAAGGTATGTTGCGGATTTTCAAAAAGTTCCTGCGGGGTGCCGATCTGCATGACCTGACCTTGGTTCATCACGACCACCTGGTCGGCAAAGGTTAGCGCCTCCAATTGGTCGTGGGTGACGTAGACCATCGTCAATTTGAAGCGGGCATGGATCTGCTTGAGCTTGCGCCGCAAGAGTAATTTTAGATGCGGGTCAATCACGGTGAGCGGCTCGTCAAATAGAATTGCTGCGACATCGCTGCGTACCAGCCCCCGGCCCAGAGATATTTTCTGCTTGGCGTCAGCACTCAAGTTGGCCGCGCGTTTGTGCAATACGTCATTCAGTTCCAACATGTCAGCAACTTCTTTGACGCGTTCTTTGATGTCAGCTTCCGGTAGTTTACGGTTGCGCAGCGGGAAGGCCAGATTGTCGTAAACACTCATGGTGTCGTAGATGACCGGAAACTGGAAGACCTGTGCAATATTGCGTTCCTGGGGGAGTAGGCCAGTAACATCCTTACCGTCAAACAAAACCTGTCCTTCTGATGGTTGCAGCAACCCAGAGATAATGTTCAACAGAGTGGTTTTGCCGCAACCGGAGGGGCCAAGGAGGGCATAGGCGTTACCATCTTCCCAGACATGATCCATTTTTTGTAAGGCATAATCTGTCTCAGCGGTTGGCTTGGAAAGATAGGAATGAGCCAAATTTTTTAGATCAATTAGAGCCATGAATGCTGCCTTTAAGTCAGTTGTCGTGAAGCGTTATCAGGGGAAGCAACCAGATGGCCGTCGAGATCGAAAACGTAAAGACGGGCCTGGTTTACATAAACCTTAATTTGTTCATCTATCTGATATTGATGAATCCCCTGTTGCTGGACCGTCCAGGCAGCGCCATTGTGGGTAACGTGGACAAAGGTTTCCGAGCCGCTGATTTCAGCGAGGTCAATGTTTGCCTGGAATTCGATGTCCGTAGCGGTTCTTGATTGCAACTGCAGATGGTTTGCACGCATACCGAATTGATATTTGCCGGGTTTTAGTCCATTGAGGTGCTGCTCTAGAGCAGACGGCATAGCATCGCCCAGGCGAAGGTTGGTCGCGTCAACGCTGCCGGCAACAAAGTTCATGGCAGGATCACTAAACGCCTGGGCGATCCGGGTGCTCTGCGGGTGCTGATACACATCAACGGTGGGGCCGAATTGCTCTAGTCGCCCCTCATAGAGCACGGCGGTGTTTCCACCCAGTGCCAAGGCTTCAGGGGGTTCCGTGGTGGCGTAGACGACGATCGAATTCCGCCGTTTGAAGATCTCATGCATTTCAGCGCGTAACTCTTCACGGAGCTTGTAATCAAGGTTTACCAGCGGTTCATCCAGCAGCAACAACTCTGCATCTTTGACCAGTGCGCGGGCGATGGCGGTGCGTTGCTGCTGGCCGCCCGAGAGCTCGGCTGGCATCCGATCCAGCAGCTTTTCAATCCGTAGCATCTCGGCAACGTCACGAACCTTTCGATCAATTTCGGCTTTAGCTACTTTTGCCAGACGCAAGGGCGAGGCAATGTTTTTATAAACGGTCATCGAGGGGTAATTAATGAACTGTTGATAAACCATGGCGACGTCGCGTTCGCGCACCGATACGCCGGTCAGATCCTGACCATTCATCAGGATCCGCCCTTTTGTCGGCTTATCGAGACCAGCCATCAGCCGCATCAAGGTGGTTTTCCCGGAAAGGGTTCGGCCCAGCAGAACGTTGAAGGTGCCCGGTTCAAGCTGCAGCGAAATGTCATTGATATGACAGTCTTTCTCGACCAGTTTTGTCACGTTTTCAATAACCAGTGCCATGGAGCCGTTTCCCCTGTTTAGATTAACTCTGCCGGTCGTTTCGTTTTGTGACTGCTTGCACCAGCAATATGTAGGACAACGTTATTTTCAGTGAGAATTTCAATGATGCGGGGTGGTGGCGGAAGGTCGGTAAAGAGGGCGTCAACCTGATTGATGTTGCCGAGCCTGACCATCGCACTGCGCTCGAATTTACTCTGATCGGCAACCAGAAAGACCTGACGGGAGCTCTCGATAATGGCCTGAGTTACCCGAACCTCATGATAGTCGAAGTCGAGTAGCGTTCCATCCGCGTCAATGCTGGAAATGCCGATGATGCCAAAATCAATTTTGAACTGGTGGATAAAATCGATGGTTGCCTCGCCGGTAATGCCGCCATCACTTGGCCTGACTGCGCCGCCTGCTATAATAATTTCAAAGCTGGGATTGTTGCGCATAATCACCGCAACGTTCAGGTTGTTGGTAATAATTCGCAAGCCATGATGGTTTAGTAATGCTTTTGCGACTTCTTCAGTCGTGGTGCCGATGTTGATAAAGATCGACGCCCGATCGGGAATTTGCTTTGCGGTCATCTCGGCGAGGCGTCGTTTTCCTTCCAGATTCATGACCTGACGGATTGTATATTCGACATTTTCAACGCTAGATTTGAGTCCGGCTCCACCATGATAGCGAGTGAGTAGTTGCTGCTCGCAGAGGGTGTTGATATCGCGGCGGATTGTTTGTGGCGTGACATTAAAATTCTGCGCCAGAGTTTCGATGGCAACGAAACCTTGTTGTTGAACGAGTACCAGAATTTCCTGTTGTCGCAGATTCATCTTGAATCCAGATCGACCGAGGTGATAGCTATATTCATTCGCTGGCGTTAATAATCCTTTATAGCAAGATTTGTTCATTTGGCAAGAAATGCTTGAACAGTTTTTCAACTTCGAACATTCATCGGCTTGACAATTTTCGGTATTGAGTGATTATGAACTTGCAATAGTCGAACATGAGTCTACAGGAGGTCTTTTATGAGTGGACGTCATATCCTTGCGATCGATCAGGGCACAACCAGTTCTCGGGCGATGATTTTTGACGGGAGTGGACACTGTGTTGCCCTTGCCCAGCAGGAATTCAAACAGATCTATCCGCGGGATGGTTGGGTCGAACATGACCCGGAAGAGATCTGGCAATCAGTGCTCGCGGTCTGTCGTCAGGTTCTAGAGAAGGCGGACGAAGCAGGCGTCGAGGTCGTCGGCATTGGCATTACCAACCAGCGCGAAACAACTCTGGTCTGGGATCGCCAGACTGGCAAACCCCTCTACAACGCCATCGTCTGGCAGGATCGTCGCACGGCCGATTATTGCGCTGAGCTGAAAGCTGCCGGCCATGAAGAGCAGGTCGCTGAACAGACCGGCCTGCTGCTTGATTCCTACTTTTCAGCGACTAAATTACGCTGGATTCTCGACAATGTTGCTGGGGCCAGAGCCAGGGCGGAAAAGGGCGAGTTGGCGTTCGGAACAGTCGACAGCTTCCTGCTCTGGCGGTTGACAGGTGGCGGGTCACATGCCACTGACGCCACCAATGCGTCGCGGACCATGTTGTTCAACATCCATTCGCAGGAATGGGATAAATCGTTGTTGAATTTATTCCAGCTCCCAGAGTCCCTGCTGCCCGATGTGAAAGATTGTATTGCCGATTTCGGCGCGACTGACACCAATCTGTTCGGGCGCGCCATTCCGATTGGCGGGATCGCCGGCGACCAGCAGGCGGCAGCCATAGGGCAGGCCTGTCTTGATCCGGGCATGATCAAGAGTACCTATGGAACCGGTTGTTTCGTGTTGATGAATACCGGAGATAAAGTAATCCGTTCTCAAAACCGTCTTTTGACGACGGTTGCCTACCGTGTTGATGGGCAGGTCAGCTATGCCGTCGAAGGCTCGATTTTTGTTGCCGGGGCAGCTATTCAGTGGCTTCGGGATGCGCTTAAATTGATCGACTCTGCCGGTGAAGTTGAAGGCCTGGCGCAGGGCCTTGATTCCAATCGAGGAGTTTATCTGGTCCCCGCTTTTACCGGGCTGGGGGCTCCGCATTGGGATCCTCATGCCCGCGGTGCAATCTTTGGCCTGACCCGTGATACCGGGGTCGCTGAAATTGTTCGGGCAACGTTGGAATCGGTTGGCTATCAAACTTATGACTTGATGGAAGCCATGAAAAGGGACAGTGAAACAGCTTCGAAGGCGTTGCGAGTCGATGGTGGCATGGTGGCCAATAACTGGTTCCTGCAGTTTCTGGCTGACCTACTGGACGTTCCCGTTGAGCGTCCCCAGGTCACCGAGACCACTGCCCTGGGAGCGGCCTACCTGGCCGGAGTACAGTTCGGGTTGTTTGAATCGCTTGCGGATATCGGTCAGCATTGGCAGAGAGATGCTTTGTTTACCCCCAAACTCAGCCATGTTGAACGAAACAAGCTGCTGCTAGGATGGCAAAGGGCGGTCTCAAGGGTTCTGGAAACGGGACATTAATACGGGAGACGCTATGCCTGAAATCCAGACAGATTTAGTGCGAACCGATCTTGCCGGAAAGGTTACCCTGGTCACTGGTGGCGGCGGTGGCATTGGTGCCGCTGTGGCGGAAGCCTTTGGCCGCCATGGGGCAAGGGTCGGCATTCACTACCATGGCAGCGATAAACAGGCTGTTTCAGACCTGGTGGAGAGAATTCGCTTGGCAGGCGGTGACGCCTTTTCGCTTCAGGCTGATTTCAATTCCAGCCAGGCCGTTGTCGACACAATTAATCAGGTCGTCGCGCACTTTGGTCGGCTGGATATTCTGGTCAACAATGCCGGCAGCATGGTTGCCAGGCGACGATTGGATGAATTGGACGATGATTTCATTGATCAAGTATTTAATCTCAATGCCCGCTCGGTCGCAACGGCCTGTCGCACAGCCTTACCGGTCTTTACTCAACAGAAGAGTGGCTGCATCATCAATGTCAGTTCGATTTCTGCACGCACCGGCGGCAGTGTTGGCTCCTCCATTTACAGCGCCTCCAAGGCCTTTGTCAGCACCCTGACCCGTTCCTTGGCCCGGGAATTGGCTGATCGGCATATCCGCGTTAATGCGATCTCTCCTGGCACCATCGATACAGCATTCCATGAGCAGTTTTCCAGCCGGGAAAAATTGCAAATGACCCAAGCTGGAATTCCGATGCAGAGACTTGGCGACGCAAAAGACTGCGCCGGGACAGCCCTTTATTTGGCTTGCGATAGTTTGAGCGGCTATGTAACCGGCCAGGTCATTGAAATCAACGGCGGGCAATTAATGGCTTGAACAGGCATTAATCTATAGCCTTCTGGTTCATAATAGCTGGCACTTATGAACCATCCCGCGGATGGCGTCTTGCGAGTCACGACTTATGAGAAGAAAACCGGCTTCTTTTTGATAGAGACATTTAGGAAGCTGTTTATTCCACAAAGTTATGGTCACCTGCTAACGGGCGACCTCTTTGTCTCCTGGATTTATAAATCTTTTGCTTAGACTCCCGTTCAAGGGTCGGCTGCAGACATCTCAGTCGATGGATAAGGATTGGCTATGGAACAAATCTTTCTGTGGGGGGTCACGATTGCAGCCTCCCTCTTTTTTGCCGGAATGCTTTACCTTATTGCTGCGAAGCGAGGGGCAAACAAGAACTTTTGGGCCATGATGGGTTTCCTTGTCGGGCCGCTTGCTCTGCCCTTTGTGTTTTTTGCGAAGAGGACGAACCTGTAAGGACTGTTGCGTGCATGTCCGCCTCTTTTTCTGCCTGCTGATGTCCGGATATCTTCTGCCTCTATGTCACAATTTATAGGGATGTACACTACACCAGGTAAGCGCTTGTTAATAAATCCTGCCGCAACTCATTCTTGATTTGTCCAGGGATGTATAGGACCCTGTTTTTGATTTTTTAGAAAAAATGGAATCCATTTTTATGAATCAGTCCCACATAAAATCCTAACTATTAAGAACTCTGATATCGCTTCTCGTTTGTATGCTACAATCTCAACATGTGCGGACGTATATCAACAGCTGGCATTTCAGCAGACATCTTAAAGGCTCACTTCGATATAGAGAGTGTATTTCCTTTTACACTGAGCTACAACGTTGTGCCTACCCTCCAAATACCCGCCATCATAGAACAGAACAACATACGAAAACTTGAAGCTTTCAGGTGGGGACTCATACCTCACTGGGCAAGAGATAAAAACATAATGGCCACCGCCTTTAATGCGCGTGCAGAGTCCGTCGTGCACAAGCCCCTGTTTCGAGAATCAATCAAATCCAAACGATGCTTAGTTCTTGCCACCGGCTTTTACGAATGGCAAGTGTCTTGTGGTAAGAAGCAGCCCTACTACATCTTTAGAGCAGATAAACGGCCGCTCGCCTTTGCTGGCCTGTGGGATGTCTGGGAAGATGATGTGACCGGTGAGGCTATCGAGAGCTGCACGATCATCACGACCGCAGCTACGCATCAGATGATACCAATCCATGAGCGTATGCCTGTTGTTCTCGAGCGTGATATCTATGATACCTGGCTTGATCCTGAGTTTAATGAGACAGACGTATTGCAGGAGCTCTTGATTGCACCTAAGCAAGATGTACTCGAGATGTATCCTGTGTCGAATTATGTGAGCAATTCAAGAAATGATGGCGAGGAATGTATCGAGAGGCTGTAGTTACGGGGCCTTTTACAACAATCTTATTAATAATAAATTAGAGTTGTCTTGAAGTTCTGTTTATCTGTTGTTAATTTCAGAAGGTTTGTTATTGACGACTTTACGTCATCGAAGTATTGTCTCCTTCCCCCTATGAATTCATTAACATCGATCCAAAGGAGATAACAATGGCAACAGTTCTCGAAATGGCAGCTGAAATAGTAGCTGCACACGCATCAACAACTTCTATGACTAAAGAAGAAATTATTGCTGAGATCCAAGAAGTTCATGCAGCACTAACATCTCTTGAAAAAGGGGAGTCTGTCTCTATAGCAGAAGAGGAACAAGAGTCGACTGAGCCTGCAATCACTAAGCGTAAGGCCTTTGGTAAGAAGCAGATCTACTGCATGGTCTGCGGTAAGGGGTTCACTACTCTTAAACGTCACTTGGGTGCAGCACATGACCTCACACCAAAAGAGTATCGTAAGCAGTTCGGTATCCCGGCCGGAACTACATTAGCATCTAAAGACTATTCTGAGTCTCGTAGACAGATGGCTATAGATAAGGACCTGGCTGGTGGATTAGCTAAGGCTCGTGCTGCTAAGGGAAAGAAGAAGTAACAGCTCTCACACATAAGATACGAAAGGCCAACTCTTGAATTATTAGGGGTTGGCCTTTTTTATCCCCTTCATCCTTGTAAATATAGGCTTTTCACCACAGAGCCACAGAGGACGCAGAGGAGAATCTATAAACAAAACCTGTTTTTTGCCGCGGTTAACATCTGATAACGTCTGATAATACAATAAACCAAGACCTTGCTTCTGATTGAAAGTCTTTACCCCCAAGCCCCGCCTTTGCCCTATCAGATTTGATCAGATTGTATCAGCGGCCAATTTGTCTTTCGCTCCTTGAATTCGTTCTCAAACACATCCCCTTGATCCCATTAATCCTCTAAATATAAGCCTTTCACCACAGAGCCACAGAGGACGCAGAGGAGAATCTTAAACAAAACCTGTTTTTTGCCGCGGATAACATCTGATAACGTCTGATAATGCAATAAACCAAGACCTTGCTTCTGATTGAAAGTCTTTACCCCCAAGCCCCGCCTTTGACCTATCAGATTTGATCAGATTCTATCCGCGGCCAACTTAGCCTTTCGTTTTTTAGCTTTGTTCCAATCTGCGTGCATCAGATCTTATCTGCGTTCAACAATGAAAAATGCTAATTTTTAGGCCTTAAAAGATCATTTTTAGCGCCAAAATCAGATTCGGGGCCACTTAATTTTTAGAGGCCCCATTTCTGTTTGGTGTATTTGTTACTGCCAGGACCTGAATTATTTCAACATCCGATTTATCTGGTAGGTTTATAGCAGGGTTTGGTTTTCATCTTTAATTTCACTTCAGATAGAAGGGGGCCCAGATGAGTCGTAAACTGCTTGCCAACCTTGAGAGTCAGACAGAAAAACTACGCGAAGGAGGTCTGTTTAAGGCCGAGCGTCAACTTCACTCACCGCAGAGTTCCTCCATCACCATTGCCTCCGGTCAGGAGGTGATCAACTTCTGCGCCAATAACTACCTCGGACTGGCCAATCACCCCGAATTGATCGAAGCGGCTAAGCAAGGCTTGGATGAGCGCGGTTTCGGAATGGCTTCGGTCCGTTTCATCTGCGGCACTCAGGATGTGCATAAGCAGCTTGAGGCGCGGATCAGTGCGTTTCTTGATACCGAGGACACGATCCTCTATTCTTCCTGCTTCGACGCTAATGGCGGGCTGTTTGAAACCATACTCGAAGCCGATGACGTTATCATCAGCGATGCCCTGAATCACGCCAGTATCATCGATGGTATTCGACTGAGTCGTTGCAAGCGCCTGCGCTACGCTAACAACGACATGTCTGAACTTGAGGACTGTCTCATCGCATCGAAAGAGGCGCGTTTTCGTCTGATTGCAACGGACGGCGTCTTCTCGATGGACGGAGTGATCGCCAATCTGCCGGAAATCTGTGATCTGGCCGAGAAGTATGATGCACTGGTGATGGTCGACGATTCGCATGCGGTTGGTTTGCTCGGGGATTGCGGCAGTGGCACGCATGAATACCGGCAGGTGGTTGATCGGGTTGATATTTTGACCGGCACCCTCGGCAAGGCACTCGGCGGGGCGAGCGGCGGCTATACGTCTGGTCGTAAGGAAATCATTGAATGGCTGCGACAGCGATCCCGACCTTACCTCTTCTCCAATTCTCTGGCGCCCCCGATTGTCTTCGCTTCGCTTAAGGTCTTGGAGATTGTCTCCAGTGGCAATGAATTACGTGCTCGGCTGCATGACAACAGTCGTTATTTCCGGGAGCAGATGTTAGCTGCCGGATTCAGGTTGGCAGGGGCTGATCACCCGATCATCCCGGTGCTGATCGGCGATGCGGCTTTGAGCGCGCAGATGGCGGAATTGTTGCTTGACGAAGGGGTTTATGTGGTCAGTTTCTCCTTTCCGGTGGTGCCAAAAGATGAGGCGCGCATCCGCACCCAGATGTCAGCCGCGCATACCCGTGAGCAGATCGACAGAGCCGTTGCGGCCTTCATTAAAGTCGGTCTGCAGTTGGGGGTGATTTGATGGCGCAAAAGATGAAAGCCCTGGCAAAATTGCAACCGGAAGCTGGAATCTGGATGCATGATGTGCCGATCCCGACGATTGGGCACAATGACCTTTTGATCAAAATTGTCAAAACGGCTATCTGTGGAACCGATGTTCATATTTACAACTGGGATTCCTGGTCGCAACAGACTGTGCCGCTGAAGATGACGATCGGCCATGAATATGCTGGGGTGGTCGCGGCTGTCGGCGCGGAGGTCACCGGTTTCGCTGTTGGCGACCGGGTCTCCGGCGAAGGACATGTGACTTGCGGTCATTGTCGTAACTGTCGGGCCGGCCGCCGCCACCTTTGTCGCAACACCGTTGGTGTCGGGGTCAATCGCCCGGGTGCTTTTGCCGAATACCTGGTTTTGCCTGCGGTCAACGCCTTCAAGATTCCAGACGGTATCTCCGATGATATGGCGGCTATTTTCGACCCACTCGGTAACGCGGTGCATTCGGCCCTCTCTTTTGACCTGGTCGGTGAGGATGTGCTGATCACCGGCGCTGGGCCGATCGGTATCATGTCGGCAGCTGTTGCCCGTCATGCCGGAGCCAG
Source organism: Deltaproteobacteria bacterium IMCC39146 (assembly GCA_030005635.1). GTDB lineage: Bacteria > Desulfobacterota > Desulfuromonadia > Desulfuromonadales > BM103 > M0040. The sequence continues at coordinate 119,331 of JARUHP010000005.1, forward strand.
GCATGTGGTGGTGACAGATATCAACTCCTATAGACTCGGGTTGGCGGTTAAACTCGGGGCGACACGTGCGGTGCGTATCGATCAGGAGTCGTTGCAGGAGGTTGAGGCCGAGCTCGGCATGACCGAAGGGTTTGATGTCGGACTGGAGATGTCCGGTGCTCCGTCGGCTATGGCAGAGATGTTTGCGACTATCAATCATGGCGGCAAGATCGCCCTGCTCGGCATTCCGGCCGACGAGATGTCGGTCGACTGGTCACAGATTATCCTCAAGGGTTTGACCCTGAAGGGGATCTACGGTCGGGAGATGTTTGAGACATGGTATAAGATGGCGAGCCTGATCCAGGCCGGGCTCGATCTGACTGATATTATCACCCATCGTTTTCCGATCGAGGAGTACGAGCAGGCTTTTACCGTAATGCGTTCTGGGCAATCGGGCAAGGTTGTGCTGGATTGGGATTAACGGCTGGGGTTAGTGATAGGGACGAGTGACACCTATGTGTAAGTGTCACTGATTCCGGTCTGTTGAGTGGAAATGTAGGGTGTTAGAAGATGCTCGAAGGCCTGGCTCATAAAAGGTGCCTGTCCCCTAAGTCGAGCAGTTATCGTTCTTCTCGATGGCTCGCAGCTTTAATATGTTTCAGCCCTTGGCTTGACATCCGCCGCATTGATACTTACTTTGTGCTGCGGAACAAAGGCAAATAACATCATTATTCTTCAGGAGGTAGCACCGACCATGTCAGTAAGCAAACGTAAGTTCAAGGCTGAGGTTAACAAGATTCTCGACCTTATGATCCATTCACTCTACTCGCACAAGGAGATTTTCCTCCGCGAGTTGATCTCCAACGCGTCCGACGCCATCGATAAAGCCCGCTATCTGTCGCTCACCGACAAGACGATCAATCCAACAGGCGACGAGTGGCAGATCGAGCTGATCGCCGACGCCGAGGCTGGCACGCTGACAGTGCGCGACAACGGCATTGGCCTGACCCGCGACGAAGCCGCCGAGGCACTGGGTACCATTGCCCACTCAGGCACCAAGGAGTTTCTCAAACTACTCGAAAGCAACAAGACCAAGGACAACCCTGAGTTGATCGGCCAATTCGGTGTCGGCTTCTACTCCGCTTTCATGGTCGCAGACCAGGTCACGGTCCTTACCCGCCGCGCCGACGCAGCGCCTGATGAGGCAATCTGCTGGAAGTCTGAGGCCGACGGCAACTACACCCTTGAAGACATCACCAAGGAAACGCGCGGTACCGATGTCATACTCCATCTCAAGGAGGATGAAAAAGAGTACCTAAAGGAGTGGGAGCTTCGCAAGGTCGTCAAACAATACTCCGATTTCATCGAGTACCCGGTGGTGATGGATGTGACCCGCAATCAGCCTGACCCCGATGACAAGGAAAAGTCGGTTGAGAAAACCGAGAGTGAAACCCTCAACTCGCGCAAGGCGATCTGGATCAAGGACAAGAGCGAAGTCAGCGAAGAAGAATACCGAGAGTTCTATAAACACATTTCCAACGACTTCAACGATCCGGCCAGAACGATCCATTACCGGGCGGAAGGCACCACTGAATTTTCGGTTCTCCTCTACCTGCCGAAGGAACGTCCGTTCGATATCCACTATCAGGAATACAAAATCGGTCCGACCCTCTACGTGCGTCGGGTGCAAATCATGGATCACTGCGAAGCGATGATTCCTCCCTATCTGCGCTTTGTCAAAGGGGTGGTCGAATCAGCCGATCTGCCGCTCAATGTCAGTCGTGAGATGTTGCAGGACAACAAGGTCGTCAACGTTATAAAGAAAAACATCACCAAGAAGGTCCTCGACAACCTGGCGACGATGAAGAAAGAGGATCTGGAGGCCTACACCACCTTCTACGATCAGTTCGGCCGCATCCTCAAAGAAGGGATTCACAACGATTTCGAACGCAAGGACGCCATCGCCGAGCTGCTGCTCTTCGAGTCGACCAAGACCGAACCGGGCAAGAAAATCACCCTTGCCGAGTATCTTGAGCGCATGCCCGAGGATCAAAAAGAGATTTACTACATGACCGGCCCCGATCGGGCGACTGCCGAGTCGTCCCCATATCTCGAAGTTTTTAAGGAGAAGGGCTTAGAGGTGTTGTTGATGACCGACGACATCGACGATCTCATTATCAGCAGCCTGGGGCAATACCAGGAGAAAGAGCTTCAGTCAGCCGTCAAGGGAGACCTTGATCTGGGTGACAGCGACAAGAAGGAAGAGAAACAAAAGGAGTACAGCGACCTGCTGGCATTGATGAAGGAGCAACTCAAGGACGTGGTCGCCGAGGTGCGTGTCTCAGGACGGCTCAGGGACTCAGCGGTCTGTCTGGTTTCTGGCGAGAACGATCTTGACCCGCAGATGGAAAAGATGTTCCGCGCCATGGGTCAGAACGTCCCCCAGGGACAACGTTCCCTCGAAGTCAATCCTGACCACCCGCTGATCGCCAAAATGCAGGCGCTCTTTACCGCCGACGCCAAGAACGACCGGCTCGAGGAGTATGTCGACCTGCTCTACGATCAGGCGCTGTTGCTGGAAGGCGACCGCCCGCGTGATCCGGTGGCGTTTGCCAAGGCCATGTCGCAGTTGATGGCTGAGGGGGCATAGACGCCTCATTTTTTCTAGCAACACTGAACCGCCCGTCAGGATGAATGACGGGCGGTTTTTTAATGCGTGAAAAATGGCAGGTGATGCGCAGACACATCGCATCGAGGACACTTTAGTAATGTGTCACCGATTCGAAGACAAAACCTTTTTTGCCGCAGATAATATCTGATAACTTCTGATAAAACAGAGAAGCAGGATTATGCTTGGGTTAAAAGCCATCAACCACAAAGATTAAGCCTTTGCCCTATCATATTTGATCAGATTCTATCTGCGGCCAATCTGCCTTTCGCTTTTTGATTCTGTTCCAATCTGCGTGTACCAGACCTTATCCGCGTTCGACAACCTCTTTTAGCATAACGCTATTAGCTTCATGATTACTTCGAGATTACAAAGATTTAGAGCCTTAAAGTCAAAATCACGAAGTAATAACGAGTCCCTCTCCACATAAACAAATGCATTGTCCCAGATATCATCGATCACCCGCTTGGCATCCGATAAGGGCAGGGCAGATAGTGTCATGTCTTCTTGACGGGTTAGTAAAGCGTAGTCGCGACTCTGGCTGTTGGCATCGAACAACTCCGCTTTGAGGTCGTTCAGGTTATTCAGGGCCTTGTCGATATCGAAATCGATGATGGCACCTAATGTTAAGCCTTGCCTTTTGCCTCAGGATTACCTCATGATTTGTCTGATTTGTCTGATTTGTCTGATTTGTCTGATTTGTCTGATTTATGGTTCAAAATCCATGTAATCTCGAAGTCATCCCGAGGCTAATATTGCTCCTATGTTTAGCTTGTTGCTTAGGATAAACAGGATAGGGTAAAGCTGAAGCAAACAGCCCTGTAGATAAACATTTTAACCAATCACGAATATCGAACAACGGATCACGGCTCCTATGTCCCATTGGGTAACAAAATACGTTCTACCAATCCTCGTCATCGCCCTGATCGCTGTTATTTACTTCGATTCCAGTTCGATGGAGAAGATTGATCTCGATGCCAGTTACAGTGAGCCGGTGGCTGTCGCTTCGAGACAACCCCAGAGCGCTTCAAGGCCGCCGTTAACGCGCGAACCTCAAACGTCAGCCGCTGTTACGAGGAGTCGCCTGGCGATAGGTGAACGTTACAACACTCTCGCAGAGTTGGAACAAGATCTACTAGCTGCAGGGTTTGTACGTGTCGGTCACTTTGGTGAGTTCTGGCCAGCTTCTGTTGCTGATATTGCCACAGGTCGTGATAAGATCAAGTTTGTAAGGCAGAATGGCACACCGCATCATTATAAGGAATTTGCTGGTTACGCTATGAAGATGGTGCGGTTGTGGAGTGGCAATCAAGAGACGATTGTGGTGTTTCGGTCGGAGGAGAAGAGGTAGGGGGGGTGGAATAGAGTATTGTCTCCCTCGATTTCCGGTTTTTTAACAGGAGTAAGGAATGGCGAAGAATTCAAATACAGGTATGCAAATTATTGGGCTGGTTTTGCTTGTGGCCGGAGCCGGGCTGGCGTACTGGGGATATCAGCTGTCCGGTTCACTCACCTCGCAGTTCACCGAAGCAGTCTCCGGTTCTATGCCGGATGAGGTGATGTATCGGTATATCGGCGGGGCAGTTTGCGGGGTTGTTGGGTTTTTTCTGTTGTTTAAGAAGTGAGATGGGGCTGTCCTTATTAAGGGCCTGGCGCTGCGTCCATTATTAAAATACGTATTATGTCCCCCGATTCGATGTCCCCCGATTCGAACCTCCCTTGGTTCAGGTCTTAGTCCCGTTCAGAAAGGCGTTCAGCCATCTCGTCAGGCATCGTATCGGGCCAGACGGTCAGGACCAGCTCACGTTCCTCCTCGGTCAACGGTTGCTGCTCAGCCAACTGATAATCCAACACTGTCATATTCGCTTCCGAGATATCAACCCCTTCAGTGTCACGCTGTTGAATACGGCGGCGCAATTCTGCCTCGGCAACCTGGAAGTCGAGGATGACTAGAGGGACTGATAACTCTGCGGCGAGACAGCGCAGCCTGTCTCTCTGCAGCTTTTTCAGGAAGGTAGCATCGACAATCACCGAATAACCGGCGGTGAGCACTGCTTTGGCGATCAGCTGTAGCCGCTCGTAAGTTGCATGATTGGCCTTGTCGTCATAAATGCCGCCACCGGGAGGTGAGTGGCTGCTTGTTGTTGCGCTCAGCCCGTGCAGTCGCTTGCGCTCCCTGTCGGACTGCAGGTGGATAAAGCCGCAGCTATCCGACAGTTTACGAACGAAAGTACTCTTGCCAGAGGCGGAGAGCCCATGGGTAATGATCAGTCGCCTGGGTGGCGTTGCCGTGTAGCTGCTGGCCAGCGCCAGGTAGCTGTGGTAGAGCTCAATGTCCTGTTTTCTTTCTGTATCGCTCAAGCCGGGTTGGCCCAGCCGCATGCACAGCACCTTGGTTCGAACCATGGCCCGGTAGAGCTTGTAGAAACGCAACAGTTGCAGCCCCTGATAATCCCCGGTCTCCTGCAGGTAAAGATTCAGAAAGTGCCAACCAAGCTTTGCCTCTCCCCGATCATCCAGATCCATAACCAGAAAAGCGATATCATTAATAACATCAATCCAGCGCAGGTTGTCGTTGAACTCGATGCAGTCAAAAAGGACTGGCTCATTATCAATCCAGGCCATGTTGGCTAGATGCAAATCACCGTGGCATTCACGAATAAAACCTTCAGCCTTTCGTTGCCAAAGAATGTCATACTGATCATCGCAGCACTTACGAGTCCATTCTTCAAGCCCCTTCAACTTGCGATATTCTTTTACGGAGAGCAGCGAACCGAACTGGGTGAAGTTTTCGAGCACAGGATCAATAACTGCTTGCGGGGTGCCATATGGCTGTTCTGGCTCGGCAACCTCTGCAGCTTGATGAACCTTGGCGATCATGATAGCGAAACGGTCGAGTTGCCGGGTGCCCAGGAGGCCAGCCGCCAGCACCCGATCAAGCTGGTCCTGTTGCGCAAAACGCCTCATCTTCAACGCATAATCAAGGGCCGGCCTGCCGTGTATTTCCGGGCAAGCCGGATCCCCCCCGATTTGGTTAACAGCCAGGTAGAGTTGCGGTGCGAAACGTCGATTGAGTCGTAACTCTTCAAGGCAGAAATGGTGGCGTTTGGCAAGAGTGGAAAAATCAAGAAAACCAAAATTAACCGGCTTTTTCACCTTGTATGCAAAATCTCCGGCGAGAAAGACCCAGGAGATGTGGGTTTCGATCAGCGTGACCTGCTCGACCGGATGGTCGTAGAAGTCCGGTTGCAGCATGGCCTTGATAAGGGTTCTCTCTGTTGCTGCGTCCACCTATTCACCTCCAGCCTGACAGAATCTTTTAATAGCTTAATTGATAAGAAACACAGAGCAAGGGGGTAAGCGACTTTAAAGCTTCAACAAACAGGTTAGAGCGCCGGACGATTTTGTTAAATGTGTTTGGAATGGTAGGTCGTTATAAAGAAAGTTAAAAAACACGCGTTGCCAGACAGAACGATTTTGTGAGTAAAATGTAGATAGGCCATGTGAATCTTACCGTTGTTATTGTTTGACAAAGTTAACGGCGTCTAAAATACTAGAAGTAACTCAGAATCAGGGAGGCCTGAAATGTTGTACAGAAAGGTGCCAAAAAACGGAGATGCGTTGTCCATTCTCGGCTTCGGATGCATGCGCTTACCTACGAAAGAGGGACAGATCGATGAACCAAGAGCGATTCGTCAAATCCGCTCAGCTATTGACAGAGGGTTGAATTATATCGATACCGCCTGGCCGTATCACGGCGGAGAGAGTGAGCCCCTGGTGGGAAGAGCCTTGAAAGAGGGCTACCGTGAACGTGTGAAGTTGGCTACCAAGCTACCATCCTTCCTGATCAAAACCCGGGAGGACATGGACCTTTACCTGAATGCCCAATTAAAAAAGCTCGACATCGATCACATCGATTATTATTTGGTCCACACCCTTACCGGACCCATGTGGGAGGCCATGGTGAAGTTGGGTATTCACGATTTTCTTGACAAAGCCAAGGCCGACGGACTCATTGTCAATGCAGGATTTTCCTTTCACGGCCTGCCCGGAGATTTTAAGCAAATTGTGGACGACTACCCTTGGGATTTTTGCCAGATTCAGTACAATTACCTGGACGAAGAATACCAGGCAGGAACCACAGGATTGAAATATGCGGCGTCCAAAGATCTGGCAGTCATCATCATGGAACCACTGCGTGGAGGCAACCTGGGGCAGCCCACACCACCTCCGGCAATTGAGAAGATTTGGGCCAAGGCTGAAACATCGAGGTCACCCGTGGCCTGGGCGCTGCTCTGGATCTGGAACCACCCTGAGGTTACGGTGATCCTTTCCGGGATGAATGAGGAAGCCCACATCGATGAAAACATTGCCTTGGCTGAGCAGGGCTTTCCCACCGTTTTCGACCCCGCAGAACTGGAGTTGGTGGTCCAGGCAGCCAACACCTACCGGGAACTGATGAAGGTGGGTTGCACCGGCTGTGGATACTGTATGCCGTGCCCTGCCAATGTGGCGATCCCCATCTGTTTCGAGATGTTTAACAAGTTGCATATGTTCAATCAGCCTGATGTCGCCAAATTCGGCTACGCCATCCGCATGAGCGGAGATCTGACCAACGGGATTTCCGGTTATGCGTCCCAGTGCGTTCAATGCGGTCTCTGTGTTGATAAATGTCCGCAGCAGATCCCGATCCCCGACATTCTCGCTCAAGTTGTTGCCGATATGGAAGACGAAGGTCTTTCCGAGCGCCTGACAATGGCCCGCAAGATCATGCTGCAAAAGGTCAATTAGATATATTCCTTCGGCCGCCGTTATTCTTCCCAAGTCGAACGGCCTCGACCTGGTCTTTATAATATATTCTCTCTTTGACCCAAAAAGGTCTGTGAGAAAAGCCTTCTTTTCTTGTTGTCCCCGAACATTGACACCCCTATCCGAAGGTTGAGGGCTTCCATACTTTACAGGGTGACAAGTAGAAAAAGGCTATGCGTTGCCAATTGCTCTAATTTTGTCTTTAATAGTGAGACAAATAGGCCAAGCGGTTATAATGCCCCGGGTTGATACGGATAAATATTGATAGATGTTTAACACTTTAAGGAGCGTGTATGACGCCAGAGAATGTTTCTGCAAGAGCCCTTGAGCTTGGAGCAGATGATGCACTTATCTTCCGGATGGATCAAATCGTTTTTGACTCACGCACACTACTTAAATGCATGTACGGGTGCGAAGACTGGGGGAAAGGACATACTTGTCCTTCAGCCCCGGGCTCTCTAAAGCCATGGGAGTATGAACGTATCCTGCAAGGTTATGAATGGGGTTGTATTGTCCATTCGACCAGTAAAAAGATCTCACAGGACATTTCCTTTACCCTGGAAAGGGAGGCCTTTCTTGCCGGCCATTATTTTGCTTTCTCAATGAGCGATTGTGCAATTTGTCAAGAATGTGCGGGATTCAAGGGGAAGCCTTGTGTTGCCCCTGGTCGAGCCCGACCGGCTTTTCATAGTGTTGGCATTGATGTCTTCGCAACGGTGAAACAATTTGATCTGCCACTGAGTACCCTTAAGTCTGAAGATGAGGTGCAAAATTGGTATTCTGCTGTTTTCGTAGCCTAAGGTCACTATGTTCTCCATCATAGGGATCAATTGCGAGCTTGCGGGTATCGGGGACACACAAATTGTGTGTCCCCGAACAGAAATTTCCCTGTTTGCTTGGTAAAATAGAAACAAGCCCTTCGTATTATCCGCTAGAAAGGAGGCTGTCATGACTTTTAACCCTGTCTTGATCGTCGCCAAGGGGGCCAGGCCCGAGTGGTACTCGCAGACCGCTGCCTATGCCCGCCCGCAGCTCCGCCGCTCATACTGGCAGCTGGCTAACTCGGTACTGCCTTACCTGCTGATCTTGGCCCTGATGTTCTTCACTGTGCTCAACGGCTACTCCTACCTCATCACCTTGGCCCTGGCTCTGGCCGCCGCGGTCTTTTACGTACGCATCTTCATTATCTTTCACGATTGTGTGCACGGCGCCTTCGTCAATTCCCCCCGCTGGAACCGCAACATAGGCTACCTCTGCGGCATTATCACTATGACCGCCTTCGCTGACTGGCGCCGGACGCACGTCGGTCACCACATCCGGGCCGGCGATCTCGATCGGCGCGGCACCGGCGACATCTGGATCATGACTGTCGACGAATATCGCTCGGCCACATGGCTGCGGCGCCTGGCTTACCGCCTCTATCGCCATCCCCTGGTGCTGTTCGGCCTGGGACCGATCGTCTCCTTTCTGCTGGTTAACCGTTTCCCCAGCAAGGGTGCCAACAAACGCGATCTGATGAGCGTGGTCTACACGAACCTGGCGGTTATCCTGATCGTCGTGATTGCGAGTCTGACCGTTGGTCTCAAGGCTTACCTGTTGGTGCAGTTGCCCGTCATCCAGATCGCCGGTAGCGCCGGCCTCTGGCTCTTCTATGTGCAGCACCAGTTCCAGGGTGTCTATTGGGCACGCAGCGAGGCTTGGGATCCGTTGCGGGTGGCGATGGAAGGGGCCTCGTTTTATTGCCTGCCGAAGTTTTTGCAGTGGGCCACCGGCAACATCGGCTTTCACCACCTGCATCATGTCCGTCCGGCGATCCCCAATTACAACCTGCAGGCCTGTCATGAAGCGATCCCGGCATTGAAGACCATCAAACCGATGAGCATGCGCGATAGCCTGCAGTGTGTCCATTTGCATCTGTATGACGAGGAGCAACAGGCAATGGTGAGCTTTGGGGGTTGATTGCCAAGGAAGAGGTTGCAGGGTTAGGGGCGTTCTGGCTCAAGGCTTCAAGCCAGCGACAATCTGCATTGCTCATGGCAAATAGTGAGTTGTTGATAGGTCGCTCATAGCAGCACAATCGTACAGATCGATTCTATTGAAGGCGGCTTGTACCTCCGAAGCACAAGACCTTCTCTTCCAACCTGTTACTCACGGCGGCGAACACTTCATCCCAGCGGATACGGTTGAGCAGATCCTGGACCGGTTGCATGTCTTGGCCTCCACGCCCTTCACCATCATTCTATCAACCTTGAAAAGTTTTGCAGGCGCTACTTTGTTGCCCCTGGAGTCGGAGCCGCACAACTTACGGTCATCAATAAACTCATCCCTGAAAAACGTCTGAAAAAGGTGCCTGCACCCAGGGCCTGTTTTTAAAAGTCGCCGGCTGCTGTTTTTTGCAAACCGTTTCTTCTGATGAAAAATGCTGCGGTTTCAACAAAAAGTTCAAGATACGTCATAATGTAGAAACACCTTTTTTGTAGAAGGGTCCCCCTGTGAACCGTATCGTCATCCACTACAGTGAAATCGCCCTGAAGGGCAAGAACCGCCGCCAGTTCGAAGGTGCATTAATACGCCATGTGCGTGCCGCCTTGGGGCCTTTGGTCAGCGAAGTGCGCAAGCAGCAGGGCCGGCTGGTGTGCAAGCCGAATCCCCAGGCTGATCCGCAGCGCGTGCGCGAGATCCTTGCCTGTATCCCGGGGATCGTTAACTTCTCTCTCGGTCACAGTGCGCCGAAGGATGTTGTGTCGATTGGTGGGCGGGCGGTCAACCTGCTGGCAGGGCGGGAGTTTACGACCTTCGGCGTCAAGACCAAGCGCACCGACAAGCAGTTTCCGATGACCTCGGAAGAGATCAGCCGTGCGGTCGGTGCCTCGATACTGCGCGGGCTAAAAGGCAAGCAGGTCGATCTGCGCGCTCCGGATCTTTGGCTCTATATCGAGCTAACCGGCAAAGAGGCGACCCTCTTTACCGATAAGTATCTCGGCCCAGGTGGCCTGCCGGTCGGCAGCAGCGGCGATGTCATGGTTTCGCTCTCTGGCGGCATCGACAGTCCGGTCGCCGCTTACATGCTCATGAAGCGTGGCTGTCGGGCGATCTTTACCCATATTCGTAACGAAACCCAGTTCTCCGGCGCGGTTTCCGATAAGATCGAAAAGCTGGTCGAGGTGCTGACCCGCTACCAGCTGCATTCCACCCTCTACCAGGTGCCCTTCGGCGATCTGCAGCGCCGCATCATCGCCTTTGTCCCTGCGGATCACCGCATGATTATCTATCGCCGCTGCATGATGCGCATCCTCAACCAGTTGGCCGCCAAAGACCAGGCCAAGGCGATTGTCACCGGCGATGCGGTTGGCCAGGTGGCCTCACAAACCTTGAGCAACCTGCAGTGCATCCAGGAGGCCTCGCAGCTGCCAGTCCTCTCGCCGCTGGTTGGCATGAACAAGGATGAGACGATCCTGCTTGCCAAGCAGATTGGCACCTTCGAACATTCGATCGAACCCTATCCAGACTGCTGCTCCTTCATGATTGCCCCGCACCCCGAGACCCGTGGTGTTCTCGATCTGGTCAAGCAATTCGAAGCCAATATCGACGGCCTCGAAGAGCTGTTGCTGGAGGCCGTGGAAAACGTTGAACGGCTTGAGTTTTCATAGCCGTAGCCGGAGACATCTTTCCTTCCTTCCGTCCTGAACGGGTCGGTTATCTCTTCGGCACCTGATCTGAGGAGCGATAACGCTCATCGACCCTTTCTCCACGACTTACCGGATCATCCCAGAATCTCCTGTTGGTCATTCTGCTGACATCGGCCCGGCTCAGCCCGATATCAGAGAGCAACCGATCATCCATCTCGGCCAATTGCCGACGTTGTTCAGACAGTTGATCCCAGCGTATGATGGTATTGCCGATACGCTTGAGGATGCTGTCGAGGTTTTGCCAAAAGCCATTTGTCGGGCGCTCTATACATGGGGTGGGGCATCTTTCCAGGATCATGATCTGTCTCCTTTTTAGGGTTTGTGTTCTGTTTGAATCGACTATAGCGAAATAAAACTTGATCAATCAAACGAATTGTATTTATGCTAGCTATCAATATTGTTGATACATGGAGGTCTTATGGCGATGAACCTGCCGACCGATTTGTTGCGAACCTTTGTCGCTATTGCTGACACCGGAAATTTCAGCCAGGCTGCAGAGTTGGTGCATCGCACCCAGTCTGCTGTCAGTATGCAGATCAAGCGTTTGGAAGAGTTGGTTGAGAAACCACTTCTGAAACGCGACAGTCGACATTCGAGCTTAACCTCGGATGGCCTGACTCTGCTCGACTATGCGCGGCGAATTCTGAAACTGAATGAAGAAGCTGTTTCGCTTCTGACCCGGCCAGAGCTCTCCGGTTGGGTGCGGATTGGCCTGCCCGATGATTATGCGACCCGTTTTCTCCCTGAGATCCTCGCCGGATTCTCGCGTACTCATCCACGGGTGCAGGTTGAGGTTATTTGCGAGCCAAGCACCCAGTTGCGTCAGCGCATGAAGCGCCAGGAGCTGGATCTGGCAATGACGACCTCGGCTGTTCCTGATGAAGAGAACACCTTGTTGTTGAGTCAAGAAGCGGTGGTGTGGGCTACCTCAGAGAAGCATCTTCCTCACGAAGAAACCCCGTTGCCCCTGGCCTTGTTTCCCAATGATTGTATTTACCGCACCTGGGCGATTGAGGCGTTGGAGAAGGCAGAGATTGCTTATCGGGTCGCTTATAGCAGCCCAAGTAATATGGGCTTGCAGTCAGCGGTTATTGCAGGCTTGGCTGTAACGGCGACCAGCTTGAGCATTATCCCGCCGGGGATGCGGCAGTTGCTGCCCGAAGAGGGGGTACCCTTGTTGCCGAGTGTGTATTTCCTGTTGCATCGCAACCCGGCAACCGACAATTGTATTGTTGATTCTTTGGCTGAACATATTGCCAAAGCTTTTGGGGCTGTTGGTCAATGAGATCCCAGCTTTGAGAAAAAGCTGGGATTATTCTGTTTTCATCAGCTATCAATAGAGTAGGTTAGTGTAATCTGGTAGCATGTATATAGGATATACTCTATTGGTAGCTGTGTACTTATTATCTGTTATATTCAGATACTTATAGATTAGTGGATAGCTGACAAGTAACACATGAAGCTACTGCTAAGCAGTTAACATTCTTTTGGCAGATAGCAACGTTCAGGTAATAGCTGAGACTTGTTTGTAACAGGCAATCTATTTACTTCGCCTATCTTGCATGTAAGCTAATTGATGAAACGTCAAATTGTTCAAAAGAGGTTGTTATGACTTGGAGAAACTGTCTGCCAGAAAATGTTTTGCGCGTATGTGTGATGCTGTGCAGCGTAATCCTTTTTATATCTCAAACAGCTTATTCAGACGTAATTATTGAGGGTGAAAGGATGTCCCCCGTTCTGGGTGATGAAGGGATGGTGGCAACAAGTCATTTTATTGCGAGTGAATCGGCGCAAAAGGTCTTGAAAGAAGGGGGCAATGCCATTGACGCTGCGGTGACAGCAGCCTTTGTGCTGGCAGTCACTCAACCAAGGTCGGGAAATATTGGAGGAGGTGGCTTTATGATGATCTCCTCTGAAAAGCAGAATGATGTCGTTGCTATCGACTATCGAGAAAAAGCACCAAGTAGAGCAACCTTAGACATGTTCCTCGATAAAGACGGTAATGCCGTTAGTGACTTGTCGCGTTATTCCCATCTAGCCACTGGGGTGCCTGGAACAGTTGCAGGACTGGCTATGGCTTTGGATAAGTACGGCACAATTAGCCTTTCAGAAGCCATGAAACCGGCGATTAAACTTGCTGATGAAGGTTTTATTGTCACTCAAAGGTTTAGCAATGGCCTTAAAGATAAAGAGGGTCTGTTGAAAAGGTGGGACTCATCTGCCCGGGTCTTCTACAAGAAAGATGGTGGTTATTACGAGCCCGGCGACCTATTTAAACAGAAAGATCTCGCAGCAACCTTAAGCCGCATAGCGGAAAACGGCGCTAGGGAATTTTATGAAGGGGAGACCGCAAAACGTCTGGTCGCCGAGATGGGCAAACATGGCGGTCTGATTAGCCTGGATGACATGAAAAACTATTCTCCGCTGATAAGGACGCCGGTGCATGGGACCTATCGTGGCTATGATGTCTACTCAATGCCTCCACCCAGTTCCGGTGGCATACACTTGATCCAGATTCTCAATATTCTTGAGGGTTACCCGGTCGCTAAAGAGGGTCATAATTCGGCAAGAAACATCCATCTTATGGCGGAGGCTATGAAGCTGGCCTATGCAGACCGCTCACAGTACCTCGGGGACGAGGATTTTGTACAAGTTCCTATGAAAAAGCTCACTTCGAAAGAGTACGCTACAACCCTTCGAAATAAAATTGATGACGAAAAGGCAACTCCGAGCCATCGCATTCGCCCTGGCGAGTTCTTGTCATACGAAAGCAATGAAACGACCCACTTTTCTATTGTGGACAAGTTTGGCAATGCCGTCTCAAACACTTATACAATTAACTTCAGCTATGGTTCTGGAGTTGTCGTAGAGGGGGCCGGGTTTTTACTGAATAATGAGATGGATGATTTCTCGGCAAAACCAGGAGTACCGAATGCCTATGGCTTGATCGGCGGGGAGGCAAACAAGATTGAACCGGGCAAGCGTATGCTTAGCTCCATGTCGCCGACCATAGTTAAGAAACAAGGGAAAAACTTTTTAGTTACAGGGAGTCCCGGTGGTTCACGCATAATTACAACGACACTACAGGTGGTCATGAATGTTATCGATCACAATCTTAATATTCTAAGTGCTGTAGCTGCTCCCAGAATCCATCATCAGTGGTTACCCGATGAATTGCGGATTGAAGAAGGGCTTAGTCCAGACACTGTCAGAATCCTTCGCGAAAAAGGGCATAAGGTTAAACAGAAATCAGCCATGGGAGCTAGCCAATCTATTTTGATTGATAAAGGTTTATTTAATGGCGCTGCCGACCCTCGTAGATCTACAGCGCTTGCGGTAGGACTTTGATCTTAAATCGTTGAGCACTGACTTGAGCTGGAAAAAGTATTTTTTTAATGCCAGGTTTAAGATGAAAGCCAGAATAAATAGTTCCAGATGACTATAATTATTGATATCCTTTGGTTGCCACCCCCAAAGACAAGTTGTTAGCTCAAATCGAATCCGATCTGCTCGTTGTGAGAGATCTTTGAGCCTTGGCATGTATTGTTTGCGTGAAAAGATATGTCGCATGCTTGGGTGATTATTTACTCGCGTTCCACCTACCGCACCACGCGTCACGGATTTTATGACCAACTGGGTAACAAAATACTTTCTACCTTTCCTCGTCATCGCCTTAATCGTCGCTCTTTACTTCGATTCAAGTTCGGTGGAGAAGGTCGATCTCGATTCCAGTTACAACGAGCCGGTGGCTGTCGCTCCGAGACAACCGCAGGCCGATTCGCGGCCACCGTTAACGCGCGCGCCGCAAGCGTCAGCTGCTGTTACGAGGAGCCGCCTGGCGATCGGCGAGCGTTACAACACGCTCGCAGAGTTGGAGCAAGATCTACAAGCGGCAGGGTTTGTACGAGTAGGCACCTTTGGCGAGTTCTGGCCAGCTTCTGTTGCCGATATTGCCACCGGTCGTGATGAGATCAAGTTTGTCAGGCAGAATGGCACGCCGCATCACTATAAGAAGTTTGCTGGTTACGATATGAAGATGGTGCGGTTGTGGAGTGGCAATCAAGAGACGATTGTGGTGTTTCGGTCGGAGGAGAAGAGGTAAGGGGGGATTGGTTAATTAAGTATTGTGTCCCCCGAACCAGTTTTATGCTTTAGACCTAACAGATCTTCATAGATTTTCACCGCGGCCAAATTGCCTTTCGCTTATTGATGTTTAAATATCCCCTCCACCGCCTTCATCCCTGTAAAAAAAATACCGAATAACGGAACAACAACTAACACTGCCCACCAGCACAACGTGTCCGCCGCTTGTATTCTCTGATGACCCGATTGAAAAGCCGCCGGTCAGACTTCTGGTGGCCACTGCGCACAACAGCCTTGTCGCCTTGACGATGACTCTTCTGTTTGTTCACCCTAACAAATTGCCGCTGTTCACGTGGAGAGACGGATCGTTGCAACGTGTCAGCGGTTCGGTTGCTAGCGCTCGGTCGCGTCCCATCACGGAAGCTTCGGTGCTCCTGGTGCGTGATGGCCTTTTGCAAATGGAGACTGCTGCCGTGCTTGTTCCTGTTATGCTTCAGATGCAGTTTATGCTTGTGGAGGTGATGATGACGGGAAGGGATGTGGCCATAGTACCTATGAGGGTAGTAAAAGGAATTACGATTGTAAAAATAACCCAGTGAGTAGCCGCCAAACGGGTAAAACAACGGGTAGTCATAGTATGCGCCAAAGTAAGAGCGCGTGTACGGATATCCTTCGGAATAGTAGCCGCTGACGTAGTGGTCTCCAGGATACAAACAACCGCTAAGACCCCACAGCAGCGCAACACTGATGATTGCGATAGTGAAGTTCTTCATGGCTCGCTCCTCTTTTTAACATTATATCGCCAGTGGTGCTGTTACGCCAGTCGTGGACGTCGGCGTTCAAGCTGAAAAAAGTTTGTAACAATTTACAGATCACGGATCACAGATCACAGATCACAGATGCCTTATTCGTTTTTCCGCATGTGAGATGTCTGTGAGTATGTGTGTGTATAGTGCTTACGACAAAACAAGGCGCATGTTTTCTTGATTGCTGCTCCAGCTTTTGGTTACCGACTCGATTCGTTCACTGGTAACCTCACGAAATCATAATAACTAACTGGAATTATTCGTTTGTTCTTTATCGTGTTCTGAGGTAGTGTTTCCACTGTTAAGAGTTTTAACCCGAAAGTGAGTTGCATATGTCGAGTTCTGATCTTGTCAAAATGCGCACCAGGGGGATCCTGTCTTTCCTCACCGCTCATCCGACTTACCAGTTGAGCAGTCGCGAGTGGCTGGTGTTCTTAACCGTGGCCATGGACGAAGGGCTCACAACCCCGGAGCTGGTTGAGCAGCTGCAGATGCCCCAGCAGACCTTGTCGCGTAAGATCCGCAGCCTTGGGCAAACGGTTGATGCGTCCGGTGAATTCCAGGGTTACAACCTGATTCGGATTGTGCCGAAAGGCAAGGCTCACAGCATCTATTTGACCGACGAGGGTAGGGCGTTGTGGCAGGATTTCAGTGAGATGCACGATAAGGTCGATCAGGTGATTATCGATCAGTTCAGGGGCGAAAAGGTCTTTAACTAGCAGACGCCGGTCGCAGTTTACGGTTTAGCTCAAAGGTTTCCACGTTCCCCGTACCGCGTCCCTCGTACCGAGTTCCAACGATAAAGGCAAAGCCGGGGTAACCCGGTGACGCAAAGCTACGGATCCTCATTCAGGACCGCCGGGTTGCCGAAAATGAAATATGTTGTTTATGACCCAGGAGGGAGAGTGTTGCGCTTTGAGCGTACGCTCTTTTTTGTTTTTTCGGGAGCAGTGATGGGCTTTGCAGGGGGAAAGTCAGTGATCTTTTGAATGCCGTTTGGCTGCGTTTGCAGTCGGGCGGTTTTTTGTTGAATTGTCTCGGTTCAAAGGTTTTCGCGTCCCTCGTCCCGCGTCACGCGTTCCGTATTCATAAAAGTTGCCTGTCCCCTGATTTGAGATATGTGCTATTGATCCATTACGCCTGCTAAGGAGCGGGCACAACTGATGAGAAGATGATGACGAACATTGATGATCAAAAAGACGCAGGACAGAAGGTTGATGAAATCCATTCCGGTGGTCGTTCAGCGGAGGAGTCCATCAACGGCGTGGTGAACGAGGGGGAGATCCCTGAAAATGCGGCTACTTCGGTTGCTGCGTCATGGTGGAAGACAAAAATCGGGGTGACGCTGCTTCTCGGTATTTGTCTGGCTTCCATCTTTTTGCCGTTTACCCGCGACAATGTCTTTGATAATCCCTTGTTCCTTGCTGCGGATGAAAAGGCCGAGAGCTATATAGAAGAGTCCATAACCCGGGCGACCATAGCCTTTGCAACGGCCCGCGCCATTAATGCCGCTGTTTCCGTTTTACAGAGTTCTGAAATTGAAATATCAGTTTTTGGTAACGGAGCAACGCTGGCGCTTTTCGAAGTCCTTGATCCTATCAATGATCTCGTGGAGCGTTTCAGTTGGGTCATGTTGCTTAGTCTTACCTCCCTTGGCGTTCAGCGCTTCCTTGTCGAAATAAGTGCCTGGTTAAGCATTGATGTCCTTGTCGTACTCGGCTTGCTCTTTTGGCTCGCCGGGACATGGATTCATAACCTTGTCAGAATCAATTTTGTCGCAATCGGCAAGAGGTTGGTGTTCTTCGCCTTGGTGATACGGTTTGCAATGCCCTGTATGGCATACCTGAATGACTATGTTTATAAGCGGTTCCTGGCGGCCCAACATAATCAAGCCGTTTCTCTTGTCCAGGCGGAGACAAAAACCTTGCAGGGCATAGATCCTTTAAAGGAGTTAGTCCCCGGCGGTGCCGAACCTCAAACTCAGCTCAACGCCGAGGAGGGTGATAAACGGTCTTTGGGCCAGAGAACGAGCGAATGGTGGGAGTCAACCAAGTCGACCTTCTCCCCATCGGATCTGGCCGCTAAATTCAAGGGCTTTGTGAGCAAAGTTGGAGCGATCGTAGAGGGCCTGATTGGCAACCTGGTTTCTCTGGTCATTATTTTCGTCATTAACACCGTGCTCTTGCCAATCGCTTTTTTGTGGGGGCTGGTTTCTTTGTTCAGGTTCTTTACCGGTAGTAATTTTGGGATTTCTGCAGAGCAGTCGCTAAGAAGCAGGGTTTCCAAATGATAGAAGGTTTGGGGCAGCGAAAAGGGACTCTCGCAATTGTTAGAAGAGGTCTTCTACGCGCCGATTGCCTTGAATTCGCGTTCCTCATCCCGCGTCCCACGTACCACGTGCCACGTTCAGAGTTTTATGACTGCGATGCATCGTGCCGAGGCAAAGATTGAACCGGTTTTGACGCCGTTGCGCGACCAGGTGCTTTTCCTAAAGCATAACCTTAACGCCCAGGCGATTGCTTCACTGCAGAGCGAGTTGGGACGTGTTGAAGGTGACGTCTCGGCGCTGATCCGCGAGATGGAAGCCGCGATCCGTGAAGCCGATGCTTTTATCGTGCGGTTGGAGAAATGATCTGAGTCGGTTTTAGTGTACCACGTACCGGTTTTTTAACAGGAGTAAGGAATGGCGAAGAAATCAAATACAAGCATGCAAGTTGCTGGGCTGGTTTTGCTTGTGGCCGGTGCCGGTCTGGCGTACTGGGGCTATCAGATGTCCGGTTCGCTTACCTCACAGCTCACCGAAGCAGTCTCCGGTTCTGTGCCGGAAGAGGTTATGTATCGGTATATCAGCGGGGCGGTTTGTGGGGTTGTTGGGTTTTTTCTGTTGTTCAAGAAGTGAGAAGGGGCTGTCCTTAAAAAGAGCCTGGAACTGCATCTATTATTGAAATACGTATTATGTCCCCCGATTCCTGCTGTTACGCCAGTCGTGGACGTCGGCGTTCAAGCTGAAAAAAGTTTGTAACAATTCAAGGATCACGGATCACGGATCACGGATCACGGATCCCTTATTCGTTCTTCCGCATGTGAGATGTCTGTGAGTATGTGTGTGTATAGTGCTTACGACAAAACAAGGCGCATGTTTTCTTGATTGCTGCTCCAGCTTTTGGTTACCGACTCGATTCGTTCACTGGTTAACCTCACGAAATCATAATAACTAACTGGAACTATTCGTTTGTTCTTTATCGTGTTCTGAGGTAGTGTTTCCACTGTTAGGAGTTTTAACCCGCAAGTGAGTTGACTATGTCGAGTTCTGATCTTGTCAAAATGCGCACCAGGGGAATCCTGGATTTCCTCACCGCTCATCCGACTTACCAGTTGAGCAGTCGCGAGTGGCTGGTGTTCTTAACCGTGGCCATGGAAGAAGGGCTCACAACCCCAGAGCTGGTTGAACATCTGCAGATGCCCCAGCAGACCTTGTCGCGCAAGATCCGCAGTCTCGGTCAAACGGTTGATGATTCCGGAGATTTTCACGGTTACAACCTGATTCGGATTGTGCCGAAAGGCAAAGCGCATAGCCTGTATTTGACTGATGAGGGCAGGGCGTTGTGGCAGGCTTTCAGTGATATGCATGATGAAGTCGATCAGGTGATTATCGATCAATTCAGAAACGAAGAGGTTTTTAACGAGTAGAAGCAGGTCGCAGTTTACGGTTTAGCTTAAAGGTTTCCACGAACCCCGTACCGCGTCCCTCGTACCGAGTTTTTAACGATAAAGGCAAAACCGGGGAAACCCGGTGACGCAAAGCTACGGATCCTAAATTAGGACCGCCGGGTTGCCGAATATGTATTCTATCTTTTTGTTGTTTAACGGAGGGGGCTGCGCTTTTTAGGCGTAAGCTCTTTTTTGTTTTTGGGGAGAGAATGATGGGGATTGCAGGGGGAAGTCAGTGATCTTTTGAATGCCGTCGGGCTGCGTTTTGCAGTTGGGCGGTTTTTGTTTTATGGGAGTTCAGCTTTGCCATTAGAGCAATACCTCAGGTTGTTTGCCCGTCTCAATCGTGCACCAGGTTCAATCTGGACCGAAGCAACGTTGAAGAAGGCACCGCACAAGCCGATCCTGCTGCTTGCGGTAATTGATCTGGTCAGCCGTGGGGTTTTTGATTCTCCGGTTCTCAGTGTGACCGATGATCTCGTTGAGGCTAATGAACTCTTTAACGGTTACTGGCGCCGGGTTGCTCCTCTGGGGCACACCAGCAGTATTGCTTTTCCGTTCTCACGGCTTCACAACGAGCCTTTCTGGGCCTTGATCACTACAACGGGAGAACCGGTCGAAGTTGGGCATTTGAATATTACAAACGTGACGCAGTTACGGCAACACGCTGTTGCTGGTCAGTTGGACAATGAACTTTTTCAATATATGCAGTCTGCCGATAGCCGCGAGGCGTTAAGATGTACGTTGTTGGCAGCACACTTCTCACCAGAGGCACAGGCCGCTCTTTCTGAACAGATCGCTATCAACGATGAGGCTTACATTTACAGCCAGTCGTTGTATGAAAAGGCACATGAGCCGTTGGTGAAAGAATTGGTTGAAGAGCTACAATACAAGCCTGTGGTGCGCGACCAGGGTTTTCGTAGGGTTGTGGTTTCGGCCTATGATCATCGCTGTGCTCTTTGTGGCTTGCGCATCATCACACCCGAAGGACATACGGCTGTTGATGCTGCGCATATCGTGCCCTGGAGCAAAAGTCATAACGATGATGTGCGCAATGGTATGGCTCTTTGTAAGCTCTGCCACTGGGCTTTCGATCGCGGCATGGTCGGTGTGACGCGTGAGTACAATGTGATTACAGCACGTCAGATCGGTGTTGATCCGAACGTGCCAGGGGTTTTGCAGACGATGGCAGGTCGGGGTGTTTTGCCGCCGGTTGATCGTGAGTTGTGGCCAGCGCAGGAGTTTCTTGGTTGGCATCGCAAAGAGTTTAGGTTGAACACATGAATCCACCGCATGAAGTTGATTGCCCGTTCTGCCAATGTGCGTCGAGTCACCAAATGGTTGTTGAATATGGCTCGGTCTTTGCCATTCACGATAAATATCCGGTTACCGAAGGGCATCACCTGGTTGTTACGAAGAGGCATGTCGCAGATTACTTTGCCATGTCTTATAACGAAAAGCGTGATGCTGAGGCGCTACTCTCTCTTTTGAAGAGGCAGATGCTTGAGGATGATCCCTCAGTCCAGGGGGTTAATGTTGGGATGAATTGTGGCGAGGTTGCTGGGCAAACAGTGATGCATGCGCATATTCATTTGATTCCGCGGCGGGTAGGGGATGTTGATGATCCGCGGGGTGGGGTGCGGGGTTGTGTGCCTGAGAAGATGGGGTATTGATCAAAGCCTTTCAAGTTTGGGTTAAGGGAGTGGTTGAATGTTTCTGAAGATGGGTGAAATATACCGATATGCAAAAGTTAAAGATCCCTCTTTAGCAGAGATTGATGGATTGAAAAACTTTTCCCATCTGACTTTTACTCCTGGGCAAAAACAAGCTCAACTAGAGTCTGGTATCAATCCTATTGCAAAGTTTAAAGGGCCAGAAGGTGAAAGATGCCCTGCAATCTTAATATCTAGTAGCCCTCATAAAATCGGTTCAAGTGAAACACCATGGCAGGATTTCTTTGATCCTGACAATGGTCATATTCACTACTTTGGCGACAACAAAGAGCATGGCAAAGACCCTGGTAACAAAAGAGGGAATAAGGCACTTTTGAAACAATTTGAGTTGCACAACTCACCAGATGCAAATGTGCGGGCTCATTCTTCACCAATTATCTTTTTCAAAAGAGTTGCAGTTGATGGTCGGACTAAAGGAAATGTTCAATTTCAAGGTTTTGGTATTGTCAGCGGAGCTCACTTAATTACTCAATATGATCGTAAAGAAGATCAATATTTTACAAACTATGTTTTTGACTTCACGGTTTTTAACATGGTTGCTGAAAATGAGGTTTTTGACTGGTCATGGATTTCTGCAAGAAGGGATAGTGAATCGATTCATTCTGAGGCGCTCCTTAAAGCACCTAAATCATGGCAGCAATGGATCAAGAAAGGTCCTTCTGCATTTGAAGTTTGCAGACGCCGAGTCTCAAAGTTACAAACGTTCACAAACAATGAACAACAACCATTGATGGGCTCACGCGAAGCATCTACGTTAAAAGAGATTTACGATTATTACTCCAGTACAAATAAGATGAAGCATCGTTTTGAAGCCCTTGCCTCTATTATTTCTGCCCGAGTTATAACTGCGGAGGGTGGTTCTTACAGGGAAGGGTGGGTTACTTCACCTGGTTCTGATGGTGGTGCTGATTTCATAGGGCGGCTTGATATAGGTTCAGGGTTTTCGAAAGCTAAAATTTTAGTTTTGGGCCAGGCTAAATGCGAGTCAATGAATACTGCAACTGGGGGGAACCATATCGCGCGCACTGTTGCTAGGCTTAAAAGGGGCTGGGTTGGTGTGTACGTGACAACTAGTCATTTTTCTGAAGCTGTTCAACGAGAGGTTATAGAGGATAAGTTCCCTATATTACTCATAAATGGAAAGAGGCTAGCTGAAGAAGTTAACCGTTTAGTTGTTGAACAAGGTTTCGAAAATGTTAGCACCTTCATAAAAGACGTTGATGCAGGTTATGAATCTAAAGTGATGTCAAGAAATCCCGAAGAAATTTTGCTTGAATAAAGGACTGTATGCCTGTGGATTTCTGTGAAAAGAGTTCTATGGCGTGCCTCTCATTTAAATGAATTTAGTGTTTCTTAAAAGGCAAAAAGTAAAAATGAAAGTAATCCTATATCTTCTCCTCTTTATTCTCTTTTCCCTCCCGGCTCAATCAATAGCAGGCCAAGATGGATACTCTAAAACTGTTCAGTGGTGGCAGGGTGTCCGTCAGAAAATGGTGCCCTACGAACTGCAATTACAACAAATGTATGCAGAGGTAGAGGCGAGGCCTGATGTGCTCCCCAGTAAAGTCAGTCATGAGTTTAATCGAAGGTTGGCAGAAGAATACCCAGGTTCTAGATATTTCGGGAGTTCTGGTGCTTTTAAAATTAACAACTACACAACTCTAACATTCTCCCAAAATTGGGAAATATATCGGTTGTCACAGCAAATCGGTGAATTGAACAAAAGTTATGATTTTAAACAGAACATACTAAGCCTAACCAGTGGTTCAAACCGACTCAACTTCAAACTGGATCTCAGATCACCGGAAAATTCTAAATTCACCATTGCAGCCATTCCAGCGATTACGGCTACAGCAACACGTATTTATCAGACTAGACCTGGCGCTGTGTCGTACCGGGATGGGATGTCCGATATCCTCAATGACGTTTATCACTTCAACATCGCCACATTTACAGCCAGCAGAATGGATGAGTTTGCGGAGCACCTGATTACTGATGTCAGTACCCGAGAAACGGTCCTTTCTCAAGCACGGCAACTCTACCAGGATCCACCTGAAGGCTTTGTTGCCAGTTCTAATGCTGGGAGTATCCTCCCCAGACTAAATGTAGGGGCAGTCAGTGGTGTGCCAAGTAGCCAAAACATTATGGCTACAGTGTTTGGTGCAATTCCTTGGTATGCCTATTTACTTTTCTTTGGTTTTGTCTTCGCTAATGGTTTTGCCGCGACCAGGCGAGTGAAAAGATATTCGAAAGGGTTGAGTCTTTTTGAAGAGTTGATCCGTCATCTGTTTGCGAATTCTACAAACAAAACTTCGCGATCTTACGACGAGGATAATTACGAGAGCAAAGAAACTCTGAACAGTCCTGCCGAACAAAATTTTCAAGGTGTCCTCGAAGATGTGCTTGATCAAAGACTTTACACGTTGAATGGGAAAACACGATTAGCTGATATCTTGAAAGTGAAAAACGGAATCCATCAAAATCGTGAGCAGTCTGCGTTTAACCGTATCAAGAGTAAGCATGTTGATTTTGTCATTACAGAGAAGCATTCAAGCCGTATTGTTGGCGTAATAGAGCTGGATGACAGAAGCCATCAAAGAGAAGATCGGCGTAAGAGAGATAAACTGGTGGACCAATGGCTAAAGGGTGCTGGAATCCCTATTCTCCATTACCCTTGCCGTCGAGATTACTCGTTTGTTGATTTGCAGAGGGCGTTGACTGAGGTCTTTGGGATATCACCACAACCTTTTGGTGACTTTAGTTGAGTGGCGATAATGTGACAGATTCTGGGGTTTTTGTACTCGGGGGCAGGTCTTGAATCTTGGATAAATTCAAAGTTCAAGACCTGATCCTTCAACGGATATTATATTAAAAGGTGCCTGCCCCCTGAGCCGGTGTAAGTGGTTGATTAAAAGATAATAGGTTTGCCCGCTGATGCAAGGCCGTTAAAAGTGGGCATCAATCGGATAACCTACCTTCCTTCTTAGCTCTTCCGATTGTGGGAGATCGGTGCCACATTAGTCATGTGTCACCGAATTCAGAATGAATAACCGTAACTTTCTGAAATTAATGAATTCTGTGGAATAACCGTCTTTTTTGTGCAAATATTGACGCTGTTTAATTTGACACTTTTTTTTTGCAATGACCTGATTCAGGTCAATAGGGTGGGTAGCGTGAGTTCTTCTGTGAAGGCAGGTCTCAGCAAGTCACTGATCCTCAAAGGGATGCAATGTCCCAAAGCGCTTTACCTCGCCAAAAATCCTCCCGCGTTTGAAATCCCCCCACTGCCTCATGTCGAAGCCAAGTTCCAAACCGGCAACCAGGTCGGCCTTCTGGCTCAGCAACTTTTCCCGGGTGGCACCGAAGTGCTTTTTGATGGTCTGTCTGTTCCTGAGCAGATAGCTCAGACCCTGCAACTTATCGATTCTGGTGAGCAGGTCATCTACGAGGCGTCTTTCGCTTTCGAAGGTATCTTCGTCAAGGTCGATATCCTGGTCAAAGACGGCGACGCCTGGCAAATCCATGAAGTGAAGATGGGTACCTCGGTCAAAGAGGTCAATTGCGATGATGTGGCGATCCAGTGTTACGTGCTTACCAACTGTGGTCTCACCATTTCAGAGGCCTATCTGGTTCATATCAACAACAGCTATGTGCGAGAAGGTGAGATCGATGTCCAGCAACTCTTTGTTGGCGAGGATGTCACTGATGCGGCCCTTGAACGCCAGGCTGGCCTGCCGGAGCTGATTGCGTGTCTGCGTACGACTTTAGCTGGCAATGAGCCGGATATCGATATCGGCCTCCACTGCAAAGATCCTTACGAATGCGACTTCATTCCTTATTGCTGGCAGCATATTCCTAAGAATTCGATCTTCGATCTCAAAGGGCGCGGTATCAAGAAGTTCGACTATTACAACCGTGGAATCATCAAGTTTAAGGATCTCTCGCTTGATGACTTGAACAAGGCACAACGCAACCAGGTCGAAGCGACTCTCAACCAGCAGGACTCTATCAATGGGGTTGGTATCAAAGAGTTCCTCGATAGCCTCTGGTATCCGCTCTGCCATCTCGATTTCGAAACCTTTGATACGCCCATCCCACCCTTTGACGGCACCCGCCCATACCAGAAGATTCCATTCCAGTACTCACTGCATATACAGGAGAGGGCAGGGGCTGAGCCGGTGCATACCGAGTACCTGGTGGAGCCGGGCAATGATCCGCGTCGGGAGCTTGCCGAGCGGTTGCTGGCAGAGATTCCTGCGGATACCTGTGTGTTGACCTACAACCAGGCCTTCGAGAAGGGTGTGTTGCGAAACCTTGCCGAACTCTTCCCTGATCTGGCGGTTGCGCTTCTTGCGCGGGTTGAAAATGTGCGTGATCTGATGGTGCCATTCCGCAAGCGGAATCTTTATCGTTGGCAGATGTGTGGATCTTATTCGATTAAGGCGGTATTGCCTGCGTTAGTGCCGGATCTTTCGTATGACGGTATGGATGTCGCTGATGGCATGGCGTCGATGCGTGCTTATCATGAGATGTGTGCGCTGGATGATCAGGTGGCGCTGGCTGAGTTAAGACGGGGATTGTTGGAGTACTGTCGGTTGGATACTTTGGCTATGGTTAGGATTTTGGGGGAGTTGGAGAAGATTGGGAATAATCCTGGCTTGAGCACAAGGATTAGTGACAAGGATCGGTAACATCCACGTGTAAGTGTCACCGGATCTTATCAGTTTAAAAGAATATCAGTCGACTTTAAATTAGTGTAGGCGGAGTATTTTAATGACATAAAGGAGCAAAGATATGGTCAAGTTTAACCTCGTAAGAGAAGTAAGGGAGTTAAAGAACCAGCTCTCTTATACTAAGAAGTATGCTTTCTTTTTTGGTGCTGGTACATCATGTGCGCTTGGTGTCCCTAATATAGAAAATTTAACAACAGATGTAGAGAAGGCTTTAACCGGTGGTTCGCTAGGTAATTTTAAGAAAATTAAACAAGACCTTGAATCTACATATCCTAGCAAAACAATAAATATTGAAGATATTCTTAACCAGATACGACAAATAAGATCGATTACAGGGGAAAGAGATGACAAAAGTTATCTAGATATCAGTGGTGAATCAGCAACAACGCTTGATGGTGAAATATGCAAAAAAATATATGCTGTTATCAGCACTAGCGAAGCAACAGCAGATCTTTCTAAAACCAAAAAGTTTTTTGCCTGGCTGAATATGCAAAACAGGGACTATTCAAAAGAAGTCTTCACCTCAAATTACGATTTAATCATTGAAAAATCTTTAGAAGAAATAAGTATTCCATACTTTGATGGATTCGTAGGTTCTTATGAACCTTTCTTTTGGCAAGAAAGCATAGACAGATTTGTTGATAAGCCAGATTTAACGCAAAGCTGGATCAGACTATGGAAAATTCACGGTTCACTAAGTTGGTTCTGGAAAAAAAATAAAGCCACTGGCTCTCATAATGTTATCCGTGCTGGCATAATTACAGACATTGAAAAGATGGATAATGAGTTGGTTATCTATCCATCTAAAGAAAAATATGATTCTTCTAAAAAACAGCCTTTTGTTGCTTATTTTGACCGATTTAAGAATGTTTTGTTGAACGGAGAACTCCTCTTTATTTTTACTGGATACTCTTTTTCTGATCAGCATATCAATGAGATTGTGTTCAATTCACTTCGACAAAATAATCGATTATTTATTTTGGTGTTCTTTTATCAGGACAGTGAAGTGGAGGAATTATATAAAATATCCTCATCACACTTAAATTTGACAGTCTTTGGCCCAACTAAGGCAATTATTAACGGCGCGCTTGGTGAGTGGGAATACAACAAAGATGACTTAAAATCAAACGAGAAAGCTGATAGTTACTGGGATGAAACTAACAAGAAATTGACCATTGGTGATTTCAACTGTCTTGTTAATTTCCTCATCACAAACTCAGGTAAAAAAGAAAACATAGAGGCGATAGCAAATGGACAGTGATATTACTTACCTCGGGAAAATAATAAGAGTTGATTCAAGTACTGTTGAGGTTGAAGTTTCTGAAGACATTCCGTCCGCCGCACCGATTATCAATGGCCGTTTATATAAGATTGGACAGATAGGTACTTTTGTTAAAATTCCAATAGGAAATATAACAACCTACGGAATAGTCTCTTCTGTTAGCAATACACCGGGAAAACCAGAAGACAATCAGGCTAGGCAGATATTTGGATCACGTTACCTTAGTGTTCAGCTTGTCGGTGAAAAAATTGGTGATGACGATTTTGAGAAAGGTATCGGAACATATCCCACTATTAATGATGAGGTTCATCTTGTAGTAGAGAAAGATTTGTTTGACATATATGGGGAAAAGAATGCCGGCTCTATTGAAATTGGTAAGCATTCTTCTTCTGATAATTTAAGTGTCTATGTAGATATTCACAAACTAATATTACGACATTGTGCAATATTAGGGTCAACTGGTAGTGGTAAATCAAACACAACTGTTAGTATTCTTAAGTCTATATTGACAGACTATGATGGTTCTAGAGTTATTTTGGTTGATCCACATGGAGAATACTCAGCGGCCTTCCCAGATTCTCAAGTGTTCAAAATTGGTGACAAAAAAAATCCTTTATATATACCTTTCTGGCTAATGAATTTTGATGAATTAGCTTACTTCCTTGTTGGTGCGAGTCCAAAAGATGATCAGAAAATAGATTATCGTTTATTGAGAGAGTTGATTACAAAGTATAAAAAAGAGAACCACAAGCTTAAGTCGGGTAATGTTACACCTGAGTTTATTACTGCTGATTCTCCCATCCCTTTCAGTGCCCGTAAACTATGGTACGAAATGAACTGGTGGCTTAATGCTAGTTTTGAATCAACAAAAAAAGATGAACAAAAAAGAAAAACAAAATTTGAAACAAAAAAAGGTGATTATGAAAAGCTTATTGGAGCTGAATTCACATCCCATTCAACCACAGCAAACAATCTTCCCCCTCATGTAACACAGCACAAAGAATATTATTCATACGAGAAAAAGCTTTTGTCTCGCCTCAGAGACTCAAGGTTTGATTTCATGTTCCACTCTGGTGACTACAAAGATGAAAAATCTTCAAAGGATTTACATGATTTATTAAATGACTGGATCGGAAGTAATAGTAAATTAGCAATCCTCGATCTTAGTGGCGTCCCATTTGAGGTCTTGGATATTACAATCGGTTTAATAACACGGTTTGTGTATGACAGTATGTTCTGGGGTCGGAATGAAACTTACACGGGCAAAAATCGGCCAATTTTGCTTGCTTATGAAGAAGCCCACTCTTATTTAAACAAAAATGATAATAATAGTTATTCAAAAAGTGCAGTTGAACGGGTTTTTAAAGAAGGCCGTAAGTTTGGTGTAGGCGCATTAGTCATATCTCAAAGACCATCAGAAATTTCAGAAACTATTCTTGCTCAAATTGGGACGTTAATAGCCTTGCGACTAACTAATACCGGAGATCAGAGCATTGTTAAATCTTCGGCACCTGACAACTTAAACAGTTTGATCGACTTATTACCTTCTTTAAGAATTGGTGAAGCCGTTGTTGTTGGTGAATCAATAAAGATACCTTCTAGAATCAGGGTAAAACTTAATAATCCAAGACCAACGAGTGAAGACCCGAAGCTTGTGGAGGCTTGGAGTGAAAAACATGTTGTCTCTAAAGGTAATTACAAATCAGTTGTTACTAAAATAAGGGAACAAAAAATATAATTCACAAAGGAGTTTATATCTAATGGACAGAAAAAACATTGACTCAGAGATGATCCGAAGCATTGGCTATGATGAGGATACTTCAACCCTTGAAATAGAGTTCAATAGTGGAGCTGTTTGGCAGTATTTTGATTTTCCAGAATCCTCTTGGTATGAATTCGATGCGGCAGAATCTAAAGGGAAATTCTTTCATCGAGTGATAAAGAACCAATATTCGGAATCAAGGGTTGGATAAAATATTAAGAGCAGATGGTGAGAAGTGATTCATCAGAAACGGAGGGTACTTACAAAAATGTACCCCTAATTTCTAAGGCTGTAGTAAATAAATGTGGTGAAGAATGATTGTTTTTAATATTGGAGTTTTTTATGGCTATGAATATGAATGTATTAAACCTGAGCAATGATTACCTTGATCGTTTAAATGAAAATCATAATCGAGAAGATGTTATCCAAGAATATTTAGAAAATATCGGTGATCCATATTACATGGATAATTTGCAGCATTTATGTGAATGGGGTGGCTATCCAGATGAGAATTTAGACCCTGAATATTCTATAGATGAAGTGAGCCGTCAGAACGATTTGTGCAATGCTGTTGTTAGTGTGTATTTTGATGAAAAAGTACCGAGTGGAGGTTGTGAAGATATATTCCACAAGCAACATTGCGTTGGTAAGATTGTTATGTCCGTTGATCTGTTATCTGGTGACATCAAATGGAGCAAGTTTAAATAAATAGATATCATCAGAATCGGGAACACCCAAACAAGGGTGTTCTAGGAATCAGGGGACATAAAATCTATTCTAATATAAGTTTTTCTCCTTAGCTATCAGTCAAACCCCGAACGAAAGAGCAACCAATGCGCTTCATCCACACCTCCGACGTCCACTTAGGTAAAACCTACCGCACCTCAATAGGTGAAGCAGAACGCTACGAGGACTTCTTTATTTGCTTAGACAGTATCGTTACCGATGCCATCGAAGCAAAGGTCGACTTCGTCCTGATCGGCGGCGACCTCTTCCATGTCGGCCAGATCCTCCCCAGAACTTTTGCCAAAACCATAGAAACTCTGCAACCCCTCAAAGACGCCAACATCCCCTGCCTCGCCATCGAAGGCAACCACGACTGGATTCACCGTCGCGACAGCATCTCATGGATGGAAGCGCTCTCGCAGATGGGTTATATCCGCCTGTTGCGTCCATCACGGACAGAAGAGGGCGGCTACTGTTTCGATCCTTTCAATATAGAAACCGGCATGGGTGGGCACATCGAAATTAACGGTCTCAACATCTATGGCCTCGGCTACATCGGTGCCCAGGCAGGCAGCCATGTCGAACGCATCTGTGAGGCGGTGACCACCAAGAACAACCTGCTACTCTTCCACGTCGGTATCTGGACTTTCTCTCCGGTCGAGATCGGCAACATGAAGCCGGAAGACTCGCACCCCTTGGCCGAAACATTCGACTACGTGGCTCTTGGCCATGGTCA
The DNA here is from genome assembly GCA_030005635.1 of Deltaproteobacteria bacterium IMCC39146. Classification (GTDB taxonomy): domain Bacteria; phylum Desulfobacterota; class Desulfuromonadia; order Desulfuromonadales; family BM103; genus M0040. The sequence continues at coordinate 150,048 of JARUHP010000005.1, forward strand.
CAAGCCATACATCGTCGCAACCCCTGCAGGCAAAGACTACGCCTACAACCCCGGTTCACCGGAGCAGGTCAATTTTGGCGAGCAGAAGTACGACAAGGGCTATTACTTCGTCAGCGTGAATGATGGTGAGTATGAAGTTGAGTTTAAGGCCACATCACCAAGGCCGATGATCGTGGCCACCATCGATCTGGATGAGGCCGAGGATGCCGACGCGGCATTGCTGAGGTTTGTCGAACAGGTTAAGACGCAACTTCCAGAAACCGAGGATGATCGTCAACCATTGCTCGAACTGAAACTGGTCGGTCGCGTCAATTTCCATCCCTTCGAGTTGAGTCGGGAAAGGCTCAATGTCGCGCTTAAAGAAATTGCCAACCCGTTGCACGTTGAGATCAAGAACCACTTGTCGTTGGTTACTCATACTGGTGGTGAAGAGACGGTTAAGAAATCACTTGCCGAAATCGAACATGATGTCCTAAAAGAACTGATTGGAGCCAACAGTGAATACCAGAGTCGGGGACACTTAAAAACAAGTGTCCCTTTTAAATGTCCCTTTTAAGTGTCCCTAATTATCAAGCATGACAATGACTTATCCTGACACACCACAATACCAAACTAACCGATCATTGGGGTCGGACCAGGCCAAGTAACTGTAATCAAAAGAAACATCTCTTCAAAATACCCATTCTTAGGCCTTAGAAGCCCCATTTTGAAGCCAAAATGGATAAGTTAAGCGGGGTATCGGGGGACATAATACCTATTCTAATGTCAGCCAAGTTGCCATCAGGGTCAGTTTCTATAAACTGACCCCTGTTTTTATTATGAATTGTTATAATTGGAAATCGGTGACAGTTACCCCATTAACAATTTGTGCAGAGAAATGAGGTAACTGTCACCGATTTTCCAAAACAAAACAAGACAAGTCCGACAGTTCGCGTACTGTCAGACTCCATCCGAAATTAGGGGACACAATAGCAGCCATATTGTGTCCCCTTAATTCGTAACGCACGTAACATCTTGCCGGAGAATTGATCAGCGCCTATAATGCGTCGTGTTTCTTTTTACTCTAACATCACTTTGAGGGTTATGAGTTACCTATCCAGGTTCAGCCAATTTGTCCGACATAAGTTAAAGAACTATTTTTTCACTGGTCTGTTGCTGGTGGTTCCGGTTGCCATGACTTTTATGGTGGTTCGCTGGCTTGTCAACTTGATGGACAGCATGCTGATCTCCATGTTGCCTGGGACTCTGCATCCTGATTTGCTTTTCGGTCTCTCAATCCCCGGGGTCGGTCTGGTGGCAACGCTGCTGCTGATTCTGGCAATCGGCATGCTGGCGGCGAATATCTTTGGCCGCTCCCTGGTGAATTTCTCTGAACGGATCGTTGATCGCATCCCGGTTGTCAAAGGCATCTACATGCTCTTCAAACAGGTCTCCGACACGGTTTTTAACCGTGATCGTGGTGCTTTCCGACAGGTGGTTCTGATCGAATACCCACGTAAAGAAATCTGGTCCGTGGCTTTTGTAACCGGGGTCTCTTCAGGAGAAGTGCAGAAGGTGACAGAAAGGAAACTCGTTAACATCTTTGTGCCGACGACGCCAAATCCGACTTCCGGCTTCTATATTCTGGTACCGGAGGAAGATATGATTCCTCTGACGATGACGGTGGAAGAAGCTTTCAAATTGATCATCAGCGGTGGGATGGTGACGCCGCCGATACGGGGTCCGGGGTCGGACCAAGCTAATGAGCTGAAATAACACCAAAAAGTACGGGTTTTGCCCCCTTGAAATGGCTTATCGGTCGATTTTGGGGGGGGGTAAAAGTGGACTTATAATTTAATTGCGTGAGAATTGAAGAGTGCTATGGGGCTTTTTGTTTTTAAAATGAGCCTATAGCGTCGAAAATTTAATTTTTATGGGATGTTTTTATTGTGAAAATAGTATGTTAACTTGGTCCAACCTCAGGACAGGCCGGCACAGGACCTATCAAAGCGGGCTATGGAGTATTTAACTAATGACAGAAAACACGACAACTGAAGAAATCGAAAAGTTCTTACAGCAACACAAATTGCCTGAGAAACTTGAAAGTTGGTTGAAATCCAAGGACTTCGCTAAAAGTTGGAAAGGCTACTGGGCCGAGGGTATGAATTCTGCCAAAGTGGTCCTCGCAGAATCTTCACCCAAGATGGACGTACGGGCATACATTCGCAATGGAGGGTTATGGGTAGAACTCCGTGAGCCAATGCCTAAGGTACGCCTTATTACCTACGAAGTTCAGCAACATGTCGAACCGTTAAAGGTATTTCTGCGCGCTTGGATTTATGAAGAGGATTGCGATCTCTACGAGACAATGCAGCAAATGGGTAATCAAACGTTCATTGGGCAGGAGTGGCGCGTTCAGAAAACAATGCCTACGCCCAGCTGGGCTAAATATTTACTCAATTCAGAGCATAAGGTCTTGGGTATCGGTTACATCTCACATGACTTGAAATTCTTTTCTGATCGCAAGGCTATCTCGGACAATCTTAAGAACCTGTCGAATGAATTCATCGACTTTGTATTTAATGCATCAAGTGCAGAATAACCTGTTGACTGTTCTCCATCTCGATTGACCTGGATGGTGGCATCAAGGTCAACGATAGCAAGTTCGGCAAGCTGCTGGCGGTCAGGGGGACACTTCCGGAAGTGTCCCTCTTTATGTAAACTTGGATTCCCGGGACACACAAAAATGAGTGGCCCAAATGGGTGTTCCCAATGACTTGAGACGAAACTCGCCTCGTTACTTTTATCCTTGGGTTATCCTTGGGGTCGGACCAAGCCAAGTAACCGTAATCAATTGAAATATCTCTTCAAAATGCCCATTCTTAGGCCTTAGAAGCCCCATTGTGAACCCAAAATGGATAAGTTAAGCGGTAATGACAGGATTCAGGCGCATGGATATCATCGTAAAACGGCATGAGTAACCTGATCGCAAAAATTGAAAACTGGATCGATGAGACCCTGGAATCTCACTGTGAACAGATGGTTCCGTGTAAGCAGCTCTCCTCGTACTTCGATGGCTATTTTTCTGAAAAATTCCTCACCAATTGTTTTTATATGGTTGTTCCAGAATTACCTAAACCAGATTTTCCGGAATTAAGAGATGCCGGTTTCGGCTCATTTATTGACGATGACCATGCAGGCATCACATACAAGAACGGTTACTTCATAAGGGCGGAACAAGAAGACAATCTATACCTCCATCTTCACGAACTCGTTCATGTTTGCCAGTGGACCATCCTTGGCGCTGAAAAGTTCATAACGACCTATATGGAAGAGCTACAGAAGTATGGATATGAAGATGCTCCGCTGGAGCAAATGGCCAAGGCCTTTGAATATAACTACTCGATCCATGCCGATCCGATTGATGTTATGGACGCTCTGCGGGATGAGTTGGCTTAATCGGCAAGGGGGGTCAGGTAACGCTATCTGATGCAGTTGAATCGATTTTGGGGGCAGGTAACAAGTACATGACGCCAAAACCGTACCTCTCAAGTTATCAAAATCTCAACTCAATCCGCGGATAGACACCACAATTTTCCTTTAAACATCGTTCCACATCCTCAACCAAAGCAACAACCTCGATGCCCAGATAAACACCCTCTGCAAAACTGATCTTTTCAATGCCGGACCGGGTGAGTGACTGCGCACCGCGCGGCTCGTCGATAAATCGCTTTAACTGCGCCCCTGCCAATTGGATCAAGCCCTGTACGAAAATGCCACAAGCTGTTGATTTATGACCTGCAGCGATCCACACTGTTTCCAGTGCTTCGTGCGCTTCCCACCAGTAACCATGGTTAAAGAGGTCGATGCCGTACAGGTATGATTCGCAGGTGCGCCAATCATTTGGTGAAAAGTGAGGTAGGTAGTCGTCTTCATCATTGTAGGAGTGACCGGCCGGATCTGTGCGCGGATGGGGAAGGGGATTCTCCTTTTGGTAAGGCAGGTACCGATAGGGCGGAAAAGGAGGTTGCGTATATCGTGTCAGGTCCGGTTTGAGGAAGATCGGTTGCATTTCGAAGGTCCCTTTTGAGTCTCAACGAATGGGTTCTGACCAGTCCTTGGAGTCGGGGTCACTCCCGGAAGTGTCCCTCTTGTGTTCCAAAACGAAGAGCAACAGATTAACGATCTGTTGCTCTAAAACGACTAAAAAACAGTGACGAAACAAATACCGCTGGGCTACCCTGAATCGACTGCGTTGTTCAACAGTTGCCGCATCTGCTACCTATTAAAGTAGTTCTGCTTGATTCAGGTCCTGTATGGGCTGTCTGGCAGTTCCGTTAGGTGTCGCCATGGGTTGCCCTCAGGTTTTTACGTGCTCCATGCTGGCTTATTTCGCCACTGTCTGTTTTAAATTTATCGCCTCTTCGGCGACTGTCAATACAACTAAGAAATTAAAATATCAGTTACTCGGCTAATGAAAAAACGCCATGCAAATATTCATCAGTAAAGCGTTTATCTAGACCTTAAAGACTCATTATTGATGCAAAAAGAGCCGGGGGCACTCAAAATAGTGGCTGGGGTCATGACCCCGGTACTGTTTGAAAGGAAAGGCCTGGCAAGTCGATCACCTAAACTTGTGTCTAGAGTTTTATGAAAACTTGTCTCATTGTCCCTTATTTAACGTTGCGCTAGCCTTTCTCTTTGTTAGCATGATGATATGTTGATGCTGGAGCCGGGGACACTCAAGATAGAGTGTCCCAGATAAGTCATTGGGTTCGGACCAGGCCAACCCCCTGTCGTGAAACGAAGCTCATAAGTGTCGTGTTTGAGCTTCGTTGAAATTCATAATTAAAAAGGAGACAGTATGAATAAGTACATCTTGATCCTGTTGTTCATTTGTTGCACTACCTTGACTGCCTGTTCCGGCGACCAAGGGGGGCAGCAACTTGAAATTGCGCAGTTCGAAGAAAAACAGAACAACAGAGAGCATGCTGTAAAACTGTACGAAGAAGTGGTCAGCAAGTATCCGGGCTCGCCTAACGCAAAGATTGCTCAGGAACGTTTGAATGCGCTGAAGATGGATAAGTAGAGATCGGGGACACATAACTAATGTGTCCCCGATCTCAGCGTCCCTGACCACGGTACCTTGACCCTTGTTTCTCAGTCCACCCGAACCTTGCGCATCACCAACCGCAGCAGCGCCGGAGAGAGCCGGTTCAAGAGCAGGCCGACGCGCTCTTTGCCACCGGGGAAGACTTCCGCACGGCCTTTTGCCATGGCGACGATGATCTGCTCGGCACAGTTTTCGGCAGAGATCGCCGCGGCCTGAGATGGATCCATTTTGCCGTGGCGGGAGCCGTCGCCGCGCAGGGCGTTGCGTGAGACATCGGTGTTGACGAAGCCTGGCGAGGCGACCAGCACCTGGATCCCGGCATCGTGCACTTCGGCGCGCAGCGCGTCCATGAAACCTTGCAGCGCATGTTTAGCGGCGGCGTACCCGGAGCGTTGCGGTGAGGCAAACTTGCCCATCAGGCTGCTGACCGCAACGATCTGCCCCGAGCCTCGCGCGATCATGCCGGGTAGGACCTTCTTGGTCAGGTCGACTGCGGCCACGAAATTGACCTCCAACAGCAGCCTGTAGACCTCCATGCTCGTCTCTGCCACCTGCTCGCGCTGGGTCATCCCGGCATTGTTGATGAGGATATCCACCTTGCGCGCAGACGTCTGCAGTCGACCCCAGGCGGTTGTGATTGAGCTCTGATTGGCCAGATCCATGGGCAGGCAAAGGTGCTCATCCGGAGTGCTGCAGCTCTGGCGAACTGCTTCCAGCCGATCGACAGAGCGCGCTGAGAGGATCAGACTGGCTCCATGAGCAGAGAGCGAGCGCGCCAGCGCGGCGCCAATCCCCGAAGACGCGCCGGTGATCCAGATGGTCTTGCTGGTGAAGTCAACCATGGGCAACCCTCCCTCTGACAGCTTACTTAAGTTCCTGAAAAAACAGTGCCGGTGACTTGGGGGACAGCAGACCTGTTCTCATGTGTTGCATCACATTACCCCTTAACTGCGATCACACCAAACAGATTAACAGCGGCGTTTCTCTGCCATGGAGTCGGGGACACTCCCGGAAGTGTCCCTCTTGTGTCCCAAAACGAGGAGCAGCAGATTAACGATCTGTAAGCGGGGTCAAGTCTTGACTGGTGTAATTATGCACCATTCAAGACCTGACCCCGATACATTTTGGCTGCAGCTTTCCACTTTTGCGGTGTCCGGTACAATAGAGGTATGCGATCGGTCTTCTATCCACATCTGGTCAACGGAGCCTTTGGAGATTCGGCTCTCTATGTACGCATCGCGCATCGAGGGGAGGCGTTGCTGTTTGACTGCGGTGAATTGCATGCTCTTAGCCCTCGGGAACTCTTGAAGCTCCATGCGGTCTTTGTGTCCCACGGTCATATCGATCACCTGATTGGTTTCGACCACTTGCTGCGAACTTTTCTCTATCTTGACCGGCAACTGTATGTTTATGGGCCGGCAGGGCTGATTGATCAAATCAGACAGCGCCTGGCAGGTTATACCTGGAATCTGATCGAGGGTTATAGCTTTGTACTGACGGTGCGCGAATGGGCCGCAGGTGAGCTCAGGGAATGTTCATTCCATGCTGAAAACCGTTTTGAACCAGTGCCGCTTCGCAGTTGGCCGAGTGTCGATGGCTGCCTGCTCGCGACTCCTGATTGGACGGTACGCGTGGAGTCATTGACACATGGAAGTATCGCGTCCCTGGCATTTTCACTCGAAGAGACCCTGCATGTTGCGATTCACAAGGATGCATTAATTGCGCATGAATATCAGCCGGGGCCCTGGCTCACCCGGTTCAAAAGCCTGGTCAGACGCGAAGAACCGGACAGCCGCGAACTGAAGGTGCCTTTGGTGGAAGGTGGTTTCAAGCCGGTGTCGCTGGGGGTGCTGAAACAAACCATTGCCCATTGTGAAGCTGGCATGAAAGTCGTCTACGTTGCCGATGCTGCCCCCACCACAAAGAATTGTCAAAAGATTCTCAATCTGGCCCAAAATGCTCACTTGCTGGTCATCGAAGCGGCCTTTGCGCATGCCGATCTCGACCGAGCCAGAGAGCGTAATCATTTGACGGCACGATTGTCCGGTGAGTTGGGCCGTGAGGCAGGCGCCGCCAGATTGCTGGTCTATCATCATTCGCCGCGGTACCAGGAAACCCCTGATCTGTTGCGCAGAGAGGCTATGGTTGCGTTCGAAGGGAAATAGAGAAATCGTGCCGCTCTGGTAACATAAAGTAGAGAGATGTTTGTTCAAGAATTTCTCAGATACGGACTCCTCTGCGGACACAAACGATTAACCGCACGGCAGGGTGATTTAAGAGGGGGTTGACCGACCCGTTATGAACTGTTTTCGTTTGCTGGAACATACCGCCGACATGGGGATAGCGGCCGAAGGGGAGTGTCTTGCCGCCCTGTACGTGCAGGCGGCGCTCGGTTTGCGGCAGATTGTCACCGCCTGCAGCTATATCGAGCCGAGGACGGAGTTTCCGGTCGAGGTTCAGGGCGAGGATCGCGAAGAGCTCATGGTCAACTGGTTGAGTGAGCTGCTGTTCCTGCTCGAATCGAGGCGGCTGCTGCCGGCGGCATTTGAGATCGACACCCTTGAGATCGACACTCCCGGCGATTGCCGGCTGCGGGCGCGGGTGGCCGGGGAGGAGTTTGACCCTGATCGGCATTACCTGGAACGGGAGATCAAGGCGGTGACCTATCATCGGATCGAGGTAGAGCCGACCGCCACCGGCTGGCGGGCGCAGGTCTATGTCGATCTCTGAACCCCGATCGGCCGGGAGAGTTTTTCACAGAAACAGGGGGGTGAAAGATGGATGTCAAGGTTCAACAGATCGATTCCTGCCGCTGGCGCATTCCGCGCGAGGGGGCGATGCGGACCGACGGCCTGGTGTTCGCCGACCGAAAGATGATGGCGGCGTTGCAGAAGGAGAAGTCGCAGGCGCTGGAGCAGGTGCGCAATGTTGCGACCCTGCCCGGGATTGTCGGCCCGTCGATCGCCATGCCCGATATCCATTGGGGCTACGGCTTTCCGATCGGCGGGGTGGCAGCCTTCGATGCAAAAGAGGGGGTGGTCTCCCCCGGCGGCGTCGGTTACGACATCAACTGCGGGGTGCGACTGCTGCGCACCGAACTGACCGTCGATGAGGTCCGGCCGCGGATCGAACCGCTGGCCGATGAACTGTTCCGCAATATCCCATCGGGGATCGGCTCCCACCGGAGCGATCTGAAGCTGTCTCTGGCCGAGGAGCGCAAAATGCTCACCCAGGGCGCCTCCTGGGCGGTGGAGCACGGCTACGGCCGCGCCGAGGATCTGGACCATATCGAGGAGAAGGGGACGATCAAAGGGGCCGACCCGCAATCGATCTCCGCTCGGGCTCTGGAGCGGGGCCGCAATCAGCTCGGGACGCTCGGGAGCGGCAACCACTTCGTCGAGGTCGATCTGGTCGAAGAGATCGGCGACGAGCAGGCCGCAAGCGTCCTCGGGCTGTTTCCCGGTCAGATTACGGTCACCATCCACACTGGTAGCCGCGGCCTCGGCTACCAGGTCTGCGACGATCATCTGCGCATGATGCAGCACGCCGCGCGCAAGTACGGGATCAAGCTGCCGGACCGGCAACTCTGCTGCGCGCCGCTGACCAGCACGGAAGGGAGGCAGTACCTGACGGCGATGGCTTGCGCGGCCAATTTCGCCTTTACCAACCGGCAGTTGATCTCCGCCTGGGTGCAGGAGAGCTTCGAACGGGTGCTCGGCAAGGGTCCGGCCGCGATGCGCATCTCGACCATTTACGACGTCTGTCACAATATCGCCAAGATGGAGACCCACATGTTTGAGGGGAAGAAGCGGCGGCTCTGCGTGCATCGCAAGGGGGCGACCCGCGCCTTTCCGCCGGGTCACCCCGATACCCCGGCCCTCTACCGCAGCGTCGGCCAGCCGGTTATGATCCCCGGTGACATGGGGCGCTACTCCTACGTTTTGGTCGGCACTCAAGGGGCGTTCGACGAGACCTTTGGCTCCACCTGTCATGGGGCCGGGCGGGTTCTCTCCCGGCACGCGGCGAAAAAGCTTGCCCGCGGCCGCAACCTCGAGGCGGAACTGGCGGCGCACGGGATCGTCATTCGCGCCTCATCCCGCGCTACGGTGGCCGAGGAGATTTCCGAGTCGTACAAGGATGTCCTCGATGTGGTGAGCGTGGTCGAGCAGGCCGGCATCGGCAAGATCGTCGCCCGGCTGCGGCCGCTGGCGGTGATCAAGGGGTAGGGCCCTTTCTGTCGGCCAATGCAATGATACGCGGCGCAACCTCTGCCGGAGCCGGGGCCCTCGGGGTCGGACCAGCTCAACCCACCGATATTGTAAAGTAAATGTCGTTTTTTACGCCTTATCCAGGCCTTAAAAGCACAACTTTGGCACTAAAATCAATGGTGTCCCTGGAAACCTGCTTTACTTTTTAGCTCTGCAAAATTCCATCCACCGCATCGAACAGGTCGTTGCAGACACATGCCCCAGGTGTAGCAATTTTCTGTTCGTCTCCCGGCTGGTATTTCCCTGTTTTTACCAGTGCCGCCTTCAACCCGGCTTTCAGCGCACCATTAACATCTGCGAAAACATCGTCGCCAACCATCAAAGTCTCTCCTGGTCGGCAGTTGAGTTGGGCCACCGCTGAATGAAAAAAGGCCGGAGACGGTTTGCCGAGGACAATCGCCTCACAGTCGGCAGCATACTCCAGGGCACGGATAAAAGGTCCGGCATCCAAACTCATACCATCGGCCTCTTTGAAGTAACGATTATCACCAACGGCCAACAGGCGAGCCCCCTTGAGCAAGAGCCGGAAAGCCTGGTTGAGATTCTCATAGGACAAGGCTTCGGCTGCATCACAGAGCACAACTGCGTCCGGAGTTTCCCCGGAGAACTCTTTGAATTCTTCTTCAATCGCAGGGTGAACAAGCAACCAGGGAGAGAGCTTATGCTCTCGCAGGTAACCCTGGACTGCCAGGGGGGCTGTGAATAGTTCCTCTTCACTGAGGGCAAAGCCCATACCCCTTAGCTTTTGCAGTATTTCCTTGCGAGAGCTACGAGAGCTATTCGTTAGGTATCGCATGGGAATTTTCTTTGCCTGCAGCTTTTGCACTGCTTCTAATGCCCGTGGCAGAACCTCGTTATCAACATAAATCGTCCCGCTCAGGTCGAGTAACACACCTTTGATCATGGCCCCTCCTCGCTGTTTGCTGTTTCTGCTCATTATATCGCAAAGAGGCATTCTCGCAGGTCAGCTGCACGAGCCTGTCGGTCCCAGGGCCCGAGGTCGGACCAAGTCAAGTTGCTGGAACTGGGGGCACTTATGGCTGGGGTCAGGTCTTGAATGGTGCAACTTTGCACCATTCAAGACCTGACTCCGGTACTGTTTGAAAGGAAAGGCCCGCCATATTGACGGGCCTTGTTTGTTTTAATGGTGGCTTTTGGCTGGATGGAAAAGACGCCAAGTCCAGGCGAGCAGAAACGGACTGGACCACATTCCCAACCCCAGGATGAAGCCACCGATCATGCCTTCTTGCATCGGTATCTCCTTTGAAGTTTTAATTGATTACCTATTTAGTATACTTAGCACAGAAGAGATTTGCCTGGCAAGTCGACCACCCAAACTTGTGTCTAGAGTTTTATGAAAAATTGTCTCATTGTCCCTTCTTTAACGTTGCGCTAGCCTTTCTCTTTGTTAGCATGATGATATGTTGATGCTGGTTAACCTTAGACCAGAAAGGAGAGAACGATGCCCCTCCAACTTGTTGACATGGACGTGGCCTCTGAACTTGAAGGCCAGCGTTCTGTCTTGATCATCCCCTGTTACATGTGCCCGGCCGTCACTGTCTCCGTAAGAGAAAACAAGCCTTTCCTGCAACTCCTCAGTCATTTTCTTAAATCGCCTCCTTTTGAAAGACACATCAAAAACCTACAAGCCGTTTTAAAAGAAAGAGGGGTTGAGTCAACGGTCTTTAAGAGCCGTTTTGTTGCTCACTGGTTTCTCTGCATGTGGTCTTCTGGCCGCCGCAGGAAGTTAAAAAGACAGCTGCGCAAGTATGATTCTGCACTCATTTTGGGCTGTGATTCTGCGACTGAAACCGTACGCGAGTTGATTGACGCAAGCGACTGCAAAGTCATTCAAGGCATGGACGTTGCGGGGTTCATGAACGCAAAGCTTAAATTCCACCTGCCATGCAATGTCTCCTTTGAAGGCTGCCGGATCATTCCACTCTCAGAACAGAAAAGCGAAGAGGATTTAGAGTTAAATAATTTGTCGCAGTGAAAGGATCGTTGCTCATGGATGAAAAATTAAAAGAGATGATTGCAATCGGGGCCTCTGTAACAGCCAACTGTATTCCTTGCATCCAGTATCACTTTGCCAAAGCGCGTGAAATTGGAATAACCGAAGCAGAGATCAAGGCGGCCGTTCAGGTTGGCAAGATGGTGCGAAAGGGTGCCGCTCATAAATGGGATGAAGAAATTGGAGCCCTTCTTGCTGCCTCTTCAAAAGAGCAAAATTCAGGCTGTGGCTGTGCATAAAGCATTGGCAATGCTTTAGCGACACATTGTTCAGCGAGAGCGTCTTATGCGCAAAGACAAACCGAGCAGAACGGCTTTAAAGGTCGCCCTGGTTATTGTGACGCTGGGGGCAAAGCCAGGGATGGGAACGCTGCTTCCGCCCGGCATTGCTCAGGCTTCGCAAGATGTGCTTCTTGCTTCCGGTGCGGTGGGGCCTAGAACCATACGCTGGGCCGCGACTCGGCAAGCGGTGTCTGTGTATGAGGCTTTTGACTGGATGCTGCCGGGCCAATTTGAGGCGTTTGCCCATAGAAAGGCTTTCTTTGAACGACAAGTAAGGGAGGGCATTGCTGCCGGAGCGACTCAGATCCTCGTTCTTGGAGCCGGTTATGATACGCTCGGCTGGAGGTTGGCCCCTGAATTTGCCGAGGTCAGGTTCTTTGAAATTGATCATCCTGCAACAGCTCGTCTGAAATCGAAAGGTATTGCTTGTTTGGGGAAGCGTAAAAACCTCTGCCTGATAGCGGAGGATCTGGGCAAACGCCGACTCGTGGATGTTTTAAGGGAGAGCGCATCATGGAACCAGAATGCCCGAACCGTCATCCTGGCTGAAGGCCTTGTGATGTACCTGCTTCCAGAAGCTGTCGCAAGCCTGTTTCGTCAGTGCGCAGAGATGGTCAGTGAGGGCAGTCGGTTCGCTTTTAGTTATATCCCAACAGGTGTCGATGGTCGTCTTGACGCAGGCCGATGGACGCGGTTAATGCTCTGGTTGCAGACGGTTGTTGGTGAGCCATGGACCTGGAGTGTGCGGCCTGAAGAACTTGATCTTTTTTTAAAGAGTGTTGGCTGGGAACAGGCTCCGGAGCTGGAGGGAGCTTCCGGCAAACAAGGCGTTGAATTCTATGCCGTGGCAGCAAAATAAGTTACGGATTGAGACAAAGTTGATTGTCTTTGGGGTCAGGTCCTGAATCTTGAATAAATTTAAAGTTCAAGAGCTGAACCTTTATGACCCTTTATGATCCTTTCAACAAGTGACCCTTTTGAGTCAAGTGGTTGTTGTGTGCGCCCTGTCCCGCACGACTAAGAACTGCAGGAAAGCATCGAACAGCCCGCCCGGTGGCGTGCCCATTCCGGGCGCTTGGCGGCAAACTCCTCGTATTCCGGTTGCTCCGCATAGGGCTGCCGCATCACTTGCAGTAGCTCATTGACCAGGCTGTGATCGCCCGCTTCGGCTTTGTCGATCGCCATTTGCGCCAGGTAGTTGCGCAAAACATACTTTGGGTTGACTGCATGCATGCGTTGCCGGCGTTCATCGCTGTCGCATCGGTCTTTTGCGACCCGCTGCAGGTAGCTGCGCAGCCAGGCAGTGATTTGCTCTTGGTTGTGCCCGGTCAAGGCGTCCGGCTGGTAGTAAGCCTCGCGCAACGGGGCGAGTAAGTTGGCATCATCCTGGTCTTTTGTCGGTGTCAGATCAGCCAACTTGCGGTAGAAGATCGTCATGTCGGTTTCCACCAGCTGCAGCACCTTTTCCAACTCACTGATCAAAGCCAGATCGGTCTCTGCCTCGAAGCTCTTCAGGCCAAGTTTTTGCGCCATCATCGCCTGCCAGCCTTGCTTGTAACTGTCCCCATAAATCTGCAGCGCCGCTTCCAGCGGTTCTGCCTGCTCGATCAGCGGATAGATGGCGTTGGCCAGCTGAGCGAGGTTCCAGAGGGCCATCTGGGGCTGGTTGCCGAAACGGTAGCGACCGCCTGCGGCGTCTGTGGTGTTGGGCGTCCAGTCGGGATTGTAATCATCGATCCAGCCGTAGGGACCATAGTCGATGGTCAGGCCGAGGATCGACATGTTGTCGGTGTTCATCACGCCGTGGACAAAGCCGACGCGCATCCAGTGCACAATCATCGCTGCGGTGCTGCGGCAGAGCTCTTCAAACCACTGCAGGTAAACGGCCACCGAGGGTTCGCCCAGGTGGGGGAAGTCGGTGCGGATGGTATAGTCGAGCAGCTGGCGCAATGGCTCGATTTCGTTGCGTGAACTGAAAATTTGAAAGCTGCCAAAACGGGTGAAAGAGGGCGCGACCCGGCAGACCACAGCGCCCGGTTCCTCTTTGGGATGGCCGTCGTAGAACATGTCGCGGGTAACCTGCTCGCCGGTGAGCAGCAGGCTCAAGGCACGGGTGGTTGGTACGCCGAGGTGATACATCGCTTCGCTGCAGAGAAATTCGCGCACCGAGGAGCGCAACACCGCCAGGCCGTCGCCACTGCGTGAGTAGGGTGTGAGTCCGGCGCCTTTGAGTTGCAGCGCCCAGCGTTCACCACGCTGGTTGATGATCTCACCCAGATTGATGGCCCGCCCATCACCCAGCTGACCGGCCCAGTTGCCGAACTGGTGGCCGCCGTAGCAGCAGGCGTAAGGGTCCATGCCGTGGAGCAGGCGATTGCCGACAAAGGCCTGGGCGAACTCCTCTCCTGTACAGCTCGCTGGCTGCAAATCGAGCAGTTCGGCGACCTCTGCGGCGTAGGCGATCAGTTGCGGTGCAGCCACCGCCGTCGGTTGGACGCGTGAGTAACAGGCTCCATAGACCTGACGCACACGATTGCTGAGGTCCGGGTCGGCAGGCAGTTCACGGACGAAGGCGTTGTCGAACTTCAGCGCGGCCAGGGAGAGGTTGGCTTGTTGCATGGGGGCATCTGCTTTCATCACTTGATTCTCTCACGGCTCTTGCGCCCGGGGCAAGATGCGCTCAAGAGAAAGTAGCTGCCAGGGAGACTTGAAAGGGACAGGAACCGGGGACACTCAAGAGAGAGTGTCCCTTTTCAGTGCCACTGATCAGACATGCACCTCACCGAAGGTCAACTCTCCTTCGTTGGTCCGATGCCGGATCATGATGTAGAACAACCAGCCATAGAAAATCAGTACACCCACCAGGACGACCTCACCCGGGATGTAGCCGATCGCTGTGTTGTGCAGGAACTCATCGACCGAGTGGATAAACTCCGCCTCGCCTGTGCGGGGTTGCAGCACCGCGGTGGTGATCTTCAGCAGCCACGCCGCCAGCAGAATCAGGAAAATCCATGCGTAGTTCCTTGCCAGACGGCGCGCCATGGCCTGGCGTCGACCGATCGTGAACCTTGGATTCCGCAACGTCTCTGAAAGTTGAGCGGACCAGTCGAGTGTCTGGGGAGACTTCGCCGGGTCGAAAAAATGGCTGTAGTAGTTTCGTTCCAACAGGCGTACACGGGTCCGAAACAGGTGGAAAAAGCGATAGCGACGCGACTCGATCTGCAGGAGAAGGAAGACCATGACCATGGAGAAGATAAGGACGGCATGGTGGGCACTGGTTGTGGCCAGGGAAATGGAGAGCATCGCGGCCACGGCGCCTATCGCCCAGTTGGTGGTGCGGTCGAGCCGGTCGCGCCAGCTCATCATGCGTGCCATTTCCCCACGGTAGTAGTGGGAGAGGGTGGTAATGTCGTCCTTCGTTTGCACTGGAAACCGCAGAGACGAATTTCTTTCCGTTGCCTCGACAAATCCGCTCGGCAAATCATTCTTCCTCGTTTCCTCTGTACCAGCCATGCTTGTTCCCCCGATGCGCTTTGCTGCGAATAAATCGGTGACAGTGACCTCATTAACCCGTTGTGCAGAGAACAGAGGTCACGGTCACCAATTTCAACTTGTGGGGTTAGAGAGCTCCCAATGCTGGGTCTCTGCATCATGCCGTAGAATATACTGATGGCCGTCTTCGCTTAAAACCTTGAAGTAGCGATGATCCGGCGCCAGCCATCGATCGAGAACTTCTACGATCTCGATGCATTGTTGATCGATGTGAAAGCGCCGCGGAGTCTCCTCGCCCCGATAGCCCGCGTAACATTCGACCCGTACGACGCCTGTCATAACGCCTTGCTCCCTATTCAATCAACTGGTCGATTTGCTCTTCTGCAGCGTCGTGGGGCATGTCACAGCGGCTTTCCAGTCGACCGATCATGCGCTCTCGCAACCCAGCAGAGAAGACATGATAATCACCGGTAATCTCACCCCAGAGCTCCCGACTGAAACCTTTGGCCTGGTCCCATGAACCGTGCAGTTTGTTGGTGTACATAGAATCACCTCCATGCAGCCTGTCGGACTGCCAAAGAACTGGCTGTTTGAACTTTGGTTAAATTATACAACTTTTTACGGCTAAGAGAGCGTCTCGCAAAATTATAGCCGGTGCCACTCAAGATAGAGTGTCCCTTTTGTGTCGCCTCCCTTTGCCGGTGGCCGGGTTTTGAGCCGCTTGCAATTTCTATTCACAGCTTGTGGCAAGAGGATTGATGGAAGGTATAATCTATGCGGAGCACGATTCTTCAAGGTCGCAGCCTGTGACCAAAAATAGGGACGATATCAGTATCGAAACGATTGCAAACCTTAGAAAGGCAGGTGCAACATGGCCGTCAAACACAGCTTGTACCACGAAACCGGTAAACTCTCGGTCGACAGGGAACGCTGCACGCTCTGCGGGGTGTGCGTTAAGAACTGTGGGGTCGAGGTCCTGCAGATCAAGGATAAGGCGGTTCAGCAGGTTGATGCCGGTTTCGGCTGCATCGCCTGCGGCCACTGCATGATGGTTTGCCCGGAAGGGTGTATTACCGTCAGCGGCCGCAACCTCTCCGCCGCGGATCTGCAGCCACTGCCGCCGCAGGAAGCGCGCGCCGACGCCGAGTCGCTCAAGGCCCTGTTCATTGCGCGCCGCAGCGTCCGACGCTTTAGCGATCAGCCGGTTGAGCCGGAACTGCTCGAGCAGGTGATTGCCATGGCGTCGACCGCGCCCATGGGGATTCCGCCGTGGGATGTCGGTGTGGTGACGATCAATGGCTTCGAAGAGGTCCGCGGGCTGGCCGAGGAGGTGGTCGAGGGCTACCAGGGGGTGCTGAAGCTCTTCCGGCCAGGCGCGCTCAAGATGATGCGGCCTTTCATGGGCCAGGCGCGTTATGAACAGTTTAGCGACTTCATCGTGCCGCTGGCGCACAAGTACATTGACGCCTGGGAAGAAGGGCGGGACACGGTCTTTTGGGGCGCCCCGGCAGTGTTGATCTTTCATTACTCCGCCTACGCCGAAGAGCCGGACGCTGTGATCGCCTGTACCTACGCCATGCTGGCCGCCGAGTCGCTCGGCCTGGGTAGCTGCGTGATCGGCGGCGCCCCGCCCATTCTGCAGCGCAACAAGGCTTTGTGCGCCAGGCTGGGAATCCCGCCGGGCAACAAACCGGCTCTGGCCCTGGTGCTGGGCTCTTCCACCGTACCATTCAAGCGGGGCATTGTACGGCGCTTCAGCCACGAGCAGAGTGCTGGATTGCAGTGAATCAATCACCGGGGACACGCATAAGCCGCTGTCTATGGTTAAAATGAGTGCAATAGAGTGATAATCTGTTGCGATGCGGAGCCTGGGCGGGGAGGGCTCTGCGAAAGAAGAAAACGGGGCGAGGACTCAACTTGGGACAGCTCTTCTGTCTCCCGATTGCAAAAAAAACAGTGACGAAACATTACCGAGGGGCGACCCTGATTCACCTGTCTCATCAACAGTTTCCGCATCCACTACCTTTTACAGTAGTTTTGCTTCTTGATTCAGGTCCTGTTTCAGCGGTCGGCTATTCCCTAAGGTCTTGCCGTGGTCGCTTGCAGGCTTTTTATGTGCTCCATGCTGGTACTTTCCGTCACTGTCTGGTTTCAATGATAACGGCTGAAGGGAAGCTGTTAATGCAACTAAAAAATTAAAATATTTGTTATTTGTCTAATTAAAAACAACGACAAAACAGGCGTTTAGGCCTATAGTGTGACAATCTTCTCAAACTTAGGTCGTAGCGCGGAGGCGGGGTTTAATCTCTGTCCCAAGGTCAGTCAAGCGACTCTCATGGATGGCCTTTGGGGTTGGACCAACACAACGATTCGTCATCGATAAATATACGCTCTGATAAACGACATCACCTGACCTGAAAGCCTCATTTTGGTGTCAAAATCGGGCCAATAAAGAACCGGGAACACTCAAAGCTGAGTGTTCCCTTTTATTAATACACCCGCTTCTTAAGCCCGGCGCTCAACTTCGATTTGGTGCTCGCGGCCGGATATCAAGGTGAGGGTAGAGAGCTGTTCGGCGATCACCTCGATCATGTCGTCGAAAGTGATTATGCCGACCAGTTCGCCAGCATTGCCTAGAACAGGCACCCTGCGGATGCCATGCCGGCGCATGAGGTGGGCCGTCTCCAGGAGGTCATCATCCTCCTTGACCGCATACAGATCGAGGCCCATCACATCGCCGACCGTAACCCGGCTCAGGTCGATCTCTTCGGCCAGTAGTTCGACCACTATATCCCGGTCGGTGATGATGCCGATCGGAATATTGCCTCTACCCTGGTTTTCGACCACGACAATGTTGCCGACATGGTGGCGACGCATCAACTTGGCCGCTTCCAAAATACTTGTATCGCGATCGGTGATAACCACATCGCGGTTGCAGAAATTGTCGACTTTCATGATGACCTCCCGACGTCTTAGGACGTCTCTGCTTAATGGGGAGAACGGCTCCAGATGCAGTGACCATTGCGTGTAACCTGCCGGATTCGGTGGTAGGGGATGCGGTGGACTGCGCCTTCTTCATCCAGCAGCTCGAAGGCAAAATGCTCGTCTGGCGGGAAGAATAGTTCCGCGTATTTGACCTGGATGATCTGATCCTCAATCCGGTCGTAGTAGCCAATCTCAAAATCGGCGGCGAACACTTCATCCCAGCGGATACGGTTGAGCAGATCCTGGACAGGCTGCATGCCTGGGCCTCCACTCCCTTCACCATCATTCTATCAGCCTTGTAGCGTTTTGCAGGGACGACTTTGTTGCCTTTGCGGTCGGACCAGCACAACTCACTGTCATCATTAAACTCATCCTCTGAAAAAGGTCTGCTTTTACCATTAAGTTCGCATTGTCGAGCCGAATTCGGAGATCGGGGACACGCAAAATTGTGTGTCCCCAATGGGTGGCCTAGCTTCCAGATTACGCGCTCAGCGGCTTTATTCCGCAGCCAGATGGTTGAGCTTCTCATTGATCAGGTGTTTGAGCTCGAGCGAGGTGGCCTGATCTCCGGAATTGACCAGGTGACCGTCGATCACGACTCCTGCTTGTCCGTAAATATGGTTTTCTGCCAACCGGATCGGGTCGTAAATAGAAACGATCTCTGCTTCCAGATTAAGATCTGACAGCGCTTGGCAAACGCGACCCAAGACAATCTCGCAATTATCACAGCCGCTACAAAGTATTTCTATGGTCATGATGACCTCCCACATTTTAAAAACATCAGGTGACACCGCAAGGGTTTCCCCGTGCAGCGTGGCAGGCAACCAGGTCTCCCGACCGCGCCAGCGTTCTTTATGACCTCTGCTCGTTATTGTGTTCGATTCGTAACGAGAAGGTCGTCCCTTCTTGCTCACTGCTGGTGAAGCTGACTGCTCCGCCCAGAATGTCACTCAACAGTTTGATACTGTAAGTGCCTTGACCCCGGCCTTGACCTTTGCTTGAAGAATTTTGCTGGAAGATCTGATGGCACTGGAGTCGTGGAATCGGTTGATCGTTGTGAACCTGGATACATAGCTGCGTGTCATCAGCTGTGCCGCTCAAGCTAACACTGCCGCCGACCGGTGTTGCTTCGAGGGCGTTGATCAACATGTTGCTGACGATGCGCCGCAGCAGGCGCGGGTCGGATGAGAAGATGCGTGAAACGTTGTCGGTCATCTTCAAGGACTTGTTGCTGGCGGCAGGGTGGCGTTGCAATGTTTTTTGCATCAGGTCAAGGAATGCGCTGCTCTCCAGCAACTCGATCTTGACTTGCAGATCATTTTGATCGGCTCTTTCGATCATGCGCAGAGCGATGATCTCGTCAATTGAACTTTGCGTGGTTCGTTCGAGCAGTTCACATATTTCGGCGTGCTCTTCACCTTTGACCTCGTTCATGATGCTTAGAAACCCCTTGATGCTGGAGAGGGTATTCAGCAGGTCGTGATAGCAAATCTTTTCGAGTGCCTCGCGCCGGTACTTGTCGCTGATATCAACCAGGGTGAGTATGGAAAAATTCGCGCCGTTAAATTCGAGGGGTGTTGCCCAGACGCGCAGGTCAAGGTTTGATGCTGTACCGGTCAACTCGCAGGCGAGACGGCAGTCTTCGCTGGCGGCTTTGCCCTGGAGCGAGAGGGACAAGACGCGGGCGACACCACAGATTCTGCAGCACTCGTGTTTGCCTGCTTCTTGAAGGCTGTGTCGTGCGTGCACGCAGTGAAAGGCCTCACCTTCAGAGAGACCGATCACCGGATTCTCATGATCCTTGTCGACCAGAGCGCGCACTGCCGGATTGGCATAGACGACCTGCCACTGCTCATTGATAATCAATAAGGGGTTCGGCACGGTGTCGAGGAGTTTACGCGAGACAACGCCTTCATTGAAAAGCTCGTGCTGAAGGTCGGTGATTGCTGATTTTTTACATTTGGAGCCGCAACTGTGACTCTCTTCTCTGAAACCCTTTGGTTTCGGCTTGTTCTGCATTATTTTATCCCCTTGTCAGGGTTCGGTTTAAGTTCTGCACCCAAAAAAAGGCACTCACATGGGAGTGACCTTCTTTGCGCCTTTTCCTGGGAGGCGAGGGGTGCGACTTTTCGGTCAGGCGGAAAAGATAACCAATCTTATCATCAATCGCGGTTGTAAGTAAAACAGCGTGGTACACCCAAAAATGAGTGTCCAAAATGGCTGTCCCAGCTGCCGGGTAACTTTGCGTTGCTTGTGCTGTATAAACTTCTACGCTACATCCGTAGTGTTCTGTAATTTGACTATCAGAACACCGTAAATTCTCCCATTCGCATCTGCTGCAGGAAGATGTCCGGATGGGCGAGTTCGTCGCTGATAATTGCCCTGATCGGTCCCGCCAGTTCGTGGAGATGCACCCCGGCAGAAGGTTTGACTTCGACCGCCACCAGCACCGGCTGACCAAGTGGGGCGCCGATCTTGCTGCACAACCAGAGGGTCACCTCTTTGATGCCGGCCACCTTTGCGAAGATGGTTGCGGCCAGCTGGTGACTGAGGAGGTTGTAGATCTTGCCCGTATGGTTGATGGGGTTTTTGCCGGCCGCCGCCTCGGTTGTCGTCGGGCGGTTGTAAGAGATGACGCCGTTGACGCGATTACCGCGTCCGACTTCGCCGCTGTCACCTGCCTCGGCGGAGGTGCCAAGGACCGTCAGGTACATGCCTGCCTCACCCCATTCCGGATCGTCCAGGGCGTTGAGTACGACCTTGATCTCTGAAAAGGGCAGGTGCAGCCCGTCGATAAAGCGGCTGATCTCGCTTTGTAAGGCCTGCTTCTGTTCGTAATAATCATGGGCATCTTTGACATATCGGTCGACAAACGCTGCGGCAACAATAAACTCCAGCCGTTTGCCGGTGCGTATCGCCATGATTTTTATGTCTTCCCCGCAGACCGGATAAACCTCTTTGAAGGAGGGGGAGTTTAGCCAGCGCTCAACCGCTAAAACCGTCTGCTCGGTTGGACTCAAGGGCGCATAGCCGACCCCGACTGAGGTGTCGTTGGCACCGGCCTCTTCGTCCATCAGGTTGTCGACCAGTTCCTCAGAGCCTGGTTTGATTTCACTCTGGTAGCGCATGTGCCGTTGCGGGTTAATAAAGCGCAGATGTTGTTCTAACCAGTTTTCGGCCGCATCCTGGGCGATGTCGCTGAGCGGGATTTTGACCCCTGCGAATTCGCAGGTGCCACGATCGCCAAAAACAAAGCGCATCGGTTCGATTATCTTGCCGCCGCCTGGCCGCGGGCTGCTGCGTCCTGCAACCAACAGCCCCTTGTCGATATTGTGGTGCAGAATTCTGCCGAAGTTGTCCATGTAAACCTGGCACAGCCGGTTGCAGACGGCTTCGACGATCCCGTCGCAAATCGAATCGGGATGACCGATCCCCTTTCTTTCAACAATCTCGAATTCCTTTTCTCCGCAAGCCTGGTCTTGTGATGCAGAGACGATGATGCTGTAGTCATTCATAGTGGCTGGTCTCTCATTGAGGGGCCCGAACCGAGGCTGCCGCTCAAGCTGTTGCAGCCCTCAGCAGAAATGCGCCATGCATAAACTTATTCTAATTGATCCGCCACAACTCACAAGAGATTGCAGCAAAAAATGATATGCTTTTAGCTAACCCGGTCGATCGGTTGGATTGCTCTTTCGCAGGTGGCGGAGGGAGGCGGGGATGCACACCGGCAATTCTAGACAGATGCTGCATGTCATCGAAAGCGAGGCCCGGCTAACCGCGGCTTTGACCGGCCGGTGGAGCTTCGATCCGCGGGTCATGCACGCGCTGGAATCGGTTCCCCGCGATGCCTTCGTACCGCCGCAGATACGTGAGTTTGCATTTGCCAACGGGCCTTTGCCGATCGGGCAGGGGCAGACCATCTCCCAGCCCTACATCGTTGCCTTGATGACCGACCTGCTCGAGACGCAACCCTCGCAGACCCTTCTCGAAATCGGCACCGGATCAGGTTATCAGGCAGCGATCCTGGCGCAGCTGGTCCGGCAGGTCTATAGCCTTGAAATTATTCCCGCGCTCGCCATTCAGGCGGCTGACTTAATCACCCGTCTCGGTTATGACAACGTTGAGGTTCGAACCGGTGATGGACATCTCGGCTGGCCCGAGCATGCGCCCTACGATGGCATCATCGTCACCGCGGCGGCGACCCATCTGCCGCCCGCGCTGCTGGAGCAGCTTAAGCCTGGAGGCCGATTGGTTATCCCCGTCGGCAAGCCCTCGATGGCGCAGCAGTTGAAGCTGCTCGAAAAGGATCTGAAGGGCAAGATAACCGCCAGAAAGGTCCTCGATGTGGTGTTTGTGCCGATGACTGAATCAGGCTTACGGTGACGCACACCGTGTGGGGACACACAAAAATGAGTGTCCCCAATGGGGCTTCGCGAGACCCAGGTGGCCGGTGCCTTCGATATCTTTAGCAATCAGGCTTTCCGCAAATGACCTCTGATTTCTGCGTCGCTACGAGGTTTTGATCGAAGTCGCAGCGCCATAATTAAGGACGGCGCTGGATGTTTGGGTATAAATTGTCAAAACCACCAAGGAAAACTGCTTTGTGACATGTATGGAACCGACTCAGGGCAGGCACAGTTTACCGCGAGCTTTCGCTGCTTTGGCAACTTGCCGGCGCTACTGAAACGTAGATACCGCGACGCGTCGATCGTTTATCGTTTCAAGAGGCATCCGGCAGTGAAGGATGCTATCGAATCGATGGGGATTCCTCACACCGAGGTGGATGTTATTGTCGCCAATGGCTGTTCGGTCGACTTTCATTACCAACTGCAACACCTTGATACAATAGACGTCTACCCGCTTGGTTGCACCGTTCCGGCTGGGACGGTGCTGCATTTAAGCGCACCACCGGTTGAACCGGTTGCCTTTGTTATCGATCTTCATCTCGGCAAGCTCACTCGTCGCCTGCGACTCCTCGGCTTTGACTGCCTCTATCAGAACGATTTCAGCGATGCCGAGATCATGCAATTGTCGTTTGATCAGCAACGCGTCATTTTGACCCGCGACCGCGGCATCCTCAAGCATCGCCAGGTTGTGCACGGATACCTGGTGCGATCCGATCAGGTTGATGAACAGATCAGGGAAGTCATTGACCGCTATCAGCTAATTGATCAGATCCATGCCTGGCGCAGGTGTATGGCGTGCAATGGTTTGCTGGAAAAGATCGAGAAGGCTGCCATCGCCGAACGTTTGCAACCACTCACCAGGCGCTACTATCTTGACTTTCGCCGCTGCCGCGTCTGCCAACGGCTCTACTGGCAGGGCTCGCACTTTGAGAAAATCAGTCGCTGGTTGGAAACTTTACCGGGTTCCGATGGGCAGGACTGAGGTCGGACCACGCCAAACGACTGTAAAGATAACAACTCTAACCTGAACAAAAGCCTGTCCCTCAACCTCGAGCTGGCTCGCCGGGCGGGCGACTCAGTGCCCCCGGCAGGACAGGGGGACATTACTTGGTAGTGTCCCTTTTTATGTAAATCTTGAGTCTGGGGGATCGATGTCCTTATGCCTTTTTTAATGTCAGACACGTTAATCGACCGGCTCAATTCTCACCAGCATGCCGTCCTTTTCATCGGTAATTAGATAAAGATAACCGTCTGGGCCCTGGCTGACGTCGCGGATGCGGCCCAGTCGATTTTTCAGCAGGCGCTCTTCGCTGACGACCTTTTCGCCGTTGAGACTCAACCGCACCAGCATCTGGTCTTTCAGGGCGCCGACCATGAGGTTGCCACTCCAGCGCGGAAACTTGTCGCCCGTATAAAATGTCATGCCCGAAGGAGCGATCGAGGGGACCCAGTAATACAGGGGTTGCGCCATGCCCGCCTTATGGGTGCCTTCACCGATCTGTGTGCCGATCACGTAATTCACACCGTAGGTAATTACCGGCCAGCCATAGTTGATGCCGGGGCGGATGATGTTGATTTCATCGCCGCCCTGCGGACCATGCTCATGCGTCCAGACCTCACCGGTTTCATGGTGTAGGGCGGCGCCCTGCATGTTGCGGTGACCAAGCGTATATTTCTCGGGTTGCCAGCCTTGCTTGCCAACAAAGGGGTTGTCTACAGGAACACGGCCATCGTCGTGCAGACGGATCACCGAACCTGCGTGATCGCCGGAGAGCTGTGCACGTTGCTTCTCACCCCGGTCACCGAGGGTGATGTAGAGATAACCCTTGCGGTCGAAAACCAGGCGAGATCCGAAATGATGACCGGTGTTCGATTTTGGGGCCATACGAAAAATGACTTCGACGTCTTCAAGCTTATTGCCGATCAGCTTGCCCCTCGCCACCTCTGTGCCGACGCCACTTGCTCCGGCCGCAGAGTAGGTGAGGTAGACAAGCTGGTTCGTGGCGAAGTCCGGGTGCAGGGCGACATCGAGCAGTCCGCCTTGGCCGCGTGCCGCTATGGCAGGCAGCCCGGCAACGGGCTCCTGGTTTAGTTGGCCATTTTCGACGATGCGAAGACGGCCTGGTCTTTCTGTGATGAGGATCCGATTGTCTGGAAGGAAAGCGTGTCCCCATGGATGTTCGAGTCCGGAGACGATCTTGACGATGCGCAGGTCGTGCTCTTCGGTTTTAATGACATCAGGTGCTGACGCCGCAGCCGACAGAAACATTGCGAGTGAGATGAACGCTATGGCGAGAAGAACACGATGGGTGCGATTCATGCTGAAACCTCCCGGAAGTTGTTGAAACCGGGGACACGCAAAAATGAGTGCCCCAAATGGGTGCCCCAAAAAGTCATTACAACTCTGTTAGTATACACTGTGGTCGCCGGGGTCAGCTAATATGGAGTGTCCTGTTTGAGTGCTCCAGATTTGTTATGATAGATGTATCAGTATCGGTATCGGGGGACATAATACCTATTCTAATGTCAGCCAAGTTGCCATCAGGTATCGGGGGACATAATACCTATTCTAATGTCAGCCAAGTTGCCATCAGGGGTCAGTTTCTATAAACTGGCCCCTGATTTTTTATGAATTGTTATAATTGGAGGGAATATCATGCCACGTCTATCGCGCCTGGTTGTGCCAGGCTATCCCCACCACATTACCCAGCGCGGCGTGCGTTCCACAGACATCTTTACAGATGATCGGGATCGTCTCAACTATCTTCAGTTTATGGCAGAGGAGTCGGACAGGTTTGGTGTCACTTTTATGGGATGGTGCCTTATGACGAACCATGTCCATCTGATTGCTGTCCCCGAGCGTGAAAACTCATTGGCACGAGCCATTGGCGAAGCCCATCGCCGTTATACACGTATGAAGAATTTTGCTGCTGGCGTGCGTGGTTATTTGTTTCAGGGACGATTTAGCTCATGTGTGCTGGATCAGCAACATCTCCTGGCTGCCGGGCGCTATGTTGAAAGAAATCCTGCTGCAGCTAAGATGGTTGAAAAGCCGCAAGAGTATCCATGGTCCAGTTGTCGGTACCATTGCGGATTGGTAGAGCACGACCCTTTGCTTCGCGATTGCAAGTTGCCGACGATGGTTGATAACTGGACTCGTTTTCTTCTGACGAGTGATGAAGAGACTGAACGGAACCTGCGGAAAAAGACCAGGACTGGCCGACCGGCTGGAGACGAGCGATTTGTGTTGGGACTCGAAGTTTTGACAGGGAGGGCACTGCGGGTGAAGCAACCCGGCAGGCGATTAAGATTAGAATAGGTATTATGTCCCCCGCTGCCCTACTTTACTTTAAGCCGCCTCTGTATTCCCAGGGCGTGGTAGGATTTACTCACCGAAATCAATCAGCAGAATTACTACTCTAAGGATCCAGCATGTCCTACGACACAATAGAAGACGCTTTCAACTACATCAGCAACGGCAAGCCGGGTGACCGCAGGGCGATGGTCCACCGGGGCACCTGTAAGGTCTTTCTTGCCTCGGTTGAAGCCGGGTTCGATCAGGTTCCACCCGAAGCCGATAACGACCCCGACTATCTCCTTATCCCCCGCAGGCAGGATCTCGATCCGGGGAAGGGACTGATACTCCAGTTCTTCAATGACCATGCTCAGTCGGAGGTGCCGCAGGTAAAGGCGATCTTTACCCGTCCCGGGGCCTTTCGCAATGCGAAGGATTTGATGCGCCGCCTACACCTGCTCGACAACTGGCATCTCTACGAAGAGCAGCGGATCGATGAGCTACTACGCAAATGGTGTCTGGAAAATGGAGTTGGGGACAGTCATGACAACTATAGTTAAGGGCAAACAAAAACGTGTCCGGCGACCGCCAACTATCTGTACTTCGATGGCTATTTTTCTGAAAAATTCCTCAACAATTGTTTTTATATTGTTGTTCCAGAATTACCTAAACCAGATTTTCCGGAATTAAGAAATGCCGGTTTCGGCTCATTTATTGACGATGACCATTAGAGCTGGGGATACTTGAAAACAAGTGTCCCTTTTAAGTGCCCTCAATAATACATTTGAGGCGTTTTTGAATCTGGTTATCTAACTACCTCTTCACAAGTTTATCCTCGATGAAGTTGACAAACCTCCGTCGTACGTTACTAGTTCAGATATGATGAGAGTGCTTTAAAACGACTACACCTGTGCGGGGGTGAACATGAAAGTAATCAAGCGGATTCTGTTGGCCGTGGATGAATCGATTCACTCAGACCTGGTTGCCGAGAGGGCCATTGCGATGGCAGGCTCTTTTGAGGCGAAGATTTTTCTGGTGTATGTCCATCCCAAGATTCTGGAGCTTGGTCAGCCTTACTACCAGGAAGTTCTCAACAGGTATATAGAGCACGCAGAACATACGGTTGCTCATCACAAAACGCATCTTGAGAAGAGCGGGATTGCTTTTGAAGTGTTGATCCTCGAAGGCGACCCTGCAGAGATGATCATCGAAACGGCGCGCGTTCTGAAAAGCGATCTGATCGTGATGGGATCAAGAGGTTTGTCCAACATCCTGGGCTTAACCTTGGGGAGTGTCAGCACCAAGGTGTTGCACTCAGCCAAGTGTATGGTGCTGATTGTGCCCTAGGGGATACGTACAGCATCTGGGACACTTAAAATTAAGTGTCCCTTTTAAGTGTCCCGCATTATGTAAATTTTTTGAGCTGGTTTGATCTTTACCGATTTTTTGCTAGAATCCGACCATTGCTTTCTTGTTGTCATGCTATTTTATGGAGGGGAACATGCCACGCAATTCACGCGCGGTGGCTATAGGCTATCCGCATCATATCACCCAACGCGGGAACAACCGCGAACCAGTCTTTTTCGATGACCACGATCGACGAACCTATCTAGGGTTACTCAAACATTATGCGCAGGAGTATCAAACCCATATCCAAGCTTATTGCTTGATGCCCAATCACATTCATCTACTCGTCGTGCCTCAAACCACCGATGCCTTGGCACTTTGCATTGGTCGAACAAACTTGGTTTATACAAGACACGTAAACCGAAAATACTATCGATCTGGGCGTGTTTGGCAGAACCGTTTCTATTCGTGCATTGTCGATTCTGATGCACATCTATGGTCGGTTGCCCGGTATATCGAAAACAATCCTGTCAAGGCAGCACTTGTTGCCACTGCGGTGGAGTATCATTGGTCAAGTGCTCGTTGTCATCTTGAAGGGAAGCCGGATGCTTTTTTGTCAGGTTCACGTTGGCTAAAGTCAGAAGAGCGAGAAGATTATCGTCTGTTTGTGACTGAAAACGAAGGTCGAGTGGCTGACATGATTAATCAGGCGACTCGTAGTGGCCGTCCATTTTGTAGAGCAGAAACCATGATTAGTTTGGAAAAGCTCTTGGGGCGTGTTTTCCCATAGCATCGTGTACAGGGATAGACCCAGACAAAGATGGACGGGTTTGTGAAATTGAAAATTGGCGTCGGATGCACTCACAAAAGAGTGTCTTTTCCGAGTAACAGCAATCAATGGGAATGGTTATGTCGTCATTAAAAGAACAAATGCAGCAGTCTTTTGGTTTTAGCTCTTTTCGCGAAGGACAAGAAGAAGTCATCACCAAGCTGTTGGAAGGAAAGTCGGTTCTGGCGGTTTTCCCGACCGGTGCCGGTAAAAGCCTTTGCTATCAATTGCCCGCGATTTTGCTTGATGGCTTAACTTTGGTGATTTCTCCGCTCATCGCTCTGATGAAAGATCAGTTGGATTTTCTCATAAGCAAGGGCGCTCCAGCAGCGCGGTTGGATTCCACCTTGACGCGTGAAGAAAACCAGAAAATCTTTGACGAGCTTTATGCCGGAAAGTTGAAATTGTTATATATCTCACCGGAGCGTTTGGGCAACGAGCGATTCCTCAAGGCCATCGCCAGACAAAAGATTTCCCTGCTGGCGATTGATGAGGCGCACTGCATCAGCGAATGGGGGCATAACTTTCGCCCCGATTATCTGAAGATTGCCCAACTGGCAAAACAGCTCAAGGTCGAACGTACCTTAGCGCTCACCGCAACAGCAACTCCCGAGGTTGCGACAGATGTGCGCAAAGCTTTTGGCATTGCCACAACAGATTATGTTCATACCGGCTTTTATCGTCCCAACCTGCAATTAAGCGTTTTGCCGGTTGGCGATGACGATCGTAGCAAGATGCTACTGTCGCGCATTAAAAAGCGTGCGCCCGGTTCGACGATCGTCTATGTCACCCTGCAACGCACCGCGGAGGCAGTCGCCGCCTATCTTGTAAAACATGGGCTACAAGCGACGGCCTATCATGCTGGTTTGAAAAATGAAGATCGTGCGGCGATCCAGGATGCTTTCATGATGTCACGGGATACCATTATCGTGGCCACGATTGCATTTGGTATGGGCGTGGATAAAGCGGATATCCGTTATGTTTACCATTACAACCTACCCAAAGGTCTTGAGAGTTACTCGCAGGAGATCGGACGGGCTGGCAGGGATGGTGAATCCTCTGTCTGCGAAATGCTGGCTTCCGCAGATGACGCCATCACTTTGGAGAACTTCAGCTACGGTGATACTCCCGAAGCAGAAACCATTGCTGCTTTTACCCGTTACGTGTTTGCCGCTGAAGAAACCTTCGATGTCTCTGAAATTCAACTTTCAAACCAGTTTGATGTGAGGCCATTGGTGGTCAAAACGCTTTTAACCTATCTGGAACTGGACGGGTACCTGGCCTCAACCGGTCCCTTTTACGCGGAATACAAGTTTCAATGCCTGAAACCTTCTGCCGAGATCATGGGCCGATTCAGCGGTGAACGAGCCGAGTTTCTGCAAGCCATTTTTGCACAGGCTCGCAAAGGAACGATTTGGTCTACCCTCGACACCGTGGAAGCCAGTATGGCCATGGGCCAACCTCGTGACCGCATTGTTACTGCTTTGAGTTACCTGGAAGAGCAGGGTGACCTGCTTGTGGCTGTGGCGGGTGTGCGACAGGGCTACCGTCGCTTAAAGAAGCCCGACAACCTTGAGTCACTGGTCGTCTCGCTTAACGAGAGGTTCCAGAAAAGAGAAGCAAACGACATCAGCAGAATCCGACAGGTGCTCAGCTTTGCGCAACACGGCGGCTGCCTGACGCAATATTTGCTGGCCTACTTTGGCGAACAACTCGAGCCCTGTGGTCACTGCTGCGGCTGTCTTGGGGGAAAACCAGGGACCCTGAAACCTTGCAATCCTGCTTGCTTCAATGCTCAGGATAAAATATGCATTCAGTCACTGATCGCTGAAGACCATGAGGCACTCGGCAGCCCGCGTCAACTTGCACGCTTTCTCTGTGGCATCACTTCTCCCGCGACTTCTCGCGCCAAACTTAGAAAGCATGGTCTGTTTGCAGTCTACGACAGCTTTCCTTTCAAGCAGGTGTTGCACTTTGTGAAGGCTCAAGTGACACGTTGAATTGAAACTTGGGAATCGGGGGACATAATACCTGTTCTAATGTTGGTTCTGGCCTCGGGGGACACTCCCGGAAGGATCCCTTTCGCGTCCCAGCACCCTTTCGGACATCGTCACCTTTCTATTCGCTTCTCCTGGCAGCCTGTCAATTGGAAGTCCGACAGGCGGCTATAGACGTTATCCCTATTCAAAATTCAAATAAACTAAGTATACTGTCTTGGTTGACATCTCATAGCGCAGTTCAGAGCAACACGAACCGTCAAAAAGGATAACTTTATGAAGATCGCAATATTGGGCCTGGCCCAGACGGGCAAGAAAACCCTCTTCACGCTGTTGACCGGACGATCCGTACCCCCGACTGTCAAACCCGGTGAGGCCATCGAAGGGAGTGCAGAGATCAAAGACAGCCGTGTAGATGCTTTAAGAGATTTTTACAATCCTGAAAAGACCACTTATGCCGAGAACCAGTTCGTGCTCTGCCCTGATGTTACCGATAGCAGCACCTCGCGCCTCTGGATGGACCCGGCCCAGCGCTGTGATCTTCTCTGCCTGCTGATCAGATCCTTCGACTCACCGGATGTTTTTCACCCCGCCGGATCGGTGGATGCAGAGCGTGATCGGGCCACGATCGAAACAGAGCTATTGCTGGCCGACATGCAGTTGGTGGAGACGCGACTGCAGCGCCTCGCCAAAGACAAGAAGAAAGGTCAGACGACAGAGCAAGCTCTGGAAGAAGAAGTCCTGCAACGCTTCAACACGGCCCTGGAGGAGGAACGATTTTTAAGCACTGTAGAACTTGATCCTGACGAAGAACATGCGATCAAAAGCCTTGAGCTGATCACCCGTACGCCGCTTCTTTTTGCCTACAATGTCTCCGAGGATGATATCGGCAAAGATTTCGGGCCTGGCGTCTTTACTATCTCCTGTGCGATTGAGAGCGAAATCGCGGCTATCGATGACGAAGGGGAGCGTACTGAATTCATGGAGGCAATGGGCATCACCGAACCGAGCCTCGACCGGATCAACGCCGCTCTTTACGACGCGCTTGGCCTCATGAGCTTTTACACCTCTGGTGAAGACGAGTGCCGCGCCTGGACCATCCGCAAAGGCTCCAGCGCGCCAATGGCTGGAGGCAAAATCCACAGCGACATCGAACGAGGCTTTATCCGGGTCGAGGTTATGAAATACGACGACCTGATGGCCGCCGGTTCTGAACAGGGTGTCAAGAAGGCAGGTAAGATGCAGCTAAACGGCAAAGACTACACGATTGAGGACGGTGATATCTGCCACTTCCTCTTCAACGTTTGAGGTCATCTGCATGGAGTTGTAGCTAGGACTTTTAGTACTAGGGGTCATCATAAAAATAAATACTAAATTCACGTTGAGACGACGAAAAAAATGACGAAGATGCCGCAGCACTGGTTGCGGCGTAGCGCCGCTCTCGGGGGACATTTCTCGATACGTTTCGGCAGGTTTTAGAAGAGATCAAACTCAGGTAGACGCCCACCCGGCACCATTCAATATCAAAGCTCCCTTTTAAGAGCTCTCAATCGGAGACAGACCCCCGATCAGACATGCACCTCGCCGAAGGTCAGCTCACCTTCGTTCGTCCGGTGCCGGATCATGACGTAGAACAGCCAGCCATAGAAGATCAGCACGCCCGCCAGGACGACCTCACCCGGGATGTAGCCGATATCTGTGTTGTGCAGGAACTCATCGAGGGAGTGGATGAACTCAGCTTCGCCTGTGCGGGGTTGCAGCACCGCGGTGGTGATCTTCAGCAGCCACGCCGCAAGCAGAATCAGGAAAATCCAGATGTAGTTCCTTCCCAGGCGGCGCGCCATAGCCTTGCGTCGACCGATCGTAAACCTTGGATTCCGCAACGTTTCTGAAAGTTCGGCTGACCAGTCGAGCCCCTCGGGAGACTTCTCCGGGGCGAAAAAATGGCTGTAGTAGTTTCGTTCCAACAGGCGTACGCGGGTCCGAAACAGGTGGAAGAAGCGATATCGTCGCGACTCGATCTGCAGAAGAAGGAAGACCATGACCATTGAGAAGATAAGAACAGCGTGGTGGGCACTGGCCGTGGCCAGGGAAATGGAGAGCATGGCAGCCACGGCCCCAATCGCCCAGTTGGTGGTGCGGTCGAGCCGATCTCGCCAGCTCATCATGCGCGCCATTTCCCCTCGGTAGTAGTGGGAGAGGGTGGTGATGTCGTCTTTCGTTCTCACTGGAAACCGGAGAGACCGACCTTGGCCCGTTTCCTCGTCAAGCCCGTTCGGCAAATCAATACTCATTGTTTTATCTGTGTCAGCCATGGTTGCTCCCTCGATGAGCCTTGTTGTTGATAAATCGGTGGTGTTGGACAGCTGCCAATGATGGGTCACTACATCATAACGTAGAATATGCTGATGTCCGTCATCGCCTAACACCTTGAAGTAGCGGTGGTCCGGCGTCAGCCATCGATCGAGCACTTTTACGATCGCGATGCATTGTAAATCCAGGTGAAAGCGACGTGGAGTTTCCTCGCCGCGATATCCCGCGTAACATTCGACCTCTACGACGCCCGTCATAACGGCTTTCTCCCTGAATTCTTTGACACATAACGAATGTGTCAGCAATCTCCAGTCACGTTGCTGTCAGGGTTTTGCCTCTGCTCGTCGCCATACTTGCGATGTTCCCGCAACTATGGGAGCTGGAAACCCATTTTTTTTAAAGCCAACAAACTGCATTTATTGACATTTTGGGCTTCAACCCGGTAGTTGTGAAACTCCCTTCTGACCGGGTATTCGCCTCTGAGCCGTTCAAACGACCCGGGGTCAGCCCGGAGCCTCTGATCATCAGCAAGGATGTCGTAGGTTGCCAACACCGCTTCGGCCAGCACGCTTTCCTCGTCTTTATTGTGGCCGTCGAGTTGAATCAGTGGCCGTTCCGGCAACTCAATCGCCGTCGGTTGCCAATCATCGATGCCGAGCTTGAAAAAACGACTGAGGGCACGGATGCACATCATCGTGCCAACGGCTTTACCGTCTCTGGAATAACCAGCGATATGGGCCGTGGCAAAGTCTGCTTTTTCAAGCAGCTCCAGGTCGATCTCAGGTTCGTTTTCCCAGCAATCGATGATCAGGCCGGAGATCGAGCCTGAGTCGAGGGCGCTTTCTACGGCGCTGCTGTCAAAGACTTCTCCCCGGCACGAATTGATCAGCAGGGGGCTTTTCCCCAAGTCTTTTAAAAAGCTATTGTCTACCATGTGCTGGGTGGCGAACTCCCCTTCAAGCTGCAAGGGGACGTGGACGGTTATGATATCGGCTTGCTGGCGGATTCGGGCCAGGTCGGTAAAAGCGCCGCTTTCTTCCGCTCTTTGCCTGGGCGGGTCGTTCAGCAGGACCCGCATGCCAATGGCGTGGCACAAATCGGCTACTTCTCTCCCCACATGACCGACCCCGACAATGCCGATGGTGAGATCGCGCAGTTTGACCTGATTTTTGCGCGCGTAGGCAAACAGCGCCGAGGCCAGGTACTGCTTGACACTCTCTGCGTTGCACCCGGGAGCATTGCTCCAGGTAATCCCCTGCCGTTGGCAGTAGCCGGCATCAATATGGTCAAAGCCTATGGTGGCCGAAGCGATGAATCTGACCGCAGATCCTTCAAGCAACTGAGCGTTGCAGATGGTGCGGGTCCTGGTGATCAGGGCGTTGGCATCTTTGACAATAGCCGCTGTCAGCTCATGGCCCGGCAGATAGACCACCTCCGCGAAGGGCTCGAGGGTTCCCTTTATGTAGGGGATTTTGTCATCAACGATAATGAGAATAGTGGTTTCAGGTTTGCACTCTTGCAAACCTCCTCCTGAGTGTCAGTGGGGTCAAATCAAGCCAAACCCTTAAAACTAGCTATATTCTATGCTATTTCTGAGCTTTTTTCGCCCTCAGCATGGCAATTAGAGTCGGGGACACTCAATATTGAGTGTCCCATAACAGGAACAGTAGGTGAGGGTACTCTCGTTTCTCAAGCCTGTTGACATTCGCGCTCGGTGATCTAATGTTTCAGGACAACCATCAAAATTATTGACTGTAGCCAATCGGCAAAGGAGTTGCTATGCCCCTTTCCGATCTACCCATTTCTCTTCTGGTCGTCCTGTTCCTGACGGTCTTCGTTTTGATCGGGATAAATCCTGCCTTGCAGAAAATTGCCGTAAAACTCCGCAAGCTGCGGCACTCCGCCGCTCAGCGGAAAAACCCTGCTGCCACACGCCTTGAAAATTTGCATGCAGAGATATTTGCAGATCAGTATTCCTCGCAGGGATTGAATGACTTTGAAATAATTGTGATTCGACGGCTCGCCCAGGCTGGCGGCAAGGCCCTTACGAGAAATGCGCTGAATGAGCCTCTCCTCTTTGGAACAGCCATACTCCACAAGACTCTCAAGTCCCTCCATCGCAGGAGGCTCATCCATGTCAAGATATCTACGCTGCTTGGCCAACGGTTTACCCTCTCCGAAGCAGGGTATCATTATGCAAAAGAGCAGGGCTATATTCTCAATCTCCATGAGCGTAAAGGATCGTTTGGGTAGAGACAGATGAACGGATTTCGGGGTTACACAATTTGTGTCCCCAGTAAGTGACTTACCGATACCCTGGGGAGACCAAGGAAAAACTATTTTATCAGAGTGAATTTGATTCAAGTCGCGTTTTTATAACAGTAAAGCGGAGTGCATCATGAACAACCACAGCAGCCTTTTGCCTCACCTGATCCTGCTCGTATGGCTGCTGATCTTGCCATTTCCGGTCCATGCCCAACAAACACTGAGTGACCAGGCGTTGATCGGGGCCATCCAACAGGGAGGTTACAACCTGTATTTTCGTCATGAAGCAACCAACTGGTCGCAACAGGACGCTGTTCATCAAAAGGATGATTGGCAGAGTTGCGATGGGAGCAGGATTCGTCAGCTGTCTGAACAGGGGCGTGAACGTGCCAAAAGAACCGGGCAGGCGATGCGAAGCCTCAATATCCCTGTCAGCGAGGTTTTGGCCAGTCCTTATTGTCGAACAATGGAGACAGCTCGGCAACTGGACCTGGGTTATGTGCAGCCAAGTAACGATGTGATTAATATGCGTGTTGCCGAGTACTTCGGGGGGCGAGGGTCGGTCATTGCAACGGCCCGGGAACTCCTTGCCCGCTGGCCGGCTTCAGGGAGTAACCGGGTTATTGTCGCCCATGGCAACGTCGCTCAGGCGGCGACTCCGGTTTATCCCGATGAAGGCGAGATGGTTATTTTTAAGCCGCACGGCAAGGGGCAGTTTACCTTTGTCGGACGGATCACACCTGATCGGTGGATTGAGCTCAGTCAGGCGAATTGAATGGTTTTTGGTTGTTATTGGAGGCTGTAACGAACGATTCGGTCGTTGCCGACATCGGACACCATAAGATAGCGGCCGTCGGGAGTGAGTTTCAAGTCATGGAGGTTACTCAGCTGGGAATCGGGGGACATAATACCTATTCTAATGTTGAACTTTAAAAACGCCAAAAAACTAAACGTGTTACGTTGTAAGTTATTCTTTGTTGAGCCAACTTTCTAACGGTGGCGCAGAAGGTAAATATTATGAGCAAGGGCGTGAGCC
Organism: Deltaproteobacteria bacterium IMCC39146; assembly: GCA_030005635.1. Taxonomy (GTDB): domain Bacteria; phylum Desulfobacterota; class Desulfuromonadia; order Desulfuromonadales; family BM103; genus M0040. The sequence goes on from JARUHP010000005.1 coordinate 185,668, forward strand.
TATAAAAGCTCCAACTAAAAGCATGAAAGACAAATAAGCCGGCCTGAAACAAGCATGATTTCAGGCCGTTATCTATAGCGTTTCGCAGGTGGAACATGTTAATCAGATAGCCCCTTGCTTACCAAAACCGGAGAGAAGAGTATTTAATGAAAGTCCCAAAAAGGTTAGATCCCCTGCTTCAGGATGGCCTGATCGACGAGGTTCTTGGTCAATTGATGAGCGGCAAAGAGTCAGAGGTGTTCCTGGTGCGTTGTGGTAGCGAAACCCGATGCGCCAAAGTTTACAAAGATCTCCAACATCGCAGTTTTCATAAGCAGACGCAGTACACGGAAGGTCGCAAGGTCCGTAGCAGCCGGCGCTCCCGCGCCATGGAAAAACACTCGAGGTTCGGACGCAAGGAACAAGAGGAGGTCTGGCAAAACGCCGAGGGTGATGCCCTCCGTAGTTTGGCCGCCGCCGGGGTGCGTGTACCCGCAACCTATGACTTTTCTGAAGGGGTCTTGATCATGGAACTGGTCGTTGATGGTGACGGCGCTGTCGCCCCGCGCCTCAACGACCTGCGCTTGTCCGAAACGCTGGCCCGCGAGTACCATCGTTTGCTGATCGACCAGGTCGTGCTCATGCTTTGCGCTGGGCTCATTCACGGCGACCTATCCGAATTTAATATACTGCTCGCCGGCGACGGGCCGGTAATCATCGATCTCCCCCAAGCCATTGACGCCGCTGCCAACAACAACGCCAAGCGATTTTTCACGCGGGATGTCGACAACCTCGCCACCTATTTCGGTCAGTTTTCGCCCGAACTTCTCGCAACGGACTTTGCCGCGGAGATCTGGCACATTTACGAAAACGGCGATCTGAAGCCGGGAATGCCCTTGACCGGCCAGTTTGCTCGTATCGAGAAAGCGGTCGACGAAGACCTTATCATGCGGGAGATCAACGACGCCCGCGAAGAGGCCATGGTCAGGCTTTGAAGGTGTTGGCTGGGGCCGGACCAAGCTAACCACTCGTAATTAAAATAGGTAACCATCAGAAATGTGCTTTTCTAGGCCTTAAAGACTCATTTTTGATGCAAAAATCAAATCGTTAGCTGTTTAATCCATGATCGTCTTTGTTACCCAAAATAATGCTCACAAAGGTTGAAATAATGTCACGGGATCGGGGGCCCTTGCACAAGGCTCTGTGTGACCTGAGTGAGTTTTATCATGCCCTGAGTCAACCTCACCATTGTCTTTGTTTGCGTAAATCCAAAAAACAAAAGAAGAACAACTTATGATACCAACCGCATTTGCAACACTCCCTTTAAAGCCTTCACTTCTGCAAAACTTGACCTCCCTTGGATATGACAAAATGACCCCGATTCAGGCCCATAGCCTGCCGCTGATTCTGGCGGGGACAGACGTGATTGCCCAGGCGAAAACCGGCAGTGGCAAAACCGCTGCGTTCGGCATCGGTCTCTTGTCGCAACTGGTCGTGCCGCACTTCGGTGTACAAGGAATGGTCCTGTGTCCAACTCGCGAACTCGCTGACCAGGTCAGCAAAGAATTACGTCGCCTCGCCCGCTTCATTGACAACATCAAGATTCTAACCCTCTGTGGCGGCGTCCCCTTTGGTCCTCAGCTCGGCTCTCTTGAACATGGTGCTCACATCGTGGTCGGCACCCCCGGTCGCATGCTCGATCACCTGCGGCGTGGCACTCTCGAGCTGAAATCTTTGAGAATGCTGGTTCTTGACGAAGCTGATCGTATGCTCGACATGGGCTTCCAGGATGATCTTAAAGCCATTATTGCCGCCGCGCCAAGGAATCGGCAGACACTGCTCTTCTCGGCCACTTACCCTGAGTCGATTGCCGCCATGAGTGCGACGGTCCAGTCTCAACCCGTTACAGTAAAAGTGGAAGCGGTCCACGATAGTCAGCAGATCAAGCAGCTCTTTTATTTAGTCGAGAGAGAGAAGCGTACTGCCGCACTGGCTCAAGTCCTCGGCCATTACCGTGCAGAATCAACGCTGGTCTTTTGCAATACCAAAAAGGAGTGTCAGGAGGTCGCCGACACGCTGAAGCAACGTGGCTTTTCAGCCCTGGCGATTCATGGTGATCTGGAACAGCGCGAACGCGACCAGGTGCTGGCGCGCTTTGCCAACAAGAGCGTGTCAATTCTTGTAGCCACCGATGTCGCGGCACGCGGTATCGATATTAAGGAACTTTCTGCTGTCATTAACTACGAGTTGACCCGCGACCCTGAGGTTCATATCCATCGCATCGGCCGCACTGGCCGCGCAGGGGAACAAGGTCTGGCACTCAGTCTGGTGACTGATGCGGAGAGGCGGCGGGCAACAGCGATCGAAGACGCTCTCGGAGAGACCATCGTGCGCGTCGAGGTGGAGACCTTAACCATGCCATCGACCGCAACTCACGAAGCGCCGATGGTGACCCTTTGTATCGAAGGGGGTCGCAAAAACAAGATGCGCCCTGGCGACATCCTCGGGGCCCTCACCGGAGAAGCGGGGATTCCTGGTAGCGAGGTTGGTAAAATCAACATCTTTGACTTCCACACCTTTGTCGCCATACGTCGTCCCAGTGCCCAGCTTGCGCTTGAGAGACTGAGCGCAAACAAGATCAAAGGGCGTTTTTTCAAAGTCAGAAAATTTTAGAGCCGGGGACACTTCTGGAAGTGTCCTGAGGTTGTTGAATGCATGATCAATAGCACTCCACCCATCCTGGAGGCCTTGGAGTTGCCGGTTTTGGTGAGAGCAAAGCATGCCTCTTCAGGGCCCGTCCAGTTCTGGCTGCCGTTGACACCGATCTTTGAGAGCGCTTCACTTTCTGATTCTTTGCGTGATGTTGTTACGGAACTTTACCTGAAAGTTGTTCTGCCTGCCTTTAAAGAAGAACCCATTGCAGCTTGGTAAAGAAGAATTACAGCTTTTGCATGATTTTGAAAAGCGATATATTGTTTATCCGCCATCGGCACTTTCCTTTGTGCAGGGTTGATTAAAATTGCTGTGATTTTAAGCCTGCGTTGCCATGCTGTTCGATAAAGATCGCATGACCATTGTGCGGGTGACAACCTGTTTCAGGAATCTGGGGGCACAATACCTCTCTTAGTGTGGTGACCGTTAGCTCATTTCACTGATGAATTATTAAATAGGGTAACGGGGTAGGGGGTAGGCTTGATAAATGGGTAAAAGCCGCTAGGGTTACGACATGCCAAGAAAACCACACCTTCATTTTTTAGGGGCTGTCTAACATGTCATGTTACGTGGCAACGGTGGGCAGGATGTGTTTTTCGATGAAGGCATCAGGGACACTTCCGGAAGTGTCCCTGTTTGTCAGACCCGTCCCTATAACACTATAACCGGCTCCTCCATTAAACTTTACATCTTCATATTCACCAAAAAGGTTCACGGGATTCAATATGCCAGGACGGCTTAAAATTGGTGTGGCCCTCGGTGGCGGCGCGGCGCGAGCCTTTTCCCACATTGGAGTCCTCGCCGGACTGACGAGACATGGCATCCCCATCGATATCATCACCGGAACCAGCATGGGAGCGATTATCGGCGCCATGTACGCCACACAACCGGATGTGGACGGCATCAAGGCGCGCTTCGCTGCCTATATAGCGAGTGATGAATTCGAGGAGTCGGGATTTAATTTCTTCAAGGAACTTGAGACCCACGACGAGGGAATTTTAGTCGAAATGGGGCGGCTTGCCCGGCGCGGCGTCTTTAATACCATGATGGTCACCAAGACCGCTCTGGTTAACGATAAAACAGCCGCAAGCAGCTATGCCTTCCTGCTTGATGATCTAAATGTCGAACAAACCCGCATCCCCTTTGCTGCGGTTGCCCTCGATCTGGTGAATGGTGAAACGGTGGTACTCACCCAAGGGCGGCTGCGTAATGTCGTCGCCGCCTCCTGCGCTATGCCTGGGGTCCTCAATCCAGTTAACCTCAATGGTCGGACGCTGGTCGATGGCGGCTGGGCCGAACCAGTCCCGATCAGCGCTGCTCGCCAGCTCGGCGCTGATTTTGTCATCGCTGTCGACGTTGGTGATTCTCTGCGCCCCTTCAAAGAACCGCGCAACGCTCTCGATATCATCGCCCGTGCCGATGCCCTGGCGCGCAAGACTTTAAACACCGAGCAGCTCAAGTCCGCCGATGTCATTCTCTCTCCCCAAAACGTGGTCAACCACTGGGCCGATTTCTCCTCTTCGACGCAGGCCATTGACTGTGGGGAAAATGAGGTTAATTTGAAGATTGGTTTTGTGCGCCGCGCGCTGGTAAGGTCGCGGTTGAAGAGACGGCCAAAATGGTTTAACTGGTTAACCTGGGGGTAGTGCAGCTGTGATAGATTCTATTGTGTGTCCCCATTGCCAAACCTGGTATAACTTTGCCAATAAGAAACAGGAACTCAACAGAAGAGAGCGAACCTTGATAAACACCTTAATCACAAAACTTAAGCTCCAACCTCATCCAGAAGGTGGCTGGTACCGCGAGACCTACCGCGCAACGGAATGCCTCCCTCCAACTGTCTTACCAGATCGCTTTTTTGGACAACGCAGCCTTGCAACAGCGATCTATTTTCTGCTCAGATCAGAGTCTTTCTCCGCTCTGCATCGTATTAAATCAGACGAACAATGGCACTTCTATAGCGGCAGCTCACTCACCGTTCATGTTATCCACCCAGACGGTCGCTATGCTCCGATCAAGCTCGGGCAAAACCTGTCTCAGGACGAAACTTTCCAGGCGGTGGTGCCGCATGGTTGCTGGTTTGGTGCAACAGTCGACACACCTGATTCTTATGCTCTGGTCGGTTGCAGTGTTGCTCCAGGCTTTGACTTCGCCGATTTTGAAATGGCAGAGCTCGATAGCTTAAGCAAGGAATTCCCTCAGCATGCAAAATTGATCGCCCGCCTGACGCGTTAGATACCAAGGTGGTGATCTGCATATTTTAAACTTTATGACCATTGAAACAGTTAAGGAGGCTAGCCATGAATTTCATCGAAGTCGACCGGCAAACCTGCAAAAAGGATGGTGCCTGTAGCGCTGTTTGCCCTGCCAAACTGATCAACTTTACTAAGGGTGAATACCCAACCCCGATTGCTGAGGCAGAAGAGCTTTGTATCCGCTGCGGCCATTGCGTTGCGGTTTGCTCGTCAAGTAGTTTTCTGCATGCAGAGATGCTAATGACACGCTGCCCGAAAGTGCAGCCAGAACTGTTTTTGTCGACTGAACAGAGCGAACAGTTTTTACGCAGCCGTCGCTCGATTCGTAACTACAAAGAGAAAGCTGTGCCCCGGGAGACTTTGCAAAAGCTCATTGAGGCGGCTCGCTATGCGCCGACCGGTCACAATAGTCAAAGTGTTGAATGGCTGGTGCTAAGCGATCGTGATGAATTGAACAACCTGTGCCAGATTGTTGGTCAGTGGATGCGTTGGATGCTGGCTAACATGAAAGAGTTTGCTTTGTCGCTTCATATCGATAAAGCTCTTGAGAGGTTGGAGGAGGGCGAGGACGTCGTTTTACGTGGCGCCCCGGTACTTGTCGTGGCTCACGCGCTCGAAGATGACCCTATGGCCCAAACCAGCAGTACGATCGCTTTGACGTACCTGGAATTGGCCGCCACTGGCATGGAGCTTGGTGGCTGTTGGGCTGGTTATTTTAACGCCGCTGTGAACACCTTTCCGCCGATGCGGAAGGCTCTCGATTTACCTGAAGGGCACCAGTGTTGTGGTGCGATGATGATGGGCTATCCGAAGTTCCGTTATTATCGTATGCCTGAACGAAAGACTCCGCCGATTACTTGGCGATAGTGCTGTTGGATTTGGGGACGCCTTGGTAATGTGGCCCCGATCCAAATCTTAGAAAACAGATGAACAATATTTATCTAAGCTACCTATTTTCAACGACAATATAGATGGTCGTACGCATCGAATCGACCACGATAAACCTGGTACTTGGGGACACACAATTTGTGTGTCCCCGAATACAAAGTAAGGTAAAAAGTGTAACCCAAACTTCAGTATTGATGCGAAAAACGGCTGGCATTTGCAGAAAAACAATGGAGAATGTTGACACATTATTGTTCGAGGTCAGGACTTGAATCTTGATTTCATGTAAGGCTCCTTTTACAGGGCCCCTTAATATTAGGGGCCCTTTTAAGTGCTCTCCCATTATGTTTAAGTGAGCCCTTGTCAGAAGCAAAGTTCAGACTAGAATGAAAAGGGCTCAGGAGAGTAAAGGTTTTGTGGTTTAGATCCTTTCGAGTTTTATGTGAGCTATAACCACCCATCAAAAGGAGCAAGGATATGAACAAGTTTCTGACACTGAGTGCAATGTTGCTGGCCTTGGTGATCTTCGGCTGCGGTTCTTCTGAGGAACCAAAAACGACGCAGGGTTCCAAAGAAACAAAGACCGAGAAGATGACTGAAGCAGCCAAGTCTGCCGTCGAGGAAGTTAAGGAAATAGCTACGGATGTCGCTGATAAGGCCGTCGAGATGGAAAAACAAGCTGAACCTGCCATCAAGGAAGCCGCTGCTGAGACCAAGGCTATGGCTGTTGCTGCGGCCGACAAAGCTGGTGAGATGATGACCGCCGGCAAAGTTGTCGCTGCGGCTAAGCAAGCGGTCAGTCCCGAGACCATCATACTCGAAGCCAGCTATGGCAACATTACCTTCCCGCATGCGGTTCATTCGGCTGCGTTTGCCTGCAACACCTGTCACGGTGAAGGCACTCCCGGGTTGTTCGGCCTCGACAAAGAAAAGGCCCATGTGCTCTGTAAAGATTGCCACAAGCAGCAAGGGGGCGGCCCGACAGCTTGCAATGGCTGTCACAAGAAGTAAACGCTACCGCAGAGTTGGTTCCATTTTAATAATAAGTATCCCGCTGAGTCGCGGTCAGGGAAGTTAGGGCTTATGAGCAAGTTGTTCACGCCACTACACATGCGTTCGTTGACGCTACGCAACCGAATTCTCGTTTCGCCGATGTGCCAATACTCATGCATTGAAGGTGTGCCAAACGACTGGCACAAGGTTCACCTCGGCAGCCGCGCCGTGGGTGGCGCTGCCATGGTGATCGCCGAAGCGACCTCGGTGACGCCAGCAGGACGAATCAGTCCAAATGATACTGGTCTTTGGAACGATGTTCAGGCCGAGGCGTTTGCCCCGATCACAGATTTTATCAAAGGGCAGGGCGCTGTTGCCGCCATCCAGTTGGGGCATGCCGGCCGCAAGGCTTCGGTGCAGCCTCCCTGGAAGGGTGGCAATGCCGTGTCGGGAAATGCCGGCGGCTGGCAGCCGGTTGCTCCCAGCGCAATCGCTTTCGGTCCTAATTCACCACTGCCTGCCGAGCTTGGTGGCACCGATATAGAAGAAATCGTTGATCAGTTCGAAGCTGCGGCTTGTCGTGCTCTGCAGGCCGGCTTCCAGGTAATCGAGGTGCATATGGCGCACGGTTATTTGCTACACCAGTTTTTGTCGCCGCTCAGTAATAAACGAGAGGATGCCTATGGCGGCAGTCTGGAAAACCGTATGCGCTTTCCCCTCGACGTGCTTTGCCGAGTTCGTCAGGTCTGGCCCGAGGATCTCCCTGTTATGGTACGTATTTCAGCAACCGATTGGGTCGAGGGTGGTTGGGATTTACCCCAATCTCTGGAGTTGTGTCAGAAGTTCAAAACACTCGGGGTCGAATTGGTCGATGTCTCTTCGGCAGGACTGGTGCCCGATGCCGTCATTCCTGTTGCACCGTGCTTTCAGGTGCCACTGGCCAAAGAGATTCGTCATCAGATAGGTATTGCCACCGGGGCTGTCGGCTTGATCACCGCCGCAGCGCAGGCCGAGCAGATCATTGCCACCGGCTGTGCCGACGTTGTTCTGCTTGCCAGAGAGTTGCTGCGTGATCCTTATTGGCCGATTCATGCAGCAGGAGTACTCGGGGTCGATTTCCCTTGGCCTGTTCAGTATGAGCGGGCTAAGCCTTGATCCGGTGACACATTACTATTGTGACACCGGGTCCAAAATCGAAGAACTCCAATTTTGCCCTGTAAGACACTTTCTTTTTTTAAAACTCCTCAAGTCACTGATCACAACATTCTTATTTCATACACTTTTATGCCTCTCATCATCTTTTGTTGTTAGATCCTAAAAGAAGGGGATGGTGTGCCTTTGTTTACCAATTCCAATACACACCATCACACAACGTCGCATAATATATATTATGTAAACTTTGGTATTGTTTAAACATGATGAAGAATGCAGGGGAATCTTGTTGGTTGAAAAATGGATGGTACGAATATAGAGGGATTGATGCATGCAGACGAATTGGCGGTCAGAAAGTCCATGCTTCGGCATGCGTCTAAAAAAGAAAGAGGCTTACAGGGCAAATATGGAAGCCGCACTTTCCAGGAGATGAAAGTGCGGCGGTAGAACTACCAGCATGAAGCTACAACCTGCCAGCTGAGACAAAAAGCCTGGATATAAGTCATCAATCAATTTTGGCCTTTGCATGTTTGTCTCTTCCTTGTGGGTGAGCAATAACGAAAAGCTCGGGAGTTTCTTGTTGATTTTCCCCCTCGTCAACTGGTTGCCTTTGCCCTAGTGCACGGGTCGACTTCTTCTGGATAGACAGAACCTCTTTTGATTTTTTAGAAACAGACCCCCTGCCTTACATACTTTTATCTTGATTCGCTTGATAGACACCGCGTGCCTTGTTCATTGATTTACGCTGAGAATTGGCCTGTTGACGTTTTATTGCGTTTGCTGAGTGGTTGCCTTGGGCAGCAACAGAAAGTTTACCGGCAGGCGTATTTGACAGCTTGAGGCCATTCCTTCGCTCTTTGGCCACAATTTTGTTTGCCTTGTCATGCCTGGATACGTCTCGAACGATATCCGGCACAAATAGCTTTTTCGCTTCGCCAGTACGGTTGGCCATGGTTTTACCTTGAGCATCTACATGCTTATCACGGCTCAATTGTTTTATCGGTTTAGACGTTTTTGTCGCCACAACGACTTTGCTTTTGACCTTTTTAAGTTGTTTATGCGGAACAGTTTTTTTGTCATTCAAATTCTTGCTGTTGTAACTAAATGGCTGATATTTATCAGCAATTAGAGTCTTTTTGTGGATCATGTGTGACTTTGTATTCAAGACCTGTCCTGGTCGATTATCAGTCTTTGGAGTATTGCGTATTACGAGACGAAGTCCGGTAAAGTCATAGTCATGACCGGCATTTACGTGCGTATACTTGTAACCCTTGTCCCAACGTCTATCATATTGATAGCCGGTCGAACCCTGTATTTTCTGACACTTTCGCTTGGCGTCAAAATGTAGACTTCCTTGATGGTAATGTGCAAAAAATTGCGATGACCGCCCTCTTCTATTTCTAACCGGAATTGCTACATATTCACCGTCTGAAATAACAACCTGGATCGGTTGAAAGTTGACCCCCAGGTAAGTAGAGTCTGAATACAACGTAACTTGTATCGGCCTTATGTAGGTCCGTGATGGTTCTTTTTGGTAATGAGCATTGTAAACAGTAGCATGACCTGATGGTGGACGGTAGGTCGCTTCATAGCTGAGCGGTGCACATGCTGCTACTGAGAATAAGATTGCCAGAAAACCCAACCACTGTGATTTCATCATGACATCCTCCCGTTTAGTCGACGATCGTTATTGTTGAGTAAGATCGTATGGCTCAGGGTGCGGATTGTCAGCGGACATAGGCTAATATGTCGACAGATGTCTACAATGTCTATAGACATAAGCGATCTTATGCTTCTGATATTGTTGGTTATTAAGGACTTATGTATAAGAATGGAAGCAGGTGAATTAATGGTGTTTTGCGCTTATGAGCTGTAAGTTTTTAGCTGTAAGCTTTAGGTTGAGGACGATAAGTGTAACGCTTACAGTTAGCGCTTCACCCAATACTTGCTAATTCAAGTCGACTGCCCCAGCGCTGCTTTAAGACGGCCTGGATCTGGTGCGACTCTTTAAACTCGGCACTTTCTGCATAAGCAAAGGCTTCCTGTCGAGCTTCTTCGAGGATACGGCCATCGCGGAGAATGTTGGCGACACGGAAGTCCGGGAGGCCGCTCTGACGAGTGCCGAGGAACTCACCTGGGCCGCGGATTTCAAGGTCCGCTTCAGCGATTTTGAAGCCATCATTTGTCGAGCGCATAACTTCAAGTCGTTTCGCACCATCTTCGCTACACTTGTATGATTTCAGTAAGATACAAATACTGCTTGCTTCACCTCTACCGACTCTTCCGCGCAGTTGATGCAGTTGTGCGAGGCCAAAACGCTCAGCGTGCTCAACCAGCATAACCGTGGCGTTTGGTATGTCGATGCCAACCTCAATGACCGTCGTAGAAACCAGGATGTCAATCTCGCGATTCTTAAACTGGTTCATGATCTGTTCTTTTTCGGCCGGCTTCATCCGCCCATGCAGTAGGCCGAGACGGGCCTCCGTAAAGACTTCTTCTTTGAGTTGTTCGGCACCTTCGGTCGCTGCCAGAAGATCACTTTTTTCCGACTCTTCGACCAGTGGGTAAACGATAAAGGCCTGGTTGCCCTTTTCAATCTCCTGGCGCAATCGAGTGTAAACCCGCCCTCTCTGGGGTTCTGTGGCGACAATTGTCTCAACCGGTGTCCTTCCGGGAGGCATCTCATCGATCACCGACAGGGACAGGTCGCCATAAACAGTCAACGACAGGGTGCGCGGGATCGGCGTGGCAGTCATCACCAGAATATGCGGATTCGTGCCTTTCTCTCTGAGTATGGCACGTTGGCGGACGCCGAAGCGGTGCTGTTCATCGACGATGCCGAGGCCAAGGTTCTTAAATTCAACACCTTCCTGCAAAACCGCATGAGTGCCGACCACCAGGTGAACCTGCCCTGCCCTTAACGACTCAAGGATCTCGCGTTTCTCAGTTGCAGGCATTTTGCCACGCAAGAGCGCCGCTTTTAGTCCGAGCTGATCGAGCCAGCTATGGAATTGCAGATAATGCTGCTCGGCCAGAATCTCGGTAGGCGCGACAATGGCTACCTGGGCCTCGTTCTCTATGGCGACCAGAGCCGTCATCAAGGCAACGATGGTTTTGCCGCAACCGACATCACCCTGGATCAGACGGTTCATCGGGTGTGGTGACATCAGGTCTTGTTTGATTTCACCGAGAACACGACGTTGAGCGTCAGTCAGGCGATATGGCAAGAGTGCGGCTAACGGCTTGGTATATTTGTGCGTGACAGCAAAAGCTGTCCCTGGTTTCATCACAACCCCGCGTCGCTTGAGAGCAAGTCCCAGTTCAAGAAAGAAGAACTCATCGTAGACCAGGGAACGGAGCGCTTGGCTGCTACCGCCTTCGAGCTGTTCAATCTTTGTGTCGTTGCCAGGCCAATGAATTTGCTGCAAAGCCTCGGCCAGGGGCAGCATGTGATGTTTTGTTGCCAAGTGTTCAGGAAGGTGTGACGGAACGTAGCAGGCATAGAAGTCGACCGCCTGCTTCCAGATCTTGCGGGCGGCATACTGGGTTAAACCTTCAGTCAATGGGTAAACTGGCAGGATGCGGCCAAAGGCCAGAGGGTCTGAACTTTGATAGTCAGCAAGGGATTGGCCTTGGGCGAGGAATTCGGTGTCGGGATGGTGGATTTCTCGTGTTGCCCCGTAGCGCTTTACTTCTCCGGTAAAAACCGCTCGCTTGCCGACAGAGAAACGTTTCTCCATGCTGCCTTTACGGTAGTGAAACCACTTAAGGACGACTTGCCCGGTGCCATCACTTATGACTGCCTCAAAGAGCTTGCGACGCGCACGCGAAGTTGTGGCTTCCCCACAGGCCAGAATCTCCCCGGAAAAGACTTCATGCACCCCATCACGTAGTTGGGCTATCTTTCTGAATTGTCGACGATCTTCGTAACGGTGAGGCAGGATGTAGAGGAGGTCCTCTACAGTATGGATATTAAGTTTGGCAAGTTTTTCTGCGACACGGGGGCCAACCCCCTTTAGGTGAACAACGGGGGTGGATAGCTTTTGGTGAGATTGGTCTGTGGACGCCTTGGTCATCTCCGCTACTCCAAAAGGCTGTCAAGGCAGAAACCGTAGAAGCGTAACGCAAAGGCGCCAAGCAAAAGCAACAAAGACGCAAAGGGGGAAGCTTGAGAATCAACCCAGGGTCAAGGCTAAGAACGAGATAACTCAAACCCTGAAGCATGCAAAAGGTTTCTTTTGCGTCTTTCGGTTAACCTTCGCGTCTTCGCCTAGAGGCGCCTACTTCTGGCGTGTTAAAAGATTGCGTTTAATGCTGTGAGCAGATCTTCAACATCAAGACCGTGAGCCGTAGCGCCCTGCTCGAGGGTTTCGTTGACGGCGCCCATGCAGCCAACGCAGCCAAGGTTGAATGATCCGAGGACTTTGACAACTTCCGGGCTTTTTTGCATAACTTCGTGAAAGGTCATATCTTTAGTGATTACAGACATTTGTGTGGCTCCATTTAAACGTAGTTGATATCAATGATTTCGTAACTTCTAGTACCTGATGGTACCTTGATATTCACCTCATCATCAACACGATGGCCAATCAAGGCTTTGGCGACCGGGCTGTTGATAGAGATCAGGCCAGCCTTTATATCCGACTCATCCTGCCCGACAATGCGGTAAGTCACTTCACTCTCTGCTTCGACATCAAACAGTTTAACGGTCGCACCGAACACGACCTTATCGGTGTCCAGCTCTGAAGGATCGATAACCTGGCAGCGTGCCATCTTGCCGTTGATCTCAGAAATACGTCCTTCAACAAAGCCTTGACGCTCTTTGGCTGCGTCATATTCAGCGTTCTCTGAAAGATCTCCATGAGCGCGGGCTTCAGCAATATCCTGAATAACCTTGGGGCGTTCAATACGGATCAGGTGTTTCAATTCTTCCTGGAGCCTTTGGTGCCCCACTGGAGTCATCGGTACGGTTTCTGACATAACAGTTTCTTCCTTGCTTATTAATAAAATTGTTCGGGCAGGAGTACCCGCCCGAACATTAGAATCTTAAATAATGAAAAACGGGTAGATGGCTACCCGTTTTGGGGATAGTACTCCTGAATCGGCGTAACGTCAAGACTTTCCCGCTGCATCGCCAGGATACCGTCTGCTGCAGCCTGTATTCCAGCGACTGTTGTGAAATAAGCAACATTGTGCATTAGCGCTGAACGACGAATAGAAAAGGAGTCAATGATCGACTGGGTTCCGAAGGTCGTATTGAAGACCAGATTGATCTGGTTGTTCTTGAGGGCGTCTACGCAGTGTGGTCGCCCTTCCTTGACTTTGTTAATCGGGGTCGCCTGAACGCCGTAAGCACGCAGGAAGGCTGCCGTGCCGCTGGTTGCAAGGATCTCGAAGCCAGCGTCACGCAGTTTGAGCACCGGTTCAACGATCGCTGTCTTATCCTCTTCCTTGACGCTGACAAAAACCTGGCCCGAAGTTGGCAGGCGCACATTCGCGCCCAGTTGGGCCTTGGCAAAGGCTTTGCCGAACTCAAAATCAATACCCATAACCTCACCGGTGGACTTCATCTCCGGACCAAGCAGACTATCAACACCAGGGAACTTGGTAAAGGGGAACACCGATTCTTTGATGGAGATGTGTTCAGGGACAATCTCTTCTACGACCCCAAGCTCAGCCAGGGTCTTTCCTGCCATAATGCGCGCGGCGATTTTGGCCAAAGGCCTTCCGGTCGCCTTGGAGACAAAGGGAGAGGTCCGGCTGGCACGGGGATTGACCTCAAGCAGGAAGATCTCATTATCCTTCACCGCAAACTGGATATTCATCAGGCCGCAGACACCCAGTTCAAGAGCGAGAGCGACTGTTTGACGACGGATCTCATCGACGATTGACTTGTCCAGAGAATAGGTAGGTAGCACACAGGCTGAATCTCCTGAGTGGATACCCGCCTCCTCGATGTGCTGCATGATGCCGCCGATAACAACCTGCTTGCGGTCACAAAGTGCGTCCACGTCGACCTCGATCGCCTGACTCAGGAATTTATCGACCAGGATCGGATGATCGGGAGAGGCTTCTACCGCATATTGCATGTAATTGCGCAACTGCTGCAGGTCGTGGACAATTTCCATAGCCCGGCCGCCCAATACGTAGCTTGGTCTGACAACAACCGGATAACCAACGCGCTCGGCAATCTTCTCCGACTCGGGCACCGAGCGAGCAATGCCGTTTGCAGGCTGTTTTAGCCCCAGCTTGTGAAGGAGCTCCTGAAAGCGCTCACGGTCTTCAGCACGGTCGATCGCGTCCGGCGAAGTGCCGATGATCGGCACGCCGGCCTTTTCCAGGGCAACGGCAAGCTTAAGCGGCGTCTGGCCGCCAAACTGTACGATAACACCTTCAGGCTTCTCGACATGAACGATCTCAAGCACGTCCTCAAAGGTTAAAGGCTCAAAGTAGAGACGATCAGAGGTGTCATAGTCGGTTGAAACCGTCTCCGGGTTGCAGTTAACCATGATGGTCTCGTAGTCATCTTCACCCAGAGCGAAGACGCCGTGGACACAGCAGTAATCGAACTCGATACCCTGCCCGATACGATTTGGACCGCCACCGAGGATTATAATCTTCTTGCGATCCGTCGGCTCAGCTTCGCATTCCTCTTCGTATGAAGAGTAGAGATAAGGGGTAAAGGCTTCGAATTCGGCACCGCAGGTATCAACCCGTTTGTAAACAGGCCGGATATTGAGTTTGTGACGAAGGTCGCGAACCTTGTCTTCGTGAATTTTCCAAAGCTTGCCCAGTCGCATGTCTGAGAAGCCCGTCTGCTTGGCCTCACGCAACAGTGCTTGGAAGACTTCTCCCTCCGGTTGCGCCAGCAGGTCTTTTGCTTTAAGCAGGCGCTCTTCCATCGCTATGATCTGTGAAATCTTATGCAGGAACCAGCGATCAATATAAGTTAAAGCGAAGATCTCGTCGATCGTCAGGCCTGCACGCATGGCGTCAGCGACATACCAGATGCGTTCCCAGTTGGGGACGCGCAACTTTTCCTCGAGAGCATGGAGTTCCGAGTCGTCAAGGGTGCGACGATTCAGTTCAGAGTCATCAAAGAAACGACTCTCAAAACCACAGGAACCGATCTCCAGTGAGCGCAAAGCTTTCTGCAAGCTCTCCTTGAAGGTCCGGCCAATCGACATGGCCTCGCCGACCGACTTCATCTGGGTCGTCAAGGTCGCGTCGGCCTGGGGAAACTTTTCAAAAGTGAAGCGCGGCATCTTGGTGACCACATAGTCGATGGTCGGTTCAAAAGACGCGTACGTCTCGCGGGTGATGTCGTTTGGAATCTCATCAAGAGTGTAGCCGATCGAAAGTTTGGCAGCAATCTTGGCGATCGGGAAACCGGTCGCTTTCGAGGCCAAGGCTGAAGAGCGCGACACGCGAGGATTCATTTCGATAACGACCATGCGGCCATCATCAGGGTTAATGCCGAATTGAATGTTTGAACCGCCCGTTTCAACACCGATCTCACGAATAATCCTGATCGAGGCATCGCGTAGCAGTTGATACTCTTTATCAGTCAGTGTCTGTGCAGGCGCTACAGTAATGGAGTCCCCGGTGTGAACGCCCATGGGATCGAGGTTCTCGATCGAACAGATAATCACCACGTTGTCGGCGGTGTCACGCATAACCTCAAGCTCGAACTCTTTCCAGCCGATAACTGATTCTTCAACCAAAACCTCATTGGTTGGCGAAGCATCGATCCCGGCCAGAGCGATCTGCAGGTACTCTTCCATGTTGTAAGCGATGCCGCCGCCAGTGCCGCCGAGAGTAAAAGAAGGACGGATGATGATAGGAAAGCCAATGCTTTCGATAACTTCAATCGCCTCTTCGCGATTGTGAGCCAGCCCAGACTTCGGCACAGCAATGCCGATATTCTCCATGGCTGCCTTGAACAGGGTGCGATCTTCGGCCTTTTCGATGGCTGGCAGTTTCGCGCCGATCAGTTCAACGTTGTATTTATCGAGGGTGCCGTCTTTAGCGACAGCAACAGCACAGTTGAGCGCCGTCTGCCCGCCGAGGGTTGGTAGCAGAGCTTGTGGTCTTTCCTTGGCGATGATACGTGCCAGAGTCTCCGGGTTGACGGGCTCAATATAGGTGCGATCAGCAAAGTCCGGATCGGTCATGATCGTCGCCGGGTTGGAGTTGAGCAGAACGACTTCGTAGCCCTCCTCTTTCAACGCCTTGCAGGCCTGGGTCCCGGAATAGTCAAACTCACAAGCCTGGCCGATAACGATCGGACCGGCACCAACAATGAGAATTTTCTTGATATCAGTTCTTTTTGGCATATTTTTATCAATGGATCACGGTTCATGGTTCATGGCTCAAGGAGAAATCCTTAAGTCATAACCCTTTTCCCTTAACCCTGCTCCCTTATCCTTAAGCTTTAGATTCTTTCATCAATTTAATAAATTCACCAAACAGGTAATTAGCATCGTGCGGCCCCGGTGAGGCTTCGGGATGATACTGTACCGAGAACGCCGGCAGCGTTTTATGCTCTAAGCCTTCAACGGTGTTGTCGTTGAGGTTAATGTGCGTGACAAAAGCATCATCCTGCAGGCTGCTGGCATCGACGGCAAAGCCATGGTTCTGCGAGGTGATCTCGACATTATGGCCCTCTCCGCGTCGTACCGGCTGGTTGCCACCGCGATGACCGAATTTCAGCTTGTAGGTCTTGCCGCCCAGCGCAATCGCGAGCAGTTGGTGGCCGAGGCAGATGCCAAAGAGTGGAACCTTGCCGAGCAGTTGGCGGATGTTTTCCTGGGCATAGGTGATCGGCTCAGGATCTCCGGGGCCATTGCTGAGGAAAACGCCATCGGGCTGCATCGCCAGAACGTCTGCGGCTGGAGTATTGGCTGGCACAACTGTTACTGCGCAGCCTTTGCTGACCAGGTTACGCAAGATGTTATATTTGATGCCGAAGTCGTAGGCGACCACCTTGTACTCGGCCGGACCTTGTTGTTTTTTATAACCCTCAGCCAGATCCCAGGTCCCCTCGTTCCAGTCGTAACTCTCCTTGCAGGTCACTTCCTGAACAAGATCCTGGCCAACGATTGAAGGAGCCGCCTTGGCTTTTGCCACCAGGCTGTCAGCATCCAGGTCAATTGTCGAAATAATGCCAGTCTGGGCGCCCTTGTCGCGGATATGACGAACCAGCGCGCGGGTATCGATTCCTGAGAGACCGATGATGTTGTTTTCTTTCAAATAAGCATCAAGGGACATCTCAGATCGCCAGTTGCTCGGCATGTCACAGGCTTCCTTGACGATAAAGCCGGCCAGGTGAGGTTTTGATGATTCTATATCTTCACGATTGATCCCGTAGTTGCCGATCAATGGGTAGGTCATGGTTACGATTTCACCACGATAGGACGGATCGGTCAGGATCTCCTGATAACCGGACATGCTGGTGTTAAAAACGACCTCTCCGGAGGTTTCACCGGTTGCGCCTAAGGCTTGACCGAAGAAAACTCTGCCATCGGCCAGGGCCAATGCTGCTCTCATAAACAACTCCTTGATTTGAACATGGTGAACAGCAGGCCAGAAGACGTCCCGGTTTGCTGCACAAATACTTCTGTTAATTTATCTCTGGTATGCGATCTTGCCGGCGACGATGGTGCAGACTGCAGCACCCTTCATCTTCCAGCCATCAAACGGGGTGTTTTTACTCTTGCTCGCCAGCTTCTGAGCATCAACGGTCCACTCCAGCTCGGTGTCAATGATTGCGATGTCAGCGTCACTGCCCTCTTCCAATTGACCGACCGGAAGATTCAGGGCCGCTGCGGGGCCGCTGGTCAAAAGAGCAATAGC
Organism: Deltaproteobacteria bacterium IMCC39146; assembly: GCA_030005635.1. Taxonomy (GTDB): domain Bacteria; phylum Desulfobacterota; class Desulfuromonadia; order Desulfuromonadales; family BM103; genus M0040. The sequence continues at coordinate 203,499 of JARUHP010000005.1, forward strand.
CTTGGGCAGATCGATAACGCCATCTTCAACCAATTGCAAAGAAAGAGGCAGCGCGGTCTCGAGGCCAACGATGCCATTCATCGCAATATTGAACTCGACGTTTTTCTCGTCAATATGATGAGGGGCGTGATCTGTGGCAATCGCATCAACGGTGCCGTCAGAAATTCCTTGGCGAACCGCTTCCATGTCTTCTGCGCTGCGCAAAGGTGGATTCATCTTGGCGTTGGTTTTGTAGCCGCGGACAGCCTCGTCGGTCAAGGTGAAATGATGCGGCGCAACCTCACAAGTGACTGAGACACCCCGTTTTTTTGCCTGACGCACGATGTCGATCGAGCCTTTGGTGGAAACATGAGCGACGTGAAGGTTGGCACCGGTACATTCTGCAAGCATCACTTCTCTTGCAGTCGCGGAGTCTTCAGAGACCCATGTGATCCCTTTGAGGCCAAGCTCAGTTGAAACAGGACCTTCATTCATGACTCCGGAATCTACCAGGTCAAGATCTTCCGCGTGGGACACGATCGTCAACCCGAAAGGTTTGGCATATTCCATGGCACGGCGCATCAGCTGTGGGTTGCTGACCGGCTTACCGTCATCAGAGACCGCTGTGACGCCCAACTCTTTTAGCTCGCCCATGCCTGTCAGTGATTCTCCCTTGAGGCCCTTGGTGATGCTGGCGATCGGGAATACACGACAATGGCCTTCCTGGGCCGCTTTATTCAGAATGTAACTGGTAACGGTCTGGTTGTCGTTGACCGGTTGTGTGTTCGGCATACAAGCGACGGAAGTAAAACCGCCGGTGACAGCTGAAAGTGTGCCGGAGGCGATGTCTTCCTTGTATTCAAGACCCGGATCGCGCAAGTGGACATGAATGTCGACCAGGCCGGGAGTGACAATTTTGCCAGCGGCGTCGATAACCTTGGCGCCTTTGTCATCAAGCCCTTTGCCGATCGCGGCGATCTTGCCCTTTTCGATCAGAACATCGCAGGTCTTATCAAGCTTTTGTGCCGGGCTGATCACCCGTCCGCCTTTAATCAGTATTTTAGCCATATCCCTCACCAATTCCTTTATCTAGACTTAATCGTTGGTTTGCATTGATTCGACGCCACTGACGAGATAGAGAAGCGCCATGCGTGTGGCGACACCGTTCTCTACCTGGTCGAGGATGACGTTTTGCCCGCCGTCGGCAACCGCCGAGGAGATTTCCACACCGCGGTTCATCGGACCCGGGTGCATAACAATCGCATCAGGCTTGGCCAGTTTCAGGTTGGTTGGGTTGAGACCATAAAAGCGGGCGTATTCGCGCAGGCTGGGCAGCAGGATGTTGCTCTGACGCTCCATCTGGATGCGCAGCATCATGACCACGTCGGCGCCTTCTATGGCCTCACGGATGTCGGTAAAGACTTCCACGTTACCAAGCAGTTCAATACCGATCGGCATCATGGTTCCCGGACCACACAAACGAACCTTAGCGCCCATTCTGGTGAGAGCATAAATATCGGAGCGTGCGACTCGGCTATGAGTTATGTCGCCAACAATAGCAACCTCAAGGCCATCTATGCTGCCTTTGTGTTCACGCATGGTCATCAGGTCAAGCAAGGCCTGGCTTGGATGCTCATGAGCGCCATCGCCAGCGTTGACGACCGAGCACCCTACCCGCTCAGACAGGTAGTGCGGTGCGCCGGAATGACCGTGGCGAATAACGATAATATCCGGAGCCATGGCTTCGATGTTTTTAGCGGTATCTTCAAGCGTCTCACCTTTGACGACCGATGACGTCGATCCGGAGATATTAACCGTGTCTGCAGAGAGGCGTTTGCCGGCAATTTCGAAAGAGAGCCGGGTCCGCGTGCTGGCTTCAAAAAAGGCGTTGATGATCGTCTTGCCGCGCAAGGTCGGAACTTTCTTGATCTCGCGGGAATTAATCTCTTTAAAAGAATCAGCCGTATCGAGGATTATCTGAATGTCCTCTTTGGTCATCTGCTCAATGCCGAGGACATGCTTGTGCTGGAATGACATGACTTAATTCTCCTAAGGTTTAACCAGTCGAACTTCGACCGGGTTCAATTCATCATCAAAGATAACTGCAATGTCTTCTTCTCGGGCTGTCGGTACGTTGCGGCCGACGTAATCGGCACGTATCGGCAACTCACGATGCCCCCGATCGATCAATACAGCGAGTTGGATTGTGCTTGGACGACCAAAGTCCATCAGGGCATCCATCGCTGAACGAATGGTACGACCGGTATAGAGAACATCATCAACCAGAATGACCTGCTTGCCATCAAGGTGAAACGGAATGTTCGTTTTGCCTATCGGCAAGTTGCCGCGGGAGGCAAGATCGTCACGATACATGGTGATATCGACCGCCCCGAGTGGGACCTCTGTCCCTTCAATTTCTTGGATTCGTGCTTGCAACAGTGTTGCCAGGTGATCACCACCGGTACGGATACCAACCAGGGCGAGCCTCTCGCCACCTTTGTTCTGCTCCAGGATCTCATGAGCAATCCTGGTGATAGCGCGAGCTATGCCGGCTTTATCCAGTATTGCAGTTTCCGTCTTGGCCATTGTTTTCTCCCGAATTTAGGACAAAAAAATACCTTCCCGTCGATTACGGAAAGGCAAAGCTCTTGTTTTATTATCTATGTGAGGCATTTTGGGCCACCCTTGCCGATCTCTCTGGATCAGCTTAAAAGGAGACGTGTTAAAGTCGAATTTCATGCAATATAGCAAGGGCTAAATAGGGAGTCAATAAGACTTTTATGAATTGTGAAATGATTTTACAACGGGAGCATTTTTAATCTTAAGGGAACAAAATGCACGTCATGTTTTGATTGGAAACGGCCTAGTTTTTTGTCGCAATATTCGCGGTTTGCGACGTCAGGTCGAATACGACTTTGATCTTTTTGGCCTTGAATTGACGGAGCACCTGCTCGATCTTGGCCTCCATTGAACCGCCGGAGTCTCCCCAGTCGGAGCCATCGCGGGACACGAACTCCTCGATCATATTGCGTAGTGTTTCAGGGTTGATGTCCTGATATGGGACCTCTACGCCCTCTTCTTGGTGGTCGGTCTGATGATTGGTTGGTTTGTTCTTGGTCATTTTTGTCCTTTACGCATAAATCAAAAACATTATTTACAAACCTGCCTCACGCCCGTTCGCTTTGCGTCTTTCTTGGCTTTTCTTAGCGTCTTTGCATTAACTAAATGGTTTAGGTTTGTCTTGTTTGTTATCAATATGTATAAGCTTTTCGTCACGGTTCTTCAAAAGCTCTCAAGCCAAGCACCGGGTAGATACTCAACATATGGCCAAGGAATGTTTCGGCATAATCCGTTTCTACATCATCAAGTGGAGGAAGCTCCGGGGGCTCTTGATTGTCTAGGGTTGCTTTGCCGGTCTCTTGCACCAATTTTATCAAGCGTGCATTAATGTACTCAATATGTGTCTGAGTAAGGCTGTCGTGCTTAGATGAACAAACGATCGTCCAACTCCAGAAGCTTTTATCGGCTGCATGTCTTGTTAAATTGGCAGAGACTGGATCTGACGCTCCAATATAGACGGTTTCTCTGCCCTGCTGATCGGCAGAGCCAATCAGGACATAGACGCCCGGTGCATTAAGCTCGTCACGATTGATCTCTTTGGAGAGAGAACTGCGGGGGATCACGAGGGCGCGGCCGGACCATTTCGATCTGGCGACAACCTTCACACCGTCAACGTGACCGTCCTGAAGGTAGATTCTTACTGAGAATGATTCTGATGACATCAATCGCTCTCCTTTGCTCACGTAGTTCCCTGTTTCGATTCTATCACAGCAATCAACTTTGTAACCCTTGCAGCTCAGCACTTGCAGCTCTAAGCGAGAATTGTTTCGTCTTAAGTAAACAGACTATTGACAACCAGGCTTCCTAAAAGGACAATCGGCTCTCGAATGACCAACAGACAGGAAAGGTCGACAGCAAGTGGTAAAAAAACAAGATGAAATATATGCCTCGCCATTGAACGAAATCATCGACTTTGATTTTGATGAGAAGGTGGCGGAGGTTTTTCCCGATATGATCCAGCGCTCGGTCCCTGGCTACGGCACAATGATTTCAACGATCGGAATCCTGGCGGCAAAGTATGCCCAGCCGAATAGTCGCTGCTACGATCTTGGCTGCTCTCTGGGAGCCGTCAGCCTGTCGATGCGGCAAAGGATCAATCAACCTGACTGTACAATTGTTGCCGTGGACAACTCCGAGGCGATGGTGGAGCGAGGTCTGCAACTTTTGGCCTCAGACAGTTCGTCAAGGGTTTTTGTCGAGATGGTTTGTGCGGACATCCAGGACATTGTCATAGCGGACGCGTCAGTTGTCGTTCTCAACTTCACGTTGCAGTTCATCCCCCTTGATGACCGCTTGGCCCTAATCACACGGATTTATCAAGGCCTGAAACCGGGTGGCGCGTTGATACTGTCTGAAAAAATGGCCTTTGATGATCAGGTCAAGCAGGACTTTCATACGGAAGCCCATCATGATTTCAAACGAGCCAACGGCTATAGCGATCTGGAAATCAGTCAAAAGCGCACGGCTCTTGAACGTGTGATGAGACCAGAGAGCCTTAACTGCCATAAGCAGCGTTTACAGGATGCCGGGTTCTCAATGAGTGAAGTCTGGTTCCAGTGCTTCAACTTTGCGTCCATGATCGCCAGCAAATGACCATCTACAAATCTTTATATCCACAACTCGAAGCCATGGGTCTTGAGCAATGGGCTCATGAGCTACAAAAAATCATCCCTGAGCGTATGGCTGTGGAGGGCCACGGCACAATGCCCCTCTGGCAAAAGGCCCTGCAAGGGCTGCCTCAGTTGAAGCCATCAAGGTTAGAACTAAAAGCAAAGGTTGAGATAGGTCAGGCTGAAGATCTCGTTGAGATCAGTCCAGATGAGCTGGCTGAACAGTTCCAGGCCTTCCACCCCTGGAGGAAAGGCCCTTACAACCTGTTCGGTGTCAATATTGATACTGAATGGCGTTCAGACTGGAAGTGGGATCGCGTACTTCCTCATATCCAATCGTTACAGGGGCGCAAAATTCTGGATATCGGTTGCGGAAACGGTTATCACGGCTGGCGCATGCTTGGCGAAGGTGCTGATCTTGTTCTGGGGATCGACCCGACCCTGCTCTCGGTTATGCAGTTCCATGTTTTGCAGCGCTACCTGGGTGACAAAAACCACTACGTGCTGCCATTGGGGATTGAGGACGTCCCAGCCGACCTGTCCTGCTTTGATACAGTTTTTTCTATGGGCGTGCTCTATCATCGCCGGTCGCCGCTTGATCATCTTGTTGAGCTGCGAGGGTGTCTGCGGTCAGGAGGAGAACTGGTGCTGGAGACTCTTGTTGTCGAGGGAGAGGAAGGCACAGCGTTCATGCCTGAAGGACGTTACGCCAAGATGCGCAACGTCTGGTTTCTGCCATCAATTGCGACCATGCTCTTGTGGTTGCGTCGTTGCGGTTTTAAAGATATCGCTTGTGTAGACATCAACCGGACAAGCGTGAAAGAACAGCGCAGTACAGAGTGGATGAAGTTTGAATCGCTGACAGATTTTCTCGACCAGCAAGACCACACGAAGACCATCGAAGGCCACCCTGCCCCGCTTCGGGCCATTTTTACTGCAACAAAACCGTGACAGCCTCGGCGCTATTTCAGTGCTCGTAACGACGCAAAGACATAGTGCTTGAGCCGCTGTTTGCTCGCCCCATGATATCAACCACATCCCACTCAGCACGCAAAACATCACCCTCCTTATAAAGAGTTTTATCCCCCGGCAGAACAACAATGGCCATCTGGAACATCGAGGTGAAGTACTCACCCTCAATAGACGCTTCAGAGTTGTTATACAACTTGAAGCTGTTAACTTTAATGGGCCGATCAAACTCGACAAGAAGCTCGTCCAGGTTATCAGTACCCTTCTCCCACATGCCTGCCATAAGAACCAGCGAAGGCGGCTCAACAGCAATCAAAGTTCCAGGATCCCGAACATAACCGTCTGCAGGCATTTGAGGCAGAGGTCGTCCGTTGAGCATGATGACAACCTTGCTTGTCTTCTCAAACTGGAGGACAGTCGACGCCAGGGCCAGGCCTGCTGAGGCCTTATCATCTTCAGACCAGGATTGTTGAGTCATCAAAGACAAGGTTTGTGTGCCCTTATCAACTGACGCAGAAGTGACCTTCAAATCGTTTGGGAAAGGGCTGTACAGTCTGGAGTTTTCAGGGAAGACCAGATCACCGCCGGTGAGGCGGTTGAGGATTTGTCGTAATTCCCCATCCTTACTGAACAGGAAAAACGGAAAAGCCCCCACTTTACCAGGTGCGTTGCGGACAGGAAGATAACCGACGCGGGCAAAGGCTTCACCTGCTTTTCCTTGCGGTGGCTCACCAAAGTTGTCCAGGTAAGCCTGACTGGCGACAACTAGCCCCGAAGATTGGGGTGTGGGAGCAGGCGCCTCTTCTTGCTGGCAGGCGACGAGAGATAGGACGCAAAAGATTAAAGCAAGACGGGTGAATGGGTTCATTAGCAGCCTCCTTAAAGCCTAAAGAAAAGACTGTCTCCATTCTATCACAGCTGTTAGAGGCAGGTGCTGACGTGCATACATAAGTCGCACTCAGCAGCCTGTTGTGTGGAAAACGGCTGCAGACCGAATCAACTCACCCTTCCCTGCTCGACAAAAGTAGCGTTGCAGCAGAAACGTGTAACCAGCCAAACAACCCACTACTGGCGGGTTTGGTCTTCTTCCGCCTTGCAACGTTCGACCACGTCCTTAAGCCATGCAATCTCGTCCGGCGCGAATTGCTTGTTGTAATCCGTACCTATATTCATCGCCCAGTTAAGTTCGTCTGTGGTCATCTCTGCGAGGACATGACCGGGCAATTGCAGGAAAGGGACCTCCTTCTCAGCCCAATCAAAAAGTCTCTCTTTATTGTCAAAAAAGACAAGGTAATCAGTCTCTTCAGAAACAATAATTAAAGGAACTTCTATCTTATCTTTACCGCTTTTGTCTTCCTTGTCGATCGTTTCATCGACGGTCGGGACAATGAAGAGGGAGTTGAGAAACAGGTCGTAAAAGCCTGATTGTGCCTTTGGGTCTTCATAGTCGGCACGCAAGGCTTCAAGGGCTTGATCGAGTTCAGTCATGATTGGGGCCTTTTGGTGGAGAGATTAAGATTTTGGTCGAGATTATCGAGGGCTCAAGATACTGGCATTTGCTGATTCATGTCCAGTTGAAAACTTATCACGTTGTCCAGGTTTGCATGTCTGAATGAATTCAAGGGTCTAAGTATAACCACTTCACTCCTGATTTTCGTGCAGTTGTGGTGTATGATTAAAAAAAGGGCCTACAACCAAAACAAAGGCTGTAAGCATTTAACGCAAAGGGGTAGAGAAAGCCCACAAAGAAAACCTCTCCAAAAAAGCGAGAATAATCACCCTTGGGCCTTTTTTGGCTTTTCTTAGCTTTGCGTTGATCTTTTGATTTTTGCTTTTACTGTTTTGGTGTAAAGACGTATCCCCTTTGTTTGGGTTGTAGGCCCGACAAAAAAAGACAAAATATTTTCGGGAGTATTCACGAATGACATTGGTCGCAATCCCCAACGAAACAAATCCGACAGACAAACGAACCGCAATGTCACCAGCTAACATCGCCAAGCTGGTGCAATCAGGGGCTGATGTCCTGGTCGAGGAAGGCCTTGGTGTCGGCAGCGGATTCAGCAACGATCAATACCGTCAAGCAGGGGCGATGGTGACCAAGAACCACGAGGAGATCTTCTCCGGAAGCGATGTCGTCTTGCGCATACACAAGCCGACGACAGAGGAAGCTGAGCTCCTCAAAAGGGGCTCCATTCACATCAGCCATCTCGATCCATTCAACGAACAGGAACTGATCGAAACCCTGAATAACCGTCAGGCCAGCACAATCAGCATGGAGATGATTCCTCGCACCACACGGGCCCAAAAGATGGATGCTTTGAGCTCCCAAGCCAGTCTTGCCGGATACGTTATGGTGCTCCAGGCTGCGAATCGTTTGAACCGTATTCTGCCAATGATGATGACCCCTTCCGGCACCATAAAGCCCGCCAAAGTTTTCGTAATTGGAGCAGGCGTGGCCGGGTTGCAATCAATCGCCACGGCCAGGCGACTGGGCGCCAGGATTACAGCATTTGACACCCGGGCGATTGTCGCGGAGCAGGTCGAATCCCTGGGAGCAACTTTCCTCAATATTGATCTGGGTGAAACCGGTCAGACTGAAGATGGTTATGCGAGGGAGTTGACTGCGGAGCAGTTGAACACACAGCAACAAGCCCAGAGTGATGAGATCGCCAAATCGGACATCGTTATTACAACAGCTCAGGTGTTCGGCAGAAAACCACCGCGACTGGTGACCCTGGAGACCGTAAAACGCATGCAGCCGGGCAGCATCATCGTTGACATGGCGGCGGCAAGCGGCGGCAACGTCGAGGGTTCAATCGCAGGCGAAGAGGTAGAGATCGACGGAGTCATCATAATCGGTAGCGGCAACTGGTCGGGACAGGTGTGTCGGGACGCCAGCAATATGTATTCAAACAACCTGACAAACCTCTTTACTGAATACTGGAACGAAGATCGGAAGCTGTTTGAGATCGATTTGCAAGACGACATTCTCTCCGCTTGCGTGATCACCCACGGCGGAGAAATCATCAACGAAACGATTCGCAAGCATTACAGCTAGATAAACAGGGAGTTCCCCATGGACATGGTTTACCTGACATTCATCTTGATCTTATCCGTATTTCTCGGCTTTGAGTTGATTCAGAAAGTCCCTGCCACCCTACACACTCCGCTAATGTCCGGTGCCAACGCGATCTCCGGCATTACACTGGTCGGCGCCCTGGTCGGTGCCGGAGGTGAAGGCTCACCCTTAACGATCTTCCTCGGTACAGCAGCGGTGACTTTTGCAACGATCAACGTCGTGGGCGGCTATCTGGTTACAGATCGGATGCTGGCCATGTTTAAAAAAAAAGGAACTAAGAAGTAATGCCGACTGTCATACTGATCAACCTGAGTTACACGGTCGCTGCCGTGCTCTTTATTCTTGGCCTTAAGTTTCTCGGTAACCCCGACACTGCACGACGGGGCAACGCCCTCTCCTCGCTGGGGATGTTACTGGCAGTGGTTGTGACTCTCCTGGATCATGCCATCATCGATTACCGCTGGATTCTTCTTGGAATCGTTGCTGGCACATTGATTGGTGCCTTTGCTGCTCGGTTGATAGCAATGACTGCCATGCCCGAGATGGTTGCCCTTTTTAATGGCTTTGGAGGCATCGCCAGCCTTCTGGTTGGCTGCATTGCTCTTTCACAAAGCCAACTCGATCGCTTCGTACTGCTGACTATCTTCATGTCGATTATGATTGGCGGGGTGACCTTCTCAGGAAGTCTGCTCGCTTGGGGAAAACTTAGCGAGAAGATAACCGGTCGACCTCTAGTGTTCAACGGCCAACGCTTTGTCAACGGCGGTCTATTTCTGGCCAATATTGCCTGTGGCGTCATGTTTGTACAACACCCGGAACAAACTTTGTGGCTCGTTCTCACAGTTCTTCTCTCTACATCACTTGGTGTGATGACCTTGTTGCCGATCGGCGGCGCTGACATGCCGGTCATAATCTCTCTGCTGAACAGTTATTCGGGCTTAGCCGCCTGTGCAGCTGGCTTCGCCATTAGCAACAACATCCTGATTGTGGCGGGTTCTCTCGTCGGCGCAAGCGGCATCATTCTGACAAATATCATGTGCAAGGCAATGAATCGGTCTCTTGCGAATGTGCTTTTCTCCGGATTTGGAGCAGCTTCCGGAGCCAGCAATAAAATTGAAGGCGATGTTAAGGCCATCTCCACAGAGGATGCATTCTATATCCTGGAAGCGGCACAGAGCGTGGTCGTGATACCAGGTTACGGCATGGCGGTCGCGCAGGCGCAACATGCGGTTAAGGAGCTGCAGGGGTTGCTGGAGAAAAACGGATGTGAAGTTTTGTATGCCATTCACCCGGTCGCTGGTCGGATGCCGGGCCACATGAATGTTCTGCTGGCCGAAGCAGACGTACCCTACGACCTGCTGCTGGAGATGGATGACATCAATCCGCGCATGGAGACCTTCGACGTGGCGATCGTTATCGGCGCTAACGATGTTGTCAACACAGCCGCGCGAGAGATAGAGAGCAGTCCGATCTACGGGATGCCGATTATCAACGCAGATTATGCCCGCACGGTTTTTGTCCTTAAGAGGTCCATGGCTTCCGGTTTTGCAGGTCTCGACAATCCTCTTTTTTACAAGGATAATACCCGAATGATTTTTGGCGACGCTAAAGAGACTGTCAATAAGTTGATCCGGGAGCTCTCAAGTTGATCCGTTTTCTCCGACCAGGACTTATCAAGTTACGTGTCGTCACGTTGCCAATAACACCTGTTTAATGGTGATTTGTTGCTTTCCCCCGATTTGCTGGTAACCTTGGCTATGATTTGATCATTTGTGCGTATCCACAGCTCTCAGTTTGACATGGTGTCAGCATTAAAAAACAAGCAGACCCACCCAGGCAATGTATTGTTTCTATCTCGGGCGAACGGAATGTGCACAACAGCTGTATTCCCAAAAGGGAACATGGAGGAAAAGATGGCAGAAGGTACTGTGAAGTGGTTCAACGACGCAAAGGGCTTTGGTTTTATCGAGCAGGACAATGGACCGGATGTGTTCGTTCACTTCTCTGAGGTTCAAGGTGATGGCTTTAAATCTCTCGCCGAAGGAGACCGGGTAAGCTTCGATGTTACAGAAGGCCAGAAAGGCCCCCAGTCGTCTAACGTGCGCAAAATCTAAACAAGATTTAGTGTCTGTCAGCAAAAGAGCCCTGTGGATTACCGCAGGGCTCTTTTGCGTAAATAAAAGCAGACATCTCGAAGAGGAAAGACCGTCCAAAAACCAGTATTTCCTCATGAATTAAATTAACCTATATTGTATTTTTTTAGTTGCATTGACAGCCTGCTTTTAACCGATAGAGTTATATCAAACAGTGACGAAATAAGTCAGATGGATCACTTAAAAAACCTGCAGGTTGTTCTTGGCGAAACTGAAGAGTAGAGCCTGACAACTACGACAGGACCTGAATCGAGTAGCAGAACTACTTTAAAAAGTAGCAGACGCAGCAACTGTTGAACAGAGCAGTGATTCAGGGTGACCCTCGGCAGTTTCGTCACTGTTGTTTTATGTTATACGTGACGAGATTAAAGAGAGAGTCTTACCATGGCAGGGCACTTAGACATTGAGTGTCCTGCTTTGTACTTTTAATTCACCATCACAGCTTGATTTGCATGATGCATGTAGAAATTCTCCTCTTTCTATCCAGGCGGAAGAGTGATGTTGGAGGTCGGTTTCTTTCTATAAGTTTTATGATTCTGTGATCGCCATGCAGGCCAGCTCGACAACCTCTTCCAGAGGGAGGCGCTTATGCGTTTTTGCAAGAAAGCCACTACCATGGACAAAGCGGATCTCCTGATTATTTTCTATCACACGAAAATCCACGATTGTGTTATCGCCTAAACGCAACAACTCCCAGCCTTCTCCGCGATTGGATGGGGTGATACTGATCACGATATTCTCATCGTCCAGGAAGCGTAGGTAGAGTTCCATTGCCAGCTTGGGAGAATTGTCGATGTCACTGGCAACAGCCTTAAGGTGTTTAATCTCTATTACTTTCGCCTCAGATTTGAGCCGCTCAAGGCGTTCCATCTTACGCCCGATCAAGGCGATCATGTTTTCGCCGAGCGACTTCATGAGGTCATAAAGTGGATTCTGGGCATTTAAAGACGCGAGACTGGCAAAGGTTGAAATGATGTAGCCGTCAATCGGTGACGAGGAAGCAAAGAGCACGCTCGAATCTACACCAAGGTGTTCGGCCGTACGGTAAGGACCACGAACGTCCATCATACTCATATACGGATACCATGCGAACATCAGCATGGCGGCGTCATGATGGCCAAGATGCTGCATAACCAGATGAAATGCACAAGGCAGTGAACGGTCCTGGTGGTGATCAAAGTTGTGGCGCTCAGGGCGAAGCTCCATACCGACATCCACGACGTAAGTGTCGGGATCGTTTAAGTCTTCTTCGGTAGGTTCACGACGGAAAACTTCCGCTTGCTTCAAGGTTGCAAGCAATACACTCACAGAGAGGAAATCATCTTTGTGGGCGCTGCCTGGGTGGACCACGATTTTATACATTATCTAGAGCCTCATCTAGCAGCCTGTTCATGGTTAGTCCGACAGGTTGCTAGGGCAAATGATTGTTAACTTACACTATCCACTCTACCAGATTCTGTGCCCTGCATGATAGGTCAATGGAGGTTAACGCTTCTCACATTATATTGAACAGGGAATGTTCTCTACTCCGTCTTTGCCGATTCAGCAATAAAAAAGGCCCACATATCGAAGGCCTTTGATTAAAAAAATGGGTCATATTCCCCGCAGCTTGCTGCGTTGTTTAACTTTAAAGCAACAACCTTTGTTTCGCCGCTGTGAAAATCTATCAAGAACAATGGTTAGAGCAAAACCAAGAGCTCTTGTGAACGCTATTTACCAGGCACTAAGGCACTAAGAAAACCATTAATGTCAAAGGAAGCAATTTAACAGACATAATGGCTGACAGTTGAGCACAAAAAGAGACCTGCCCCTTGCAACGTGGGTTATGTTGGTGTTTTCGATAAAAACCCCAATACAGAGCCAAAACCAAGGAGGCAGGTCATGGAAAAGTCTATCATGTATGTAGGTCTTGACGTCCACAAAAACTCCATTGAGATTGCATTTGCCGAAGCTGGCCGCGACGGTGAGGTTCGCAGTTATGGCAGCGTTGACGGGAGCTTAGCCGCTCTCGACAAGGTGATCCGCAAGCTAGTCTCCAAAAACTATGATCTACATTTCGTCTACGAAGCTGGCCCCTGCGGTTATGATATTTATCGGCATCTTGCGGCACAAGGTTTTGATTGCGCTATCGTTGCTCCATCGAAAATCCCCAAACAGAGCGGCAACCGAATCAAGAACGATCGCCGGGATGCCCAGATGCTTGCTCGACTGCACCGCGCTGGCGAATTAACCTCAGTCTATATCCCCTCTGTTGAAGATGAAGCCATGCGGGATTTAACCCGCTCCAGGGAAGACGTTAAAGCTT
>JARUHP010000056.1 GCA_030005635.1 Deltaproteobacteria bacterium IMCC39146
AACCCTTGCATAACCAACTCTCATGCCCATGATAGCCTCCCTTTGATAGTTGTCTTTACCCATCCGTTGCTGTGGGAGTGGTAATGAAAGTTTATCTGGGATCGGAAGATTTTACTGAATTGCAGGGCCTGTAAGAACCTTTCCTTTTTCTTGTTTTGAGCCCACCCAATCAATGCAGGAGGATAAATAGGACATCTTGACAGGCTTACTTTAAGAGATAACGTAAAGATCATTGCTAAACAATTTCCCGACAAAGCCAACCTTCTCGCAAGGGTTGGACGGAAAGTGGCGGATTTTTACTCCTCACGAACCACACGAAGATGGCCGAACTGCCTAAGGATATTGTTCCTTATGGTGAAGTCGGCCATTTCATTTCTGATCTTTTGTCATATACGGAAGGAGGTGATAACAAAACCAGAGCAACAATCATGGGAGTGTAGAAAACTGGTGACGATTCATGGCAACCACCAGAACGTAGTTAATACTGAAGGAGGAAGACTATGGCAACGTTTATTACACTTATAAACTTTACCGATCAGGGAATTAGGAACATAAAGGATTCGCCAACGCGTTTTGAATCATTTAAGGCTTTGGTGGCAGCTCATGGTGGTACGGTCAAGAGTGTTCACTATACTCAAGGTAATTACGATATGGTCGTTATCGTGGAAGGCGACGAGGACGCTGCAATGACAGCGAACCTGACGGTTGGTTCGCTAGGAAACGTGCGCACACAGACATTGCGTGGTTTCTCTGTGGATGAGATGAAGAACTTTATTAGTAAAATGCCTTGAGCATTACCATTGTTGAGACAAAACGGGCGTGTTATTGATAGAGATATTTAAGACGACAAAATGATGGTCACCTAGATCAACTCTGGGTGGCCATTTACTATTTGTCAGAATATCCCTCAAAGCTTTGTTGAATATACTACACATTCATGACTAAACCTAAATCGCACAAGGGGGTAATGCTGTTATTACAGTCATTTAGAATCTTGGTACATAATATGTAAATAATAAGTTTGTGTGTTTGTATGTCAATCTTATATCTCAACAATTCGCGGGGAACTAAACATGAAAAGAATGGGAATTATCGAAACTCTTGGCGGTAGGGACTTTATGATCATCTTCTCTTTTTTAGCTGTAAGCTCAAGTGTAATAGTTTGGTGCCTGACATCAGCCATTTTGGGTCCTCTGGAGCATTTTTCTTGTCCTCTTTTGTCTGTTTTTTAGTAGAACTGGAGCTGACATGAATATACGTAAATTTATGGTTAGTATTACCTTTGTCTTTGCGACATTATTTTGCTCCTCAGTTTTTGCAATGAGTAATGAAGCTAGATCGCAGTTTAATACCATTATGAATATGTCTTTGGAACAGTTAGGGCAGTCTTCCAGTAAACTCCTTAAAGAGAAGTACCCAGACGCAGACTGGGACATTTACAAATTCCCCCGATACGTCTATAACGATTTGGAAACTGAGAACGCATACAAAGTTGCCGTCAAACACCACAAGCTGCTTGGTCTTGTGAATGTTAGTGATGAAAGTGTTGTCATCCCATGCTATTGCACATGTGATTCATTTGGGCATAACAATCTACTTTATTGTTTTTATAAAAATGGAAACCCTGATAAAGGATTTGACGATCATGGTTCTCAGTGTGCCGTTTGTATTAGACAGGCATTATTAGCTTTTTTGTGGGAAGACCTGGGGGCAACACATGACGAAATCATGGTAGGCATGAAAGAAAAATTTGCTCCTCTCATAGAGAAATACCATCAGCATGAGCATTGAGATCAAGGCTGTATTATAATTGTGACTTGATGGGATTTTTTGTAAGTCACGACTTCTGAGAAGAAAACTGGCTTCTTATTGATTCAGGTATTCAGTAAGCTTTTTAATACACAAAACTATGGCCACCAGGGTTCGATCCTTGGTGGCCTTTTATTGTTTATCAGGAGTTGCCGGAAACCCTCTTTCATGCTTGAAAAAAACGCCTAAATAATATGGTGGGACAACATTTAGGAATACGCTGAAGGGTGGATTGAAAATAAATCTGTCCCCCTTTTCTGCTACCAAGCGAGATCGTGATTATTCTATCGAAAGGCCCTCAGGCCGCCTGGAGGCCACCCAAAAGTGAAAACAACAGCACGAAGATGACGGTCTGAATGATCCAACCGATCACGCAAACGCCGACGGCCCGAAAGGTGCTAGTGTAATCAAGGGCTTGCCTGACCGCGATCACCATTGCCACCAGCATCCAGATTGAAGCCACTGCAAAAACTACCGTTCCCAATCCCGGGATGATGCCCAATACTCGAATTAAGCCGGGTGAACTCGAAAAGCCGGTGGTGCGCAACAATTGGCCAAGGTCGGCCTCGGTTTGCGGTTCTGCCAGGAATCTTGTGCCAATGAAGTAGGTGAGCCAGGCCCAGATATACCACCCGCCAAGGGCGGCAAGGGTTCCGAGCAGTATCCCGCCAAGTCCTAGGGTACTGATACTCCCCACCCCGGCGGCCAGGCTGGAAAGAACAACAACCCCCATGGCTTGGCGCATTGTGCTCCTGTCGGCTTCAACCTCTTCATAAAGATTGACATCTAATTTCGCCGCGCGAATCATCCGATCCGTGAAAATGTTCATCGTAGTTCCTTTAGTTGGTTAAATGTTAAGACGGAATGAACTTAACCCCCGGCGCACTCAAATACCATGAGTAATATTATCTTCTAAGATTTGAGACGAAAAGTTTCCTGATCGAAGTGTACTGCTTTGCAGGGATAACGAGAATTTCGCAAATCGGCCAATATGAGTTCCCCAGAACAATGTAGGAATATAAATAGGGCCAATCTCCAAAATGATGGCCACCTGAATCTTTCCGGGTGGCCATTAACCTTTGCTGCCCTTCTTGTTGTCAAAAAAAACGGTTGTTTTTCAGCTCCATTAAGCAATTTTAGGCAACAATACTTAGCTGTTCAAATTGTCCTACCTCTTCACTTCTTTTCAACTCTTGTGAATTTATCTTTCTTCAAGATCTGCTATCGACAATATTCTACACCGTACTGCTAAATATCCTACAACTCCTTAGACACCCCTCCCGACACAAAACATAATAAACAATAAAAACAGTAGCTTGAGTTTATGGCACGATACATGAATTAATAACCCTAAGTTTGTTTAAATGGGGTCTGCCTCTGGACACCTATTCTGAAATTAACTGTTTTTTTTTAAGGATCAGAGACATGAAACAGATGGAACGGATAGAAAGCCTTGGCGGCAAGGATTTCATAATCCTATTCTCTTTTTTGTTTGTCAGTGCAACCGTAATTGTCTGGTGTTTAGCATCAGCGTTTATGGGGCCTCTTGATCACATGACATGCCCCCTATTATCCAAATTATTTGTTTTTTCTGCCGGGCTATAAGTCACATTTATGAGTCAAGGAGTATAAGTTTGGGTAAAAAAAACAAAAAAGCTAGCTCACATCAAAGTCCTGTGACAACTAAAAATCGCTCAATTAAACGAAGCAAGAGCAAGCAGCAACCCGCGTTGAGAAAAAGGAAGACTGCTAACTGGCCGCTGACTGCTCTTGCTGGATTCGGTATGGCGCTAACGCTTTATCTGTCTATTAACTACTGGTCCGGAGAAACACCACTTTATTGTGCTGAAGGAAGCCCATGCGACATCGTTCAGCAAAGTCATTGGGGGACCTTCCTTGGCTTGCCAACGGCTTTTTGGGGCTTTTTGACTTACTCATTACTCGTCTATATAGGTTTTAGTGTTAGAAAACCTGAGAAGCATTGGAAATCAGCCTGGATCTTGTCGCTTGTTGGTTTGGGCTACAGTGTTTACCTGACTTTTGTCTCACACTTTGTAATCGACGCTCTGTGTCCATACTGTTTGGTATCGCTTACAACTATGGTTGCCATTTTTGGGACAATCAATGTCCAGCGTCCCGAGGGAATGAAGAGCTTTCAAATTACTCAATGGGTATTTAAAACAGCGGTCTTTACGATATTGGTTGTTGGTGGTATGCACCTGCATTACAGTGGGTTTTTTCACCCAACTGCTGCGCAAGAAGACCCATATCTTAAAGGTTTGGCCCTCCATCTTAATAAGAAAGGGGCTGCCGTTTACGGTGCCTTCTGGTGACCGGCTTGCAATGAACAGAAGTTTCTGTTCGAGTCAGCAGCAAAAGATCTTCCTTATATTGAATGCACGCCTGGAGGCAGAGAAACTCCACCGACAGGGGAGTGCAGAGCAATGGGTATAACTTCGTATCCGACATGGGTAATCAATGGAAAGAAATATGTAGGGAAGCTTACACCTCAGCGTTTAGCTGCGTTAACAAGATATTCTCAAGATTGAGATTTGATGGTGCGTATGGGGTGAAGGAATTTTTGAATCGCCCCTGAGTAGATCATTTGTAATGAAGTGTGTCAGTTGCACCATTTATAAAGCACGAAAGACCTCAATCTTAGGATCGGGGGCTTTTCTCAGAAGTCACGATTTATAGAATGGAAAATGGCCATCTGGAGACGGGTGGCCTTTTTCTTACATTGCAGGGTCAGTAAGAATTTCACAGTTCGGTTAATTCCACGCCTTGGCAAACAATCTGAGAGGACTTATAAGAAGATTATGAGCAGTGGATGCTATGGTGCGGATGGCTGGATATGTTTCTTAAATAACAGAACTTATGAGAGCTGATAAAGAATAGCTCAAAATCCGCCGAAATTGGCTGGCGGGCACCGAAGTGCCCACCTTGATTTGCAAGCACGTTTTTCACAGCCCCATCATAATGGCATCAAAATATTCCTGAGAGATAAGCACGGGGACGTAGGTATATCCCTGTGATTCAAGTGCGCCAACAAAGGCCCTGAGATGGTTCTTGGAGCCTTCAAGCAGGTGAAGATAAGCATTAATTAAATCGAGATGTTCTGTGACATCAATCGCTTCTTGGATGTCGATCATGTCGAGCTCTTCAATGAACCCGCCAACCAATAGTCCTGCAATATAAGAAGCGGAACCGTCGGAGATAAGTTCATAATACTTGTCTTGCAACAAGTCGTTTTCGAACTCTCCCTCCTCAGCACCGAGTGCCGGGTCATAAAGACCGTACTTATCCAGCATTTTTTTCATGGTATCCATGTGTCTCTGCTCGGAAGTAGCTATATTGCTGAATATATTGGTGTCATACCATAGACGGTTCATCTCTAGGTAGACATCCCTGGCCAACTTCTCTTCTTCCCGCATATAAGTCAGTTCCACGACTTCCTCCTCAGAAAGTGGTGTAATGCCGGGGCCATGTCCCTTGCCAGCCAAGGCAGGAACAGCGACAGCCGTGGTAACAATCGTCGTGATTACCAAGAGTCTTGTAATAACGACTCCGATGTTAGCTCTGTAATTAGCCATAACAAAAACTCCTTTCCATGTTGTTCGTAGTTGGATTCTGCTCGCGACAAAATACTGCAGCGTGACAACATGAATTTGCCACGACGAAATTTTCTCACCACGAGCCCCCTTAGCAATTAGACAAATAGGCATTTATGGTTGGCAAAGGTATTGGTACGAACGTCTTCTTTATAAATGGCTAGGTCTTTGTTTTTTGTTCCGCGTTTCTGCAACTTTTCAAAGGCTGGGACGCACCGAACGATATGTTATAGCTAAGCCTTGATGCCATTCTTGTTTATCACTACTTATGAGAGGGAAAACGACTTATTGTTGATAGAGGTATTCAGGAAGCTCTTTAATCCACAAAACTACGGCCACCAGGGTTTGATCCTTGGTGGCCTTTTCTATAATGCAGGGTCAGTAAGAATTATGCATTTTGGTGAAGCTGAAGTATCCAAAACGATATGAGAGGATAAATAGTAAACTGTTTAAATTATCTAGTGTAAGTCTGCCAACTTTCTTTTTGGATCAATTTTCTTTTCACATTCATCAATCCATTCTGAGATCGCTGAAACTTTAAACGGTTCCATGATTAATTTGCATCCGAGTTCTCTCGCAAAAGAAAAATCTTCATTTTCTCTTGCTGAAGTAGAAAGAACCAATTTGTTTTGAGAGGCACCTTTGCACCCTCCGTCAAGCTGTTTTTCGATTAACTTCAAACCGGACATTTTAGCCATTCTGTTGGAGATAATCATAAGATCTCCACACGCATTTTCTTGGGAGCAGCAACAATCGAGATCTGAATATAGTGGGCAGACGGTCGGCTCAGATAGCGCTATGACCTCATGTCCTTTTTTTTGAGCGATTAAGGTGATGAGAGTCCTTATGCTTTCGTCCATATCCAACACAATAATTCTGAGCTTCATTTTGCAACCCCGCTCTTTTATTGAGTCATGATGAAGAAAGAACTTCTAAGAACTATCATTCTAGCTCTGAACTAAAGGTTATCAATACCTCACATCGCTCCTTTGATTGAATGTATGTAATAAATGAAAAATTCCCATCTAAACCTCATTACTAGCTTTACTCAGGAGGCAAAACTTCCGGTAGACGTACCACCAGCACTGGTACTTTAGAACTGTGCAGTATTTTCATCGTTGTTGAGCCGAGTAGAGCATCGGATGCTACTGAATGACGGTGCGAGCCCATGACGATTAGGTCGGCCTTGAAATCATTGGCAGCGGTCAGAATGGCAGCTTTCGGTGCATACTCAGAGATGCGGATATTGGAGATCATCTCGGGATCTGTGGAATATTCAGCCAGCACTTTTTGGCAGATCTCTTCCAAGTAGGCCGTGACATTTTCTTTTGTATCAAGGGGCGACTTATCGAAGTTGTCAGTCATCCCCTCTTGCAGCATGAAAATTTCGGCTTGGCCTTGGTCAGAAATATTCAGTGCTTCATGACTGTGAACAATATGGATTTTGGCCCCGTATTTATGGGCCTGGCTCAAGGCATATTCAAGGACGTACCTGGTGTCGTGACCCAATCCGACAGCTAACAGGATATTGCGGATATTCGGTAACATAATTATCCTCCTTTTCTGCCCTGAAGCCGTAACTGAAAGAATAATTCAACAACGGGACGAGGGACGGGACCTTGTTTAATTATGCCGCAGTTTTTTGTTCCTGCCAGTGAACAACAGGTGTAAAACGATCGACCTTGCAGCAAACTGCGGGGAATAAAAAACACATATTGACTTGAGACACTCCTGAATGAAGAAAAAGATAGTCAACTGGTTCAATTCCGATTGGCCGTTTATTATTTGTCAGGGGCAGTAAGAATTTCTCGATTTTGTTTATTTAGCACTCGCCAAGCAATGCAGTAGGATTTATAAGAACTCTGCTGCCTTGATCTTTAGCTACCCGCTGCACCCAAAAATCATTCTTAAATATC
>JARUHP010000057.1 GCA_030005635.1 Deltaproteobacteria bacterium IMCC39146
GGGCATCCTCCTGAGGATTATTTGGCCTAGTAACCTAATAATATCAGACAGTTGTCCTTGAAGCTCGAC
Organism: Deltaproteobacteria bacterium IMCC39146; assembly: GCA_030005635.1. Classification (GTDB taxonomy): domain Bacteria; phylum Desulfobacterota; class Desulfuromonadia; order Desulfuromonadales; family BM103; genus M0040. Next base: position 70 of record JARUHP010000057.1, read on the forward strand.
TTTTATATGCTTTTACTAAGTGTATTCATAAACGTGAATGTACTTTTGCAAAAGGCTCAACAAGAAGCGATTTTTCGTCTAACAAGTCGTGATTTATAAGAATGCAGGTGTTGATTTTTCGCGAATCCGGCAGTGATAGAAGCTATCTGAGGAAACTCTATTTGCAATGGCCAAAGAACGTGGCATTATCCCAGAAGATGTTTTTGGCTTATTCATTGAGTAATCAAAACAATTATCACATCGATATAAGGAAAATTATGTCATCCCCTAAAACTGTTTTTACGAGTCTTCTTGTTTTACTTCTGGTCTGTGCCTGTTCTCTTCCACCTGCATATGACTTTCTAGCGAAAAATGCGGAAAAAGATGGAGTGATCGAACGCCCCAGCGGATTGCAGTACCGGGTAATCAAAGAAGGGACGGGAGTTAAACCAGGGCTCCGTGACCAAGTTACAGTTAATTATCGAGGAACTTTGATCGACGGCACAGAGTTCGACAGTTCATACAAACGAGGCAAACCAGCATCTTTTCAGCTCAACCGTGTGATCAAGGGCTGGACCGAAGGCTTAGCACTGATGCGGGAGGGGGCGAAGTGGGAACTGTTTATTCCACCTGAACTTGCTTACGGTGAACGTGGAGCCGGTCAGCTGATAGGCCCAGACGAGACCCTTATTTTCGAGGTTGAACTGATCAAGGTTAATTAAGTATCGATAGGTTTAGTTGGCTCCTAGTGATAAAGACAAATTAAAAAGGCCACCAAGGATTGAACCCTGGTGGCCATAGTTTTGTGTATTAAATAGCTTCCTAAATACCGCTATCAATAAAAACTTGTTTTTTTCTCACAAGTCGTTGTTTATGAGGCAACCCTAAATATGGATTCTTGCCTGTTTATGATTTAAGTAGTTTAAGAAGCCAGCCGACCAGGAATGCACCGCGAAAACTCCAAACAATAGTTCGCAGCCAGTTACTTGCCATCAATTGGTGGATCAGTGAGAGGCGGGCGGCCCCATCAACAAGGGGTAATTGTTTGTGTAAGCGCACTTGCCAAAAAGCGGTAGAACCCCATATGACAGCTATACCCATCGTATTTAATATCCAAAAGGGGTGAAGTGGAGCCATGAGCCATAACAAAAGTCCTGTGGCCAGTTCCAGTAGCATGAGAGGCGCTACTAATCCATTGAGTGTGGCGCTTGTGGTAAGCCAAAAACGTGTTGTCTCCCACGTGGGCAAACAATGGGTAATGCACGATTTACATTAGCCAAATTAGTCCAACTATAAACATGGCGGTCGCCAGATGCAACACAAACACCAGAGCCCAGCTATTGCTGGAAACAGGAGCTATATCCTTGAGCCAGTCTGCCACCATTATGATGCTACCTCTAACTACTGGTTAATTTCGTATGCATTCCAGTTCAGCGATAACATCGCTCGTGGCAACGGCCTTCCCGAATTACGAATAATTAGTGTTCAACCAAATAGATCTCATGAAACTTCAACTTCATCGGCTTGCTGTCTGCCCAAAACGTAATCCCTCTAGGATTACGTCCTGATGTTAATTCTGAAAGAATGCAGGTATGTGAAAATCTATTCCATTGTTTCAAACAACCATCCATCAACACCCTCGTCAAGCCAAAGATAGTCAGCAGAATCGGGGGCTATGTTGCTTCGGTCCGCACGCCCCAATATCTCCGGTAGAATAACTTTGTAGCTTATATCTGATTGCTCAGTTAATTGACGTGGTATTCCAGGCTTCCAGGCATGTCCGCTGCCTGCAAGGACGATCATTCGATCGTCTGGGTTTTCATTGAGAAAATCAATTATATTGCGGGCCATCGCTGTATCCCAAAGCAATTGAGCCTCGCAAAAGAATAGAAAAGTTTGGTTGTGGCCACCATGCCCACCCATAGCCTGCATTATGAATTTTTCATAGGCTTGGTCAACTTCACATTGAATATTACCTATAATTTGTCGCTGGTCATCTGACAATGAATTGAAGCCTGAAGAAGCGACTTTGCGAGTAATATTTCTGGGAATGTTCAGACCTACCAATTTCAAGTTGTTATCCCGAGCATGCAAGAAAATCTGACTATAATCAGTCCACATACTCCAATTGTCTTCATATACTAATAGGAAATCCTCAAGCGACATGTTGTTTGCTGTCCAAACATCTAAGTCAGGTTGGCTGTCTCGCCTAAACATTTCGAGCCCAATGGCTAAGGGGCGTTCATCCTCATCTAAGGCATCGATGATTGAAAGTTGTGCCTGATGGTGCCCTTCATGATCATGGAACTCTCCAATAAAAATCACTTGAACTTCTCGAAGTTCTTTCAGTAGCGATTGAGGTGTTAGCTTAGTTTGCTTTTTTACATCCAGTATGTGCGGATGTGCCATGCATAAGGAGGGCAGGATAGTTGATAAGCATGTAGCTAATATTATAACAATGCGAACAGGCTTCATCGGTACCCCCTAAATATCTATCAGGTTAACTTATCTGACCTTCATCACACGCACTTCTGCAGGATACTTATTTTGATTTTTGATTTGCGCCATAGATGCCACTCGGATCATCTCCAGATGAGCATAAATTTGTGCATAAATAAGCTTCCTATATTTAACTATCAGTAAGAAGTCGTTTTTATCATACTGCACAAGATATATATGGAACTAATTGTTAAGTGAAGGAGCCCTTCTATTTAGTGATTTCAGCTTTTTCATTAGCAAAGAGGGCAAGTCCAGAAACAGAAAAACTAAAATTGTGATTAAGGTAAGTATGACTCTCATTTTATGCCCTCCTAGAGTAATTTGAATAAGTATAGCCCTAAAACATTAGCGGTCAATAATTTCAGTAAGGCCAAATTGGATGCTTGATTTATAAGATTGAATATGTGGGAGATATAGTGTTCAGCAGTAAAGAGGAGAGGTTTACTAAATGTCCACTCGCATTGTTTTGCTGTTGAGAAGTTGTATGTTTGGTGAGTTTACTAGAAACCCTGACATTTAACAAAAAAAGCCCCACAGCCAGGAGGGTGACTGTAGGACAACGGGTTTTCTATGGTTTTTCATTTAGGAGGTAAAAATGAAAAAGATTACGTTCTGTGTTTGATGTATAACTTATTTAGTCATATATGTCAACATATAAATGAAAATAAAAAATGGCCACCAAGGATCGAACCCTGGCGGCCATAGTTTTTGTGTTAAAGAGCTTACTGAATACTTCTATCAATAAGAGGCCGTTTTTCTTCTCACAAGTCGTGACTTTTGAGAAAACAGCTACCTGATTGAAACTCTAATTTACAACTGACAACTTGACCGGGAAGCTTACGATTGGGCGAGTACCATGGCTGTCGCCAGCTCAACAACACTGAACATGTCGGGGATCAGGGGGACAGCGGCCAGCATATAGGCCAGCACCAGTGCCGGGCCAGCCTCGGCGGCGGCTATGCCTGTCAGCAAGAAAAACCCAGCGCTTAACGTCGCTCCTGTGACTATGACATAAACATCCTGAAGCCTTAGTTCCTTTTTCACCCGTTTCCGCTGTTTTATCAATGTCCTCGGGGTATCCCCTGGCCATGCATATCAACCTAAATTTGTCCGTGTAAATTCTTTAGGGATGAACCAGGCCGTCTCTGATTTGCACCGTCCTCTGGGCGCGTGCTGCAAGTTCGGTATTATGAGTAATCATAACTGTAGCCAGCCCGTTCTGGCTGAGCGAACGCAGCAGCGCATAGATTTTGTCACTGTTTTCGCTGTCAAGGTTGCCGGTTGGTTCATCCGCCAGAAGAACCTCGGGATCGTTGACCAGCCCTCGAGCGATGGCAGCCCGCTGCATTTCACCGCCGCTGAGTTGAGCAGGGGCATGGTCAAGTCGGTGTTCGAGGCCCACCATTTCTGCCAGGGCCAGGATCTTACTCCGACTTGCCTGTTTTTTGCTGAACAGTAGCGGCAAAGCGATATTGTCAAAGACGCTCAGTCCCGGGATCAGGTAGAACTGTTGAAAAACAAAGCCGATCTTTTCACGCCGTAATTGCACCAGCTCTGACTCTGGCATATTGGAGGTGTTCACGCCATCAAACAGGACATCTCCTTTGCTCGGCTGGTCGAGACAACCGAGGATATGAAGCAGGGTGGTTTTCCCCGCCCCCGACGGCCCGATAATGGCGAGCAGCTCCCCCGCAGCAATACTGAGATCGACTCCACGCAACGCCCGTACCTCTTCAGCCCCTCTGCGGTAGTTTTTTTCAATCTGTTTAAGTTCAATCATCCTTTAATTGCCTCGACGGGGTTAATTTTCGATGCCTTTAAGGCCGGATAAATCCCGGCACATAGGCCTATAATAAAAATGAATAAGACACTGCCTGCGGCAACGACCGGATCAAAGCTGATCAGATTTCCGGACGGCACAAACGGCATAACTGAGCGAACAAAAGCTTCGATCAATCGCGAACCAAGGATCGAGATGAGAATGCCGACCAACCCGCCACTAAGTGAAAGAATCGTGGTTTCTTCAAGGATAATCCGGAAAATATCCCAGCGTGAGGCACCGACGGCGCGCATCATGCCGATTTCCTGAGTACGTTCGAAGACGGCCATGAGAATGGAATTCATCACCCCCACGGCACTGATCAGAATTGCGATTAAAACAATCGCAAGGCTTAGCGCCCGGGCGGATGCGGCAAGATTGGAAATGGAGTTCATCACCTCGCCCATGGTCACGATTTGGATCCCCGGTACAGCCGCTGTCAGCGCATCGGTAATCTCCACCATGCGCGTAGGGTCTGTTACCTTGACCCCGATAGCGGTTGCCGCCGCAGGATGGTCGAGAAGTTTCTGTGCTGTCTTGATGGGAAGATAGACAAAAGCGTCATCCTGACTGCCGGTGAGACCGACTATCCCAGAGACCAGCAGATTCGCTCCGCCACCGGTGGAGAATTGGTCCCCGGGCTGCAGCTTCTCATGTTGAGCGACCTCGTAACCAAGCAGAATTTCATTGTCCTGATCAGGAATTTTGCCTGTAATCTCCCAACCCGGCTTGATCGCAGATAGAACCGACATATCGACACCGTAGATCAGGTCAATTTTGCCGCGCTGCTGATCGGGGAGCTGGGCCACCAGAATCGGCGTCGCCATATCGATGCCAGCCGTGGCTGTGACATGCTCCATGACTTTGGTATCGAGAAATTTAGGAATAACTGCGCCGTGCAGAACCAGTGCTGCAACCTCGTGTGCGCAACCCGAAGGAACAACCATAAAGTGCAACCCGGTTCGCTCCAATTCGACCGCGAGGCCCTCGGTAAAGCCCTTGTTAAAAGAGAGCACTGAAAACAGAACGCCAACCGAAGCGGCAATCCCGAGCATAGTCAACACACTGCGCGTGCGGTGACGCAGAAGATTCTTGCCGGCAAGCTTAAGATAGCCGCTCATTTGATTTCAACCCCGGTGGCAACAAGCATGTAGTTTTGTTTCGACCTGCCCACTGTGCCGCTGGCAAGAGCCAGCTTTCCCGGCCGGGACGGAAGAGTTAATTGGCTCTTGGCAAGATCAATATAGATCTGTCCGGTTTCGTCCTGCAGGTAGAACCAGCAGCCGTTTGATTGGCATTGCGAGATGATCTTGCCTTCCAATGTGACCTTTTTGCCCAAAAGCTCCTGCTTCAGGAAAACATCCTTGACCTGAACTTTTGGTGCATCGGGGTCGACGCCGGAACCATAGGTCTCGCCACCGCAGCCAGCGAGAACAAGGGAGACAAGGAGAAATGTTGTCAGTAAAAGATTTTTCATTTGTAATAACCTCGATTAAATCAATAGGTGGGTCTTATTCCCTGCAGATTGCTGCGATGAGATAAATGACTTGTCGCCTATTGATACCCCGTAGCTTGCTGCGGGGTATTTAATTGGATATAGACGGTAAACATCACCCTCAAGAGAGAATGACACTTGTTGTTCAATTGTAGATTAAGTCAGAAATCGGGGCGTAACCATATTTGAAGGTGTGAACCTTCCGACGGTTTTAAGAGAAGGGTGAATCAATTGAGGAGGACAACTGTCCGATGAGCAAGAAGAGTTTGTGATGTCTTCGTCGGCGGTTTCGGTGCAAGGTTGCCAACAACCAGCTTTACACGTGTGGCAGCGGTGAGCGGGTAGTCATTTGAGATTGTAGCAATAGTGGCGGCGGTTGGAACTCTTTTGGTTCGTTTTGAGAAAACTGTCCAGCCCTGCTGTGTGGAGCAGTCAGAACATGAACCCTGCTGTTCATAACTTAATTGATGGATAGTGGGGGCATCATGACTATCATCATGGTTGTTTATTAGATCATCAGTGCAGCAACACTTCTCCACGGTGGTGTTGACTCTTTGTGACCTTTCACCGCCCGCACACTCAGTACAACCGAATACATTCGCCGCTGTACTTGATGCCAGAAATGCCGAAATGAGTAGTAGCGCTATTATCTTTTGGAATTCCAATCGCATATTTTTAAAATTAACACAACTAATCTCAAGGATGCAATGGGGTGGGGTTTCGGGTGTCGCTAGCAAATAAACTGTAGTTTGCTCAGTATTGTCCTGCAAGTCTGTGACAATTCCCATCCCCTATAGAAAACCGCGAATTCAACTCGCTAGTGCAACCGGTGGATTGATTCCAAAAAATACCTGATTTGGGGTTTTAAACCCAAGACATTTTCTGGGGCGGTTATTGAGTTTGTCCATCACTTCTTGAACATCCTCATCTGTTACTTTGGCGAGGTTCATCCCTTTTGGGAAGAATTGCCGAATAAGTCCGTTTGTGTTCTCGTTCAGCCCTCGTTCCCAAGAATGATAGGGATGAGCAAAATAGCCGCTGGCATCAAGGTCTTTTGAGATCTCCTGGTGTAGAGCAAACTCTTTCCCGTTGTCGTATGTCAGAGTTTGAACATGTGGAGCCAGAGGTCTCAGCCGTTCCAGTATAACGGACGTGACCT
>JARUHP010000058.1 GCA_030005635.1 Deltaproteobacteria bacterium IMCC39146
AGTGTCAAGGCTATTGCTCGCAAGTTTAATCGCTACAAGGTCAAGAATGCTGTTTGTCTGCTTCAGGTGCAGGACACCCCGAAGACTTTTAGTGCTTGTGTTGTCGATATTTGCGAGGGGGGAATGCGGCTTGAGCTGAATATCAATGTCGATGAGTTATGCGTCTGTCCACCAGCAAGCAGCCTAAAAATACTCGGCCATTCTATCAAAGGTATCCCTTTTCCTCTTACCCAAGACACCCTCAATATTGTTTGGCAGAACAAACAAGCTGTTGGTTGTTCTTTCGTTAATCCCTCTCAAATTTAACCCATCAATTCCCGTTCAGCACCACTGGCGAGAAGAAAATCGGCTTCTTATTGATAGCGGTATTTAGGAAGCTCTTTAATCCGTAAACTGAAGGCCACCTGGAGCAATCCCGAGTGGCCCTCTTGCATCTCAAATTGGCTTTTGTGTTATAGGGAAATCACCTCAATAGCACAAGAGGTCTATAAGGATTAAGGAGGAAGATTGTATGCTAATTTCTGATCCGCCTGACCGTTTAGTGAAAGCCCCATCAATTTAAATGTCTATGCAACCTAGATCGCAGTATTCGGGTGATCCGATATAGGTTCCCACGACGGGAATCACGCAGAAAGAAATGAACGTAAAACGCCCTGGGAAACTCTGGGGCGTTTTCTTGTTTATCAGAATATGCAAGAGACAGTAGCTTAGACACTGTTTCACATAGGTGCTATATAATATTCTGTGATTTACAATGACTCGTACTTCTGGAGTAGAACATGCCCTTTAAAACTATTTTACTGGCCCTAATAACATTTTCTTTCATTGCTGCCACAAGTTTTGCAGCAGAAGCTGAGCAGGTTGCGGAAGTTGGTGTTCGCACCTTGATGAAGTCTCCTGAGAAGTATTCCCGACAAGTCAAAGTCACAGGGGTTGTCAGTCAAGTTGTTGAAGATGCCAAGATCCTCGGACTTATCGATTTAGAGGAATTCAAAGACTGCAATAAAGTGACCTGCGCTAAGCTGATATTGCCCATTCGTTGGGATGGCACTATGCCAGAGGTCGGGCAACAATTGACGTCGACGGGGAAAATCCAGAAAGAGGGAGAGCGCTATCTTTTCATAGCCAGTGACTTAGTCGTTATCTCCCCAAAACAACCTTAAAGCAATGACAACAAAGCACCGACTGCTCACTCTGGCTGCCTTTCTCATCACCTTGATCTTTCATTATGTCTGGCTTGGCATTTTCCCCGAAACAGACCCGGCTCAGAGCCAGTGGGTTCTCGTCCCGGTCGAACGCTCCTTGTGGGATTTGTACCTAGAAACTGAGTCCTACTGGTTAGGTTATTCGTATGCCTTGTGCGTTGCATTCATTGTTATGGCCTCACAGCGCTATCTACTCACACGCTGCAAAACCACGGGGCGTATGGTCTTCGGCGGTGTAACATTTACTGGTGGCTTGGCCGTTTTGGGATGTTTTCTAATCGGCTGTTGTGGCTCACCAATGCTGATTGTTTGGATCAACCTGTTTGGAGCCGGTTTCGTACCGCTAGCAAAGCCGCTCGTTGCTTTAGTGACGACTTGCTCGATAGTCATAGCGTGGTATTGGATGCGCTATAGCTACAAAAAGTGAAGCCAGCAGTGTGATGTCTTATAAACCACGACTTCTGAGAAGAAAACAAAACGGCCCAACCAGGTTCTGGCGGACCGTCATTTTTTATTAAATTTGTATCTTAAATTCAAGGCAGCGTTGATGGATGGGTAAAAACGTAGTCACTGCCTTTCACCGGTGTGTGACAACCGAAACATTCATAAACAAAAGATTCGTTCTGGCCATATGGTTTCAATTCCATCCCTTTCCAACGAGCAAACCCCCACCCGCCTGTGTCCGAGTATTTCTTCGCATCCTTTATCATAAATTCGACATGAACAAATTCGCCTGGAACGATGGCCTTTTCCCAGCTATCAAGGGTTGTCTCCTTCCAAACTATTTTCGCCATGACAGCTCCGTCTGGCCATGGGTTAATCTGTTTAAACCTCGCTGCGGCAATGGCCGTGTCGTTGCCAAGAATAACTCGAAGTGTATTGTTATCCACTCGGTGTGATGAACTGATTAATCTCCAGTCCTTATAGTCTGAGGGAAAACTGATACCGTTTGGGGCTGGAGGAACTGTGTCCTGTGCATTTACAAAACCGGCAAAGACAATGGTTAAAATTAAACAAATGATAACTCGTTTCATATTAAAGACCTCCTTTACGCTAAGGCTGACCTTCACTATAACGAAAGACGTTGAATAGTCAAAAAGGTCTTAAATATGTGTTTCAGGTTTCTTTGAAGAGTTGCTGAGCCATAATTTAAAGCACAACAGACAGTAAACATTCAGCGTTACTGGAATGCACGACATATGAGACGAAAAGCTACTTCTTATTGATAGAGGTATTCAGGAAGCTATTTAATACACAAAACGATGGTCATCTGGATCTGCTTTGGGTGGCCATTTTCTTGTTTATCAGGGGCTGTAAGAATTTCGTCTTTCAGTCAATTTCAAGCCAGCAAAACAATGTGACAGGATTTATGAGAAACTCATTTTGTAGGTTCCCGCAGAGCTTCTTCTCTGTTAACTTCTGCCGTATTTATCCAGCATTGTAAGAAAATTGTGAGACACGCGTGTTATAGTGCGCATCAATTTACTCTCCGATAAGAGCAAACTTGTAGCGATGCAAGGGCGCAAAGCCATGGATCTCAGCAGTGAGACAGCCGGGCTGCCGAAGAGAGTGTCAGAAGTTGTTTTTGGCACCCATCTTCTTTTATCGGAGAGGGGTGTTTGTGTTTGTTTTATATGAAAGTTCTGAGAAAGTTTTTAAAGATTCTTTTACGTTCCGGAAAAAAAGATGATTGTTGATTTCATTCCGGTCGCTACTTGTATTCTTATAACCATCGTTGCTCGTATAAATTTTATTTGAAAGGAGATCACATGTCTGGAAAGCTCAAAATGATGTTTCTTGCAGCTATCTTGTTGGTTGCCTCCATAACTTCAGGTTGTCTCACTATTGGCCGTGGACCTCAATTTACTCAAACTGTGGTGCCGGATACCGACAAGGCAATTATATATGTTTATCGGTCGCGTGGTGTAATAACGGCCGGTACGAGTCCTGGTGTCAAATTGAATGATGTTTCCGTTGTCAGTTCGATGTATGAACTCTCCTATTTCCCTCTCGTCCTGAAGCCTGGGGGCTATACGTTTACCCCGAAACAGTTTGGTCTTTTCAAAACGACAGAAGCCACGGTTAATGCCAAGGCAGGACAGGTTTACTTTGTCCGGTTGGACGTGTCTATCGGGCACATTAAGCTTGAACAGGTCTCTCAAGATGAAGCAGTGAGTTATATGGGCCAATGTTACCTACTCAACCCGAGTGTCATTATCGATCCACGGGTGATGGTTAACAAAGGTTCTGCTGCGTCAAGATCGACGGCAAACCAAGTGAAAAAGTCGACGACAAACAAGATAGAAAAGTCCGCGACAAGCCAAGTAAAAAGTGCTCAACTTCATGTTGATCCCTCTCCATCGACAGCCCGGATTCGCATCATGAATATTAATCCTAAATTTGTCCAAGGGATCGAACTTGAAGCCGGTTGTTATCATATTGAAGTGACATCACCTGGATACGCAAAGTATCTGAAGTGGATTACATTAGAGCCAGGAGAAGTTAGGACCTTGCCGATTTCTCTTGCACCAAATGGTTAATGGGGGTCCTTTTCCTAAATATCACGACTTCCGAGAAGAAAACCGGCTTCTTATTGACGGAGGTATTCAGTAAGCTAAAAACATAGCCACCAGTGACCTATCCTTGGTGGCCTTTTTTATTTTAATTTATCTGTTGACATACCTGACAAAATTAGTAATATATTAACCACAGAACATAGTTCTTCATTGTAACCTCCTAAAAGCAAAACCCATAGAACCCGTTGCCCCACAGTCACCCTCCTGGACTGTGGGGCTTTTTTTATTACAAGTCAGAGGTTATAAGAAACCCCAAAGCCAGATCATTTCAGCAGAGTAAAATTCAAGAGTAGGACTTATAAGATAAAAGCCCCACCGAGGACGGAAGGGGCTAGTTACTTTGTTCAGAGCATGTCTGAAACAGTTTTTGCTGTCTCTTCTGTAATTCGTCGGCAATTGTTTAGATGTTCTTTGCTCTTCCATTTAAGTCCACGTGAGAGGGCGACGCAGCATGTTGCTCCTTGGTCTTTTCTGAATCGGTCAATAAGTTCACCGGATTTAATGCTTTTACCGTTTAGGCCCAAAGCCATCAATCCACCAGTGATAGCTCCGCACAGGCACTTTCTGTCGCTGATTCCCCCACCAAAAGCTTTCGCTATTTTCATGATGTCTTTGTCTTTCCTGCCTGTTGTTGCTTGCAATACTGCCTGCGTGCAGTTAAGGCCGCTCGCAAAAAGCTTCCCTGCTTTTTGGCCATGGCAAGCGGGGCTCAAATCAGGTCTTTTGCCTAGTATTTTTAAAAACATAGTCGTTCCGTAGTGGTGGTTTTTGTTTAGGGACGATCCATATGCTGCTGCCCAAAATGACAGATTCCGAATCTGCCGTGTTCTGCCCACATGGCGGCAAACATTAACCTGGTCAATGCTCGTGAGCAGGTCATTGGCTCCAGGTGATCGTGTATTTGAATTTCTCCGGATCGAGCCAGTCAAGAGTTTCTCTACCGACCTGGGCAAAAGGATACATCAGGTAGTTTATGGCAGGACCCTTTTGGGGTGGGTTCAGTTGAAGGTCACGGCCTTCACCCAGTTTGATTCGATAAGGGTCAACTCGCCCCCAGAAATCCTCACGAAGTTTAGTGACTCTAGGGTCATCGAGGCTAATGTTCTGTTTCAGCATAGCTTTTCTGACGTCCGCTGGATCAACAGGAACCCAGCCATATCCAGGTAGGTAAAATTCTGCCCAGCAGTGCTGCCATTTAGTGACATCCTGAGTTTCTTTTTTGCCTGAGCGGATTCCCATGATTTCTCGTGATGGAACACCCGCAGCGCGAGCAAGGGCAATGTATATGGAACTGATGTCAACACATTTTCCGCCGGGTTTACGCAGCAAGGTTTCAACGTCCCCTATACCGCATCCCTTAGTGTCCGGGTCACGGTAAGTATTGTCTACGGTCCAATCGTAAATGGCGCGCGCTTTTTCAAGCAGACTGACTTTGCCAGCGGTTATTTGGTCGGCCAGATTCTTGACTGCGCCCTGAGTAGGGCCGAGAGTCGTCTCTGCAAGGTAGGACTCGAACTCAAGTGGAGAAAACGAGATTTCAGACTGAGGAAAATCGCGACGGGATTGTTCATATCTGAAGGCAGAGAAGCTGAGTTGTAGGTGTCTCTTCTCTGAACCTTTTGGCCACTGCACAAAGAGCATTGGCGCACCAAATTTCTGCTCTGTATAAACGGCGGCCTCGGCAAAGTTGCCCTGCCATTTAATGTCTTCAATTCGTTGGTAGCTATCTGATACGGGGTAAGGAATCCAGAGTTTGATTTCTTCTGTGCTCTTGTGCTCAGATAAGTCAAAGTCCCATACATAGCGCCCGGACTGAGATTCTGCGTTTGCCGAAAAGGCAGTACACAATAAAATCAGCAGAAGTAATAATTGTTTCATATGCTCCTCACAAAAACTTGTTGTTTTTTTCGCTAAACATATAGATGTGTTTCAGTTTGGTCAAATGGGTAATATTGATATTGCCGCCACTTCGTATTGATAAATTCGATAGGCTTTGGTCTGAATAAGGTTGTCTACAACTTGATAAAAAGAAAGAGGAATCCGAATTGGGTCGCTCCTTGAAAATGCTGGTCGAGATGAGATGATTTGAAACTCCGGAACCCTACTCCCGGAACAGGTGTGCCATTGTGTTGTTCCCATAAATCACGACTTATAGAACGAATAATGGCCAACTGGGAACGGATGGCCTTTTTATTGGAATGCAGGGTTTGTAAGATTTTCGTATTTCTGCCTATTTAAAACCATACCGACTATGCAGTAGGATTTATAGTAACAAAAACTCCTCTTCTACTGCGATTCCTCGCGCAGAAAAACCTATTTTGATACCTCAAGATATTTTAGCAGCTTACTGAGCCATCAAAATTCTCCTGATATAAATAACACTTTGATAAAAGCAGCCTTTTCTTTCTCTTGAGTTGAATTGGTTTTTGTTCATGGTAGCCTGTAAATATGGTGTCCATGAAGGATCGAAGGGCACTGTAATATTTTTAAGGGAGATATTAAATTAGGTCCCGTTGAGAAAAGGAGGTTGATCATGAATACAACCGTTACAGTGACCTATAGTTCATCAGATTCTTTAAGGAAAGCTGTTGATGACCTCATTGGAACCGGCATTCTTCAAGATCAGATAAGTGTGACTAAAAGCAGTTTAAAGCTCAAGGTGACTACGCTGAAGGCCATTGAACCTGAAATCAGGGAACTGCTTGAAAGCCATAACCCTATAAAGCAAGGGCATGGCTGTAAATATTGTGGTTATTTGTCAAACTGAAGTGGTTCAGTTGCACATCCAAGTTCTGGAAAATCAAGGCCACCTGAATTGGGTGGTCTTTTTTTTATTTGTCAGGGTATCCAGTAGTTCTTCATTTTGGCTAATTTCACGCCCTCCAAAGAATGCAGGAGGATCAATAATAAAGCCATCTCTTTGATCTTGTCTTCCGATTGTTGTAGATTGGCAAGTCCTTACTTATGCAGGTGTCTGAGAATACAGGAGGAATGACGAGAAATGAATATAGACCATTCGTAAGACAACGGGTGGCTTTTTGTGTTTATGATCGGTGAACTTTCGCTCGTATTTTGTTCTTCAATATTTGGCTGTTTTAGCCTGAAGGGTATTATCTGTCAAAGGGCTGAAGCAC
>JARUHP010000059.1 GCA_030005635.1 Deltaproteobacteria bacterium IMCC39146
TGTGCGGAACGGAAGTGATCGAAGTGGATTTCACACCTCAACAAAAAGAGAAAAAGGATCTCCCAGATTGACCCCTCAATGGGTCTTTCATGGGGTTGAATCGTCAAACGTCTAAAATAGATAAAAAGTAGAGAAAAGCGGCCTTGCATGGCATCGTTTCGTCAGACGGCTGTTAGGTGGGCAAAGTTGCTTTTTAAAGTGCTCCGAAAATCTATTAACACATTCCCCTACTCTTCTAGGAAGCACCTCTTAGAGATTGAATCATAAAGAAGGGGCGGCCACTACGACCACCCCTTCTTCCCGTTTAAATGTGAATGTAGATTAGCAGGCCGATCAGGGCCACCAAGACAGCCAAACAGAGATAACAATCTCGTTCAATCCTGTTCATGCTTCATTCGTCCTCAATGGCGTAAGTCTTGCCATCTGTTTAAGTCTGTAGTAATGTTTCTTTGTGTTTACTCTACTTCCCCTCGGAAGTACCGCCTCGCTTGGTTGCAGCCTCGCGGGGCTTAGTTTTTTCTGGCTTCGTCGTTAACACTGCTCTCCTTTGTCTGCTTGACCGTAATGGCTTTGCCACACCACTGGCGCAACTGGCAGTCGAAGATCGGACAGCATCCGACTTCGTAATCAGAGAAACTTTCACAGGTCCTGGCTATCCTCACTTGGCGTTCTTCAAATTCTTGTCTCTTCATTGCGTCACGTCCTTTTCCTTTATCCCCTGTGTATCTGGTATATCTATAGATAGTTACACTTTTAGGGACATGAAACGGTTTCTTGCGTGATTGCTGAAACCTTTAAGAAATGGGCCTTTACGTGTCTCTCAGTTTCATTCATGTTTACTTACGTGTTCATCAAACCTCTTTCATGTCTCCTTTTGTGTAACGGTTCGATTACACTTTTGTGTACTTATGTTTTTTTTGCGGCGACCTGGGTGAGCAGCAAAACCTCGCTTGCATCGTCCGTCTTTGGGGCGCGTCTTTCTGACAAATGAATCTGACCCCCACTTTTCCCAGCGATTGCTAATCCAGTACAGGTTCTTATCGCCCTTCTTTCCTCCGCTTCCCGAGTGAGCGATATCAATAAAGCCATTAGCGATCAGCGCATCTATGCATTTCATAAATGTTGACCTCGGTATGCCTTTCTTCTCAGCTTCCGAATAGCAATATTCGATATCTCCATTGTTAGTGATTTCCCAGTGTTTGTTGTACTTCTTGAGCTGACGTTTCATCATAAAATCGAAAAGCACTGTTTTCTGCGTGCCGCTCAACTGTCTGAATGCTGGTGACTTTAACCATGCCCTTTCGACTGTAACCGTTTTAGGTGCCATGTATGCGCCTTTAGCTTTTAAGGTTCAGGCAAATAATTAACTCGCTATCTTCTTCTTTGTCTTGCGCCTCATTAGTCGGTTTCTTTCATCCATTGCTGCTCGTTTTTGTAAATGTGTTTCAACCTCTGCAGGATGTGGGGTTCCAGAACGGAAAGGCCATAGGTAACATTCATCTGCGGTGCATAGGTTGGTACTGCGGTTTCCGTTGTCTGGGCCAGCGCATTCCTTACAGTGCCTCTTTACAGCATGGGCTCTTGATAGATTCATGATCTTGACTCCTCTTTTGTGCTCTGAGAGCGTTAATAGAGAGTGAACTTTTCAAGCAGATGGAAAGGTAAGAGATAAGGATTCACCCCTCACCTTTTTGGCGTTGTTTCATCCAGGCAACGAGCTTGCGTGTGCTGTAGCAAGCTCGGTTGCCAATCATGATTTTGCCAGGGCCTTCGTTCAGGCTGTCGAGATTTGCAAGCGTTCTGGGATGTAGCAGGCCACCGGAAAAGGTTCCTACTTCAGAACGCGCAACAATGGGGCTGGGCCAACAGTCTGCTAGGGTGTCGAGGTTGAAAGTCTCTTCTGAAAAGTTGGATTTTTTTCGTGGTTGAGTTGTCATCTGCGTTTTTCCTCCTATGTGTTTTTTTGTGAGCACGTAGGATGGAAATTAGCAGTAAGTTTTGGGTAGGAATAGATAAGAGGGTTCTACCCATTCAATGAAAAACAGGTACAACCCTCTAGTTAAAGACTTGATATTGTTATCTAAAAATGGGTCAGGTGTTTTCTTTAGATTTACCTTTATAGGTTTCTCGCTCGGAACTGTGTGCACCACCTTTTCTCTCTTTCTCTGGTCGAGAGATAGTGCGAATACGATCCAAGGCGGCCTCAGTTACATCTCCACCCATTTGTCCTTTTATGAATGCATTTATGTCCTCTTCGCGGGTGGGGTTCTTATCTTGGGGGCGATCTTCCCAAAACTCTTTATGAACTGCCACTGCACAGGATAATTCTTTTGGTAATTCTTTGATTTTTCCATCTACAGCATTATCATCAGCGAAAAAGAACCTATCAAGTTCATCGCCCCTTATGAGGACAGTATCTAGAGTTGCATAAATCCTAAACTCTGAAGGAGGGCAGCTGTACATGGCAACCTCTTTCTTAGAATATTCAATTTCTGGCACAGAAATATATGCAGGGTAGTCTTCAATATAAATCTGTGGTGTAGTATTGAAATTTCTTACCACCAGTTTACTCCTGGCATTAGAGATTATATGTGTAATCCCTATTTCCTGGCTTGGAAAACTTACTATTCTGCTTGCGTCATAAGTGTAAAGATCAAACAAGCCCTCTGCATAAACAATTTTAGCATATTGCTCAGAATCAAAATCTGTATACCGAAGTGTGTGAACTGTCCCTACATCAGACAACTCAACTTTAATTGACAAGGTTAATTCACCTACCTCTGCAAAATGAGCTAAATCTTCCATTGTGCAGTCATAGACATTTGCTGCATCAAAAAGTGAATAATAATGCCTCTTAAGCCTACTCATAAACGCCCCCTTCATGCGCCCCTTTAAATAAACCCGCCCAGGCCGGTAAGGGTAACCGGCTTTTCGGTAGCGAACCTAGGGCGAGCGGTTTAGTTAGTTTGTGACTGTCTCACTGTTGCGTTTTTCGTCTAGATCGACAATGTTCTCCCCGGCCGGTTTCATTGATTTGTTCAGGGCTTCCACTGCATTCTTTTGCGCCTCTGCTGAAACGTGGGTATATCGGTCTGTCATAACCAAGGACTTATGCCCCAACAGGTCACGAACAATGGGCAAAGACGCGCCATTATCAACCAGCCATGAAGCGTATGTGTGCCTTAGGCTATGAAATACAACCTTGTCTCGTGGGTCTGTAATGCCCTCGTTAAGTCCTAACTTTTTGACTGTCCTAGAATATGTTACCGGTACTTGCTCATAAGGCTTTTCTTTCGCGTCTATAAAAACAAAACGCTTATGTTTGCAATTCGTTGAACGCTGACGAAGCATAGCAAGCGTTTGGTCAGTCAAGTAACAGATTCGGCTTTCCCCGTTCTTTGTGTCAACCAGAAGAAGCTCTCCTTTTGAGAGCCTGACTTTGTCCCATGTTAGGGCGAAGATTTCACCGGCCCTTAACCCACAATGCAGCGAAAGAAGAGCCATGTCGTGCATATCTTTGGACTTACCATCCTTGAGCGCTGCCAATAGCAATGCCGCTTCGTTTTTGGTTAAGAACCGATTACGTCTATTATCAACCTTAGGTTTCTTAAAAGACTTATTTGCCCCAGGCCAATCACCAGAGGCAAGAGGTGGATTTGATGCGCAAGCCCTATTCCATACTTGCCTAACAACAGCTAAAGCATAGTTAACTGTTCGTGGTGCCAATGGCCTTGCGGGGGTGCGCCGTTGTTGTGCTCCTTTGGCCGCTTTGGATTTGTCGCGGGGGTTCGGCTTCGCTTTTGCTCTTTTCCCTGTCAGCATGTTGCCTTTGATCTTCTCCATGTGATCAATGCTTATCTGGTCAAAACGTAACTTGCCGACAACTGGACTAATCCAACTATCAAACAATACTCTTTCCCGTTGTGCTGTTCGCGGTGCCTTATCAATTTCACATTGCTTAAAATACACATCTTCAAAGAACTGGCCGAAGGTTGTTTCCTTGCGGCTTTTCTTTGCTCGTTCGGCGTTCAGCACTTCGCTTTCATCAGCTAAACAAACCGGTTTCTTTCCGGCCTTGTGGTTTGCCTTGAAAGCTTTGATCTTGTCCTGTGCGCCTTGAGCTGTAAACCCATCAGTCAACCAACCGTAAGCCTCTGTTCGTGTTATCCCTGCTATGGTATAACGAACAACGAATTGCTTATCTTTCGTTACGCCATGTCGGCGTGTAGGATGCTCTTTGTAAAACACGCCAGGGCGCTTTGAGTGGCCGTCATCATCATACGTTGGTTTTAAATCGTCCCTGATAGCCATAGATTCCCCTTGGGTGCCAAGATAGGTACCAAGATTTTGCGTTAAACAGTGTGCTAAGTTGTGATGGTATATGAAAGATGTTACCTGATAAAACTATATATTGCAAACACTTGAGTGGCTTTTTGTGATTTGACGTGAAGGGCCCTTTTCGGACTGTTAATCCGCTTGTCGTTGGTTCGAGCCCAACAGGCGGAGCCAAGCCGAAACAGGGACTTAGAGCATTTGCTTTGAGTCCCTGTTTTTTTATTTCAACAGATTGTCCCTGCCCTGTCCCAGTTGCACTACTAATTTTGTCAATTCTCAAGGGGAAAGCCCATGAATGAATACAAACTTACATTGACCGTAATCATTAAGGGACAAGATGATCCTGATGCTAGGAAGCAAGCAAAGAAGATCTCGGAAACTATCGAAAAAGTCGTACCGGATGCTGAAACGAAACTTCAGCAAGTTTATATGGATAAGGCTCCTCGGGGTGTCCGATTAGACTAAAAAAAGAGACAAGCAAACACTTCCCAGCGAATGGCATTCAAGAGGTCAGCGGTTCGATCCCGCTTAGCTCCACCAAACAAAATCAAGGGCTTACAAGAATTAATCTTGTAAGCCCTTTTTTATTATTTATTATCTCTCCCCACTCTCTCCCCATTGTTACGGAAAACAGTGCATCCCCGAAACAAAGAAGAGAACAAGAAGCAGGCATTGAGATTTAATTCTTAAATGTCAGGGCCTGTAAGAGTCTCGAGTTTCTCTTTGTATTCAAACATCAACGTCTGGTCAAATAAGCGGCTAGAGACTTCCTGCACCTTCTTTAGTCCTGCTCGACGTGCAGCGTCTACTCCTTTATGGCTCTTGGCCGCCCTAGCTCTATCTAATGCCTTGGAGAAAATCTGTTCCAATTCTTCAACAATCACCTCGTCTTTAAATGCGTTGCATTGCTCAATGATATTTGAAGGTGAGGGATCACAAGTTGGTATTCCCTTCTTTTCATACGGCAAGAGCAAGCCTGCATAATAAATGGCAGTATCATAATTTGTGACTTTAGATGTTGTTGTTTTTACGATATCGGCAGCCTCAATAAAATGTTTCAACTGTTTAGCCGATGGAATGATCCTTAATGGAGCATGATGCTCACATTTTCCAGAGTCCGTTACTGTCGATTCTCACAAAGAGCCCTTCCTTACCACACCATTTACATCCAGCCATATCATCCCCCTCTAAAAAAACCTCCCAAAAACGCCATAGCCATTATACAACAAAAAATAGCACTCGAAAGAGAGCCCTTTACTCACAGAATTATGGCCACCTGGATATATTCCGAGTGGCCATTTATTATTTATCAGGGTATCCAAGAATTTCGCATTTCAGCCAAACTGAGTACCGCAAAACAATCTAGGAGGATAAATAAGAACCCGTCACTTTGACCTCAATCAATGACTGGGTATAATTGGCAACATCTTATTTGTG
>JARUHP010000061.1 GCA_030005635.1 Deltaproteobacteria bacterium IMCC39146
GATCTTCAGGATTTTTGTAATCCTTCATCAGGGTATCGAGTAGATCTTTGGGTATGGTCATCAGTGCCTCCTGTGGTTACGGGTTGTAACCGACTGAGACCATTTACACAAAGTTTTTTACACCCTCTTCATGGAAGAAGATCCAACTTTTTATTGAACACATATTTTAAGATTACAATTTTTCCACTAAATATTAACCAAGACAAATATTTAAGCCTCCGCCCTCTGGACATTTCCCTGACAGGTGTTAAGAGTTAAGAAACAAAACTCTGCGGCCTTTTGTAGGTCCCTCCTTTTTTTAGGCGCAGAGACTTTGCCCTGCCGCCCCCCCCTGCTGGCAGGGCTTTTTTTGAAAAAATCTTCAGCGTATTGCGACTCTAAGAAAAAGACACGAAGCAAAACACACGCAACAGGTGAAATTGAGATATGCAGAAGCTTTCAGCCACGCAAGTTTTCTTAGCCTTTCTGAAGCTTGGTCTGACTTCTTTCGGCGGACCGGTTGCTCATCTTGGCTATTTCCGTAATGAGTTTGTCGAGAGAAGACAGATCATGCGGGAAGATGCCTATGCTGACCTCGTTGCCCTCTGTCAATTTCTACCCGGTCCAGCCAGCAGTCAGGTGGGTATCGGAATCGGCATCACCCAGGCCGGCCTGCGTGGTGGTGTCGCCGCTTGGGTTGGATTCACCCTGCCCTCTGCCATCGCCTTGATTGTTTTTGCTCATGGCATCGCCGCACTCGATGAATCGGTGGTTCAAACAGGCTGGTTGCACGGCCTGAAAGTCGCAGCTGTTGCCGTAGTCGCACAGGCCATCCTGGGAATGAGCAAGATGTTGTGTCCGGATTGGCCGAGAAGAAGTGTCGCCCTGCTTGCCGCCCTGCTCACCTTTGTCCTGCCAGGCATCCATGGCCAGATGACAGCGATCGTCTGCGGTATGATCCTGGGGCTATGCTTTCTGAATTATAAGTCAGCAAATGATCACACCCCTCACCTCTTCACCTTAAGCAAAAAAATCTCAGTGATCAGCCTCGGCCTCTTCTTTGCACTGCTGCTATCTCTACCTTTCCTCGCGCAACAAGGTTCGCAGGCCCTGGCCTTTTTTGACAGCTTCTATCGTTCCGGAGCCCTTGTCTTCGGTGGCGGGCATGTTGTGCTGCCCTTACTGAAAGCAGAAGTTATTAATCCCGGCTGGATCAATCAGGATATGTTCCTCGCAGGATACGGCGCAGCACAGGCCGTGCCGGGCCCCTTGTTTACCTTTGCCGCCTACCTCGGAGCAGCAATGAACACAGCGCCGAGTGGCTGGGTCGGCGGGCTCTTATGTTTGCTGGCAATTTTTCTACCATCATTGCTTCTGGTAACAGGGGTTCTTCCTTTCTGGGAGGACCTGCGTAAAAACCCTCGTATCAGGAAAGCACTGGTCGGGGTCAATGCTGCTGTCGTCGGACTGCTGTTGTCCGCCTTCTATGACCCTGTCTGGACCAGCGGGATTCTCTCTGTCTCGGACTTTGTTCTCGCCTTGCTGGCTTTTGGATTGCTGGTTTATTGGAAAACACCACCATGGATCGTGGTGACTGCAACAGGGGTGGGTGGTGCCATCATTTCTTATTTGTGAGTTATCGGAGAACTGATTTTTTATATCCTAATCAGGTGCGTCTCCTGGATTGACATTGGCCCGTAAGTCGCGGTAGAAGCCTTACTTGAGAACATCAATTTTATGCAGCAAATATAATCCACGGAGAGAACAGAATGAGCCAATCATCTAACAATATGATTCTGGACTTCACGACACAATCGACATGCTCATGGGAAGCAGTTGACGACCGCATCATGGGAGGAAGGTCCCTGAGTCAGCCACAGTATATCGATGGCGTCGGTTTGCGTTTCTCCGGCGATGTCTCCTTCGAAAATAATGGTGGTTTTGCTTCGATTCGGTCAAACACAGAGCATTATGATCTATCTGCTTACTCCGGCCTCACTCTTCTTCTGCGCGGCGACGGCAAAAGCTACAAGCTCAGCCTGCGTACAGATCACTTTTTTGACGGCGTCAGCTACCAGGCCACCTTCACCACCGAAAAAGACACATGGCAAGAGATCACCCTGCCCTTTGCAGACCTTACCCCGACGCATCACGGCATCAAGCTTTCGACGGTTCCCCCTATGGACGCCGCCAAAGTTACAAGTTTCGGCTTGTTTATCTCCGATCGCCAGGAAGGCCCCTTCCAATGTGAAATCGCTTGGATCAAGGGCGCAGCCTAAAGGTTTATCGCAAAAGCGCCACCGGGACAAAGCCCCCGTGGCGCTATCATTCTCTGTACACTTACCAGCGGCCCCTTCTGCAGCAGAAATCAAGTTATGTTAGGATAAAAAAAGGATCGAAACGCACGTGTGTTTCGTTGATTTCACAAGAGAGTCTGCTTACGATGGAGGAGCCTATGCTTCGCCGAACATTCATAAAAACTTTATCTACAGGTGCCTTTATATCCTTGTGCGGCGGCCTTGGAACAGTCGGCAACCTGTTTGCTCAAGAAGCTGGACAGATCAAAATCTGGTCCGCAGCTAAAGGAACATTCATCATGACCAGTAAAATCAATAAAACAGAACAGGAATGGAAAGAGCTTTTAACGCCAGAACAATATGAAGTGACCAGGGGACATGGTACAGAGCGCGCTTTTAGCGGAGAATACGACAAGTTTTATGAAGCGGGTGTTTACCAGTGTGTCTGCTGTGGACAGGACCTCTTCCACTCGGAGCACAAATTTGATTCCAAAACAGGTTGGCCCAGCTACTACCAACCGATCGCGATTGAGAATATCGGCATATCAAAAGACCGCAAATGGATGATGGTACGCAACGAAGTTCACTGTAGTCGATGTAAGAGTCACCTTGGCCATGTCTTTGAAGACGGACCGAAACCGACCGGCCTGCGCTATTGCATGAATTCTGCTTCCTTGAAGTTTGTAAAAGCCTGAGAACAAAATTGACGGCTCTTGACCTAATCCCATGTTACCTGCGGTAGCATGGGATTTTTATTGCCGTTTAAACGGACAGCCGAATAAAAGCTGCTAGAGTTAACGGCATCAAATCCAACGGAGAGGGGGAGGAATAATGTGTAAAGTTCTATGGCTCTATGGTTTTACTGCTACATGTTTTCATGTGGCTTTTGTTACGTTCGTCGCGATCAGGCAACATTAGCTGATCAAGTAAAGTTTTACATGTAGTAGGTCAGACTTGATCTGACACCCATTGTCAGATCTGGTTGAGTTCAGCAGAGGGAGTTTTTGGGCATTCTCTTATTTATCAAGGTTAGTAAGCATTGAAGAGCGTTTGGGTACGTTTAGAGACTTCAAAACAATGCGAGAAGATAAACAGTAAATATCCTCTCGCAAGAATCAAGCTCCCTACCTGGTTGAAATTCAGGCTTAAAACTCAATACATTCCCTTTTCTTTTTACGTAGTAATCAGGTTCTCCTTTTTCGCTGTTATCTTGTCAGTCAAGGCTTATGTTTTTTCTGCCGGTAATGACCGACGATTAGAATAATTGCAATGCCGAGCATCGCTACGGAGAACATCGTAATCGTCCCACTCAAGCTCTGAAGTAGTGTGGGGAAGAATACCAACACCAGTCCCATAACCGCCATCATGATTCCTGAGACCAATTTCAAACAGCGCCCTTGTCGCTCCGACAGTTGATGAGCCCCTAACGTCACCGCGAAGATGATTACAATGATCAATAGAGGGATGACGTAGACGACGTTATATAATCCCAGGTAAGTATAATATTGCCAGGTGGGTAGCTCCTGCAAAGTCAGAATGCGTGTAAAAACCATGGGGAAGCCTGCAGTACAGAGCAGTTCGTAGCTGTTTGCGACAACGGCAAGCAGAGCAGTGCCGCCAAGAAGAGAAAGGTAATTTGCAGATTTAACCAGGCCTCTGACCCGGTGGTAGAGGCCCGGTTTTACTTTTTCCGGAATGGAAAGACTCGGCCCTTTGTGAAACATAAAATAATCCTTAATGTTGACCCCCCCGATCAGTAGCGCCACAAAACCAGCGAGCAGGGTGACGACGCGGATACCTCCTGTGGCCAGAAAGAGGTTGAGCCAGGCAGCCATGAAGAGGAAGTAAATCAGGCCGGAAAAACTGACAAAAACCACACCAACAGTCAGCATGCGCATTCGCGAATGGGCGTGGATCATCAGGGAGAGTAGAAAGAGCAGGACAAAGAAGGCGCACGGGTTGATACTGTCCAGCAAACCAAGAGTTAAGGTCACCAGCGGCAGAGAAATTTCTCGCGCGTCGAGTTCACCCCATAGTGGCACAGAGATCGTACTCTCCTCGGCAAGCGGCTGCGCTACAAGGTGCTCGCTATTTTCTGGCAGTAAACGTTCCATGGCATCTGGGCAACCTGACTCAATGCACTCTTTCAATTGAGCTTCAACTTCGCGCAATTTGTTGTGGTCCAGACCAATCCAGACCTTGTTGCCTAGAAAAAGAGTTGGGGTTGCCACTGGCAAGTCACCGTGAGTCGCTACCAGTTTCATCATCTCTTCAAAAGCGCTTCGATCCAGCCAAATGTCTTTTTCGATCAGTGTGATGGTGGGGGCTTGCTCGGCGAGTTGATGAATCAGAGGGCCGAATTCTTTGCAGTGTGGGCAGTTCTCGGCAGAGTAGTAGTAGAGCTTGACTGTACCGGTTGTCGCAGTAACAACGACAGCCAACGCGGTCGCGCAGAGAAATGTGATTATGAAGGTAATAACAAGAGATCGTAGTGTGCTCATGTCGTTGACCTGTGTTTGCAATTATATTGGTGTGCTCTTTAGCATATTATCAAATTTCAGCTGGATGTCTTGAGTTGACACCCGCCGTTGTTGAACGACATATTTAGAAAGCTAATTAATAGACAAAATTATGGCCACCAGGGTTGATCCTTGGTGGCCTTTTGTTTCTCTAAGTGGTCCGATGCCATAAATGGGCATCAGCTACCGCCTTTCAACCGATTATATAACAACCTATTAGGGAAGTTTCTGGGGGGGGCTGTTTCTGGGGGTTATGTCCGTATAGTGCTGTAAATTCATGAGGCCATCGTGGCCTTCATCTCGTAGGATTGGTGTTACGACACATCAACCCCCAACGAGAGAGGAAAACCACGATGACCGATTTCGAGATTAATGT
>JARUHP010000062.1 GCA_030005635.1 Deltaproteobacteria bacterium IMCC39146
AACCCTTGCATAACCAACTCTCATGCCCATGATAGCCTCCCTTTGATAGTTGTCTTTACCCATCCGTTGCTGTGGGAGTGGTAATGAAAGTTTATCTGGGATCGGAAGATTTTACTGAATTGCAGGGTATCCAAGAATTTCGCAGTTCCGCCAATTCCACTTCAGCTAAATGATGTAGGAGGATAAATAGTAAATCAGATGACAGGATTCGAGCCAGCGACGCCCCTGTTCCCTAATCCTTTGCAGTACAGAAAATGACTTTATTGTTTGGCAGGTCAAATTTTGGGCTTCTTGATGGTTTCTATCCCCGCGTCAATGAGTCGTCGATAAAAAGTCGCGCGGCTGACTCCCAAGAGCTTCGCCGCTTTGCTTCGATTCCCCCCGGCCTTCTGCAACGCTGATTCAAGCTGTGATTTAGTGTCTTCACCAAAGTTTTCGACTGCTGGCTGAATTCTTGGTGCGTTGATTATCTCTTGGGGCAAATCCTCGAGGCGGATCATCTGCGTTTCACAATTAATAGCGGCTGTATCGACGGCATTCTTGAGTTCACGAACGTTGCCCGGCCAGTCGTAGTGCAACATGGCCTGCATGGCAACGGGGTCGATGCCTTCGAGAGGTTTTTTTGCATGTGCCTGCGCTTCCAAAAGAAAGGTGCTTGCAAGCAAAGGGATGTCTTCTTGCCTCTCACGTAAAGGGGGAACGGCAATCCTGGCGACCCGGATTCGATAAAGAAGATCATTGCGGAAGTGGCCCGCAGCCACCTCTTCAACAAGGTCGCGGTTGGTGGCGGCGAGAACACGAACATCAATTTTACGCGGTTTGGTATCGCCAACCCGAGTAATCTCACGCTCTTGAAGCACACGCAGCATCGCGGTTTGCACGTCAAGCGGCACATCACCGATCTCGTCGAGGAAGAGGGTGCCGCCGTTGGCTGCCTCGAACAACCCGAGATGGTCGGTTGCTGCTCCGGTGAAGGCTCCACGACGATGACCGAACAATTGACTGGTCAAGAGAGTAGAGGTTAAGCCGCCGCAATTGATCGCAATGAAAGGGCCATCCCTGCGGGTACTGGTGGCGTGGATTGCATTGGCAACCAATTCTTTGCCAACGCCCGTTTCGCCTTCGATAAGAACGGTCCAGTCACCCATGGCGACTTTGTTCAAATTCGCAAACATCTCCCGCATTTTTATGCAATTCCCGACCATCTGCCTGGAAACACTGGTGCTGAGTTGAGAGCGCAATCGGTTGACTTCCGTTACGTCATAAACAAAGAGAATCCTGCTACGAGAATCACGTGGGTCGTCGCGAACTTCGATTTCACACCAAAAGATATCCTTGCCGCGTGATAATTTGGCCGTTACCCGGGGGCGCGAATCGGAAAGAATGTCGAATTGTGCGCCCATGGTTTCTTTTTGTGCATCTGTTAAAGGCAGAATGTTTGCCCAGTATTGACCCAGCAAACTCTCTTTGTCTTGCTGAAAAAACATCTGCACAGCCTGGTTAACAAATTGAACGTGGCCTTTTTCGTCAACCATGAGGACGCCGAGTCTCGACTCTTCGAGGATAGTCAGCAGGTTCTCATTGGCGTTCTGCAACTGATGACGGGTCTTTTCGAGGGTTGCTTCCTCGCTCTTCCGTACAGAGATGTCGCGGATGAAACCACTGAAAAGTACACCGTTCTCTGTGGCCGCTTCGCTCAACGAGAGTTCGATTGGAAAGAGACTGCCATCCTTTCTGATCGCTTGTAATTCCCTGGAACTTCCCATGATGTTTTTCCTGTTTGACTGTAGATATTTGAGAATATATCCGTCGTGCGCTGAATGGTGAGGTTCCGGGACCAAGATTTTTACATTCTTCCCGAGCAGTTCTTCATGGCTGTATCCAAACATGGCTAACGCCGAGTCATTGAAAGAATTTATTATTCCCTGTTCGTCGATTATGATGATGGAATCAGCGGCACCGTCCAGTATCGCCTGAATACGGGCTTCACGTTCCATGATCGTGGCTTCGAAACGTTTGCGTTCACTGATGTCCTGCTTGATTGCGATGAAATGAGTTACCTCTCCCTGGTCGTTCTCGACCGGGGTGATGGTCTCCTCCTCATGGTATAGAGACCCGTCTTTCCTGAGATTAACCAGTTCCCCCTTCCAGATTTTCCCTGCATTAATTGTCTGCCACAATTCTTGGTAAAATTGTTCGCTCTGCCTTCCTGATTTCAGGAAGTTCATCGACTGACCAATGCAATCCAATTCTGTATAGCTCGTCATGGTAAGGAAGGCTGGGTTAACCCACTCGATAATGCCATTTGCGTCGGTGATGATGATGGCATTGGCTGCTGCGGAGAGCGCCAGTCCTTGAGTCCGCATCTCATCGGCAAGTCGTAAGTCGCTAATGTCGCGAACAACCATGATAACGTTGTACGCGGCGCCTTCCTTTCCTTTTACGCCAGTCCCTGAAATCTCGAGGAAATAAGAACGGCTATCTTTGCTGAATTCATAGGAAGAGGTCAGGTCACCCCCGGTCTTGTTGAGCTGCGTAACGGGGTGTTTCCCCTGAGGTACAGGTTGCCCTCTTTTACTCAGGGGGAGGACTTCCGCCAGCCTATTGCCGATAAGTGTAATGCGGCTTTTGCCGACGAGGGAGATAAGGGCTTGGTTGCACCATTGAATCTGACCTTCCTGGTCTGTCCAGACAATGGCCTCTTTGAGGGCGCTGAATGCGACTTCCATTTTGGCCAGGGTGTTGCGAAGTTGGTTTAGTTGAGTCGTCAAAGGTAAAGCCTTTTTAGGTCAATGAGGCTGGTCAGTCTTCCGGCACGATATGGGCGGCGAGGAAAGTTCCCAAGGGCGTTTCGCACGCGACGATAAAATGTTTTGCGACTTGGACTTCTCCAGTACCGCCGACAACCTCCAGAAGGACCCATTGGGAGAATATTGAAGAGATGCCAGTGTGCAGGAATCTTGAAAAAGAAAGGTTGTGGGCGTCATGAAATTTAGCCGGAATAATAATCGTCAGCGGCTCGCCGATGAGAGCGCTTTCCTTCCATTCGTAGGTCTCCAGAAACTGCGCATTGACTTCAGTAATGAGGCCTTCTGAATCGGCAATTATGGTAGGAGCGTCCTCTGCCAGCATTTTTTCAATAACATTCATGTCTCACCTCGATGATCGCCTTTGAAAGTCTCCGGAAAGTGTGATGCTGCGCCTGGATTGCCAAGTGGGGCCAGATGCCGAGCCGCGAAATTGGTTATGAAAAGAGACCTCTACTGAGACACCTTTGGGACACTATACCATGTTTGAGACAGTATGAGACAGGTAGAGACACGTTTGAGACACTTTTATTGTCTCAAGCATCAAGAAATATTTTCTTGGCAGACGGTTAAAGCCTCTAAGGTGCTGTAAATAATAGGTTTTGTTGGGCATGGAAAAAGTTGGCACTGAACTTGAAATGATTTAAAACATCAGGCCATTGAGCCAAACAGTTTTGATAGGCCATTTCGCCTATCGATTTTTCAACTCAAAAACATAAAGGGACTTAACATCATGAAACAATATCTCAGCTATCTTGCAACAGCAGTCTTTCTTTTCGCAACTGCAGCTTTTGCTTCTGCTGCCTGTGTCCAGGGGGACAACGGATCGACCACTCAGTCATATACTCTTTTCGCGGGTCAAACGATCAACTCAGGGAATGTGTCAGCAACAGTCGTTGGCGACAACCTGGAGGTCACCTATACGACGACCAATGGTTGGACATTGAATGAAGTCCATCTCTGGGTCGGCGCCGATGTCGCTGATATGCCATCGACCCGGAAAGGCAACCCCATTCCTGGTAAATTCCCTTATGTTTCCGGTGACATTGCCCCTGCAACAACATACACCTTGATGGTGCCCTTGTCAGATCTCGACTTTGCATGCCCAGGAGATGACAAGTCTTATCTGGTTGGTGCTCATGCGTCGCTGAGCAAAACCCTTGATGACGGCAGTGTTCAGAGTGAAACAGGCTGGTCAGATGGTGGTAAAATATCTGAGCGTGGGAACTGGGCAACGCTCTCCTCTTTGAACCTGACCTGTGATTGTGGCTCTTCTCCTCCTGTCGCTGGCACGTGCGAAACGGCATTTGCTTATTATTCTTCAGCGGATTCGAATGTTGACTCGTGTTTCCTTGATATCGACGAAGATAATGACAGTGTAGGTGACTTCAATCGCTGGGGTTGGACAGTTGGTCCTCTAGATGAAAATACTAATACCACACATGATGTATACGCTGGCGCCGGTAAATGCGATACAGGCAAGGGAACACTTGTAGGCACTTTGCATGTTGATTACTCTAATGGTGTTGCCACTGTAACTTTTACTAATAATACCCCATACACCCTTGATGAGACTCATGTTTATGTTGGCAACGAAATTCTGCCGAGAGATGTCAATGGTAATTATACAGTTGCTCCAGGACAGTACGGAAGTGTGCATGATGGCTCGGACCTTGCGGAAAACGCAACAGGTGACGTTCACGTAGTTACTGGCCTCAGTGGTGCCGTCTATGTTGTTGCACATTCGGTTACCTGCGGTATAGAGTGAGAGGATTAGTAGTGAAATAGTTGTCGAGTAAAAGGAGAGGCAAGGCGCCCAAGGGACGCCTTGCCTTTTTAAAAGTTTAATAGAGCGTAACTCGACCTTGAACCAGAGATGCAACGAGACCAGTGAAATAAACGATTTATAAAAATACTACACTGCCAATAACACCCTGTTGTTAAATCTTCAAGTGATTCAACACGGTGAACAATAAAAAGCCTTCGAGTCGTTTACGGTTCGGAGGCTTTTTTTGTAAAGAGTTGTCGTCTGCGGACTGGAGACAAAAAGAAAGATCGTCCTCGGGAAGATAGCTCTCGGGTAAATACTTGTCGGGAAAACTGGATTCTTAAATGTCACGACTTCTAAGAAGAAAACTGGCTTCTTATTGAGCCTTTTGCAAAAGTCCTGGGCTGAGGCACTTCAGAACAAGTTGAAGTCTTGATTTCCCGTCTCAGCTAAAAAAGCACGGCATGAAACGATCTACTTGGCCGGTTTTCGGCTTTTGGAACAGACG
>JARUHP010000006.1 GCA_030005635.1 Deltaproteobacteria bacterium IMCC39146
ACTTGAATGCATTAAAACCGCTGAAAATCAATAACCGTCGCGTCCGTTTCTTTCCCTACCTGATCGTGAGGGAAACCGGACAATTCATTTGCTAACAAACCGGACAGTTCTATTTGTTGACAACAGTGTGTTTGTAAAATAATTGAGGAGAGATACCGATCGGAAACGAGGCCAGATCGCACTGGCTAGTCGCACAAACCTCTGCTGACAAAACGCTGTCAATTTATTGTCGTGGGGAAGGACGGTCAAAAGGTGAGATTTTTCATAATTGCACCCAGTTTATTTTGAACGGCTCAGATTGCCAAGCATACAAAAATTTTAGCGTAGAGTGGTCAAACTCCAATCGTAATCCAAAAACTCAATCCGTAGCACAGCCTTTCTCAATTTTTCAACACCCTCCGCATCATCAGCAATCCAATCCGCATGCGTACGAAAAAAATCATGCAGAGAATCGTAGCCGCGCCAACCTTTGGTGAAATCCTCGGCATACCAGTCAAAGATACTTGAAACTTCAACTGTCCCGGTTTTAACATCGAAATGATTACGGCTGCGATCATGAAGGAAGCGTTCCGCGCTTTCGAGCAACTGTTGATCGAGCTTCTCGGCCACGAAAGCCTCATCAAGCAGCGCCGGGCAACCGATAGACGCACAGTTGACGGCGAAATGAATCAAGGGCTCGTTGTAGCGCCCCGAACCACGGATCAAATCGTGTTCAATACTGTCCAGGCTTTGTGACTCACCTAGCAGGTTGAAGAATTTCTTTTTCCAGGGTGAAGAGAAGAAAGAACCAAGCTCCTTGATCGATGAGACACCAGGGTATTCGGTTAGAATCAGTTCGACAGTAAAGGCATTGTAGGCGTTGATGAGAAACGCCAACTGCTGCTCACGACTAAAAGTATCGAACTCTGCAGGTGTCACCAAGGAAAGACTGGAGAGGTAGCGCTGTAGAAAATCGTGGGTATTCTGAAGCCCGGAGTAATTGACTTGAGAAGCCGTGCGGTTGAGATTCCAATGAACATTGTTTTTCACCAACAGATTCCAGGTGGCATGTTCATGGTCAAAGGGATCAGCACGACCTGGGGCAGGGATCAGCAAGAAAAGTGCAGTGGCCATCAAAAGGAGGCCACCCGTTATTCGCTTGAGGAAAAAAGCCATATTCTACTCCTGTCATGGTCACGCGATAAATGGTTCAAAGAGGTGATCGCGACTCGCAGGGGATCTTCACCTGGCAGAGACCGCAAGGTGTGGCACCGGTTCCGTAGTGATCACGCACATAAGGCGTGGTGACATTGCGGATATAGTCAAAGCATTTTGGTTTATCATGACCCTCGTCAGTAATCGCATCAACCGGACAACGCTTCATACAGGCGCCGCAACTCCCTTTTGCATACCAGAGACACCAGTCCTGATGACCTTCGTAAGAGCGAGGGGTCGCCGCAAGATTCATTTTAACAACAACAGAGCCAAAGCGCACCGCCTTGCCGACCCGTGTGATCAAACCATCTGAAAGACCAAAAGTTCCGAGTCCTGCGACCCAGGCTGTGTGCCGTTCCGACCAGTTGGAGGCAATGCCGAAACGTTCACTTTGGCGGTAATCGAAGCCGGGCAAACGCTCCGGTGCCAGCGCTGGATAACCAGCTTGCGTTAACCGCTCAGCCAGATGTAGTCGTAAAGCACAGTTGAACTCTTCACCATGAAAACGGGAACGCGCCCAGCGTTCGGCAGGGAATTCCGTCTCTATCGCCTGGTCAACGCGAGTCGCTTTAGTCTGGGGCAGGATGTAGCAGATAACCGCTAGAGACGACGGAGCAATCTCTTCATCGGGATAAGCAAGGAGATAAGCTTCAGCGGGAGTCCAATAAAATTCACCAATGTCATTTTTCAACTGGTCAAACAGAAGATCATCACCACGCGCGTAGGCAAACTGGGGAGCGTCCCAGGCCGGCTCACAAGTGCCGTTCTCCAGACTGTTGGCCGACGAAGCACAGAAATCGCGAATGATTGTTTCAATCCAGTTTTTATTTTGTGCCTGGTCGACGGCCATGAAGGATTCCTTAGCAAGAGTGAAAGAGACTGTTTAGCTATGAAACACTGAAGTTTCTGTGATGTCAATGGCATGAGCAGGATAGCGTCACAGCTGTCCGGAGGATTTACACTTGATAGGTTGATATGACAACGTCAGCGGATTCATCTCGCAGTGGAATCAATGATTGATATTTTTCTGAGGTGAACCAGTCATTCAATACAGCCTGCTCGGCAAATTTTATAACAACGACAAGATCCTTATCCTGCTGTCCGGCAAGCACTTCCAAGAGTGTCCCCCGAAAAACAACGTCCGCATCAAAAGGAGTTAGAGACTCCTTAACGCCTGCGACATACTCATTCCAGAGATTTTGATCTTTAACCTTTATCTGCCCGATAAGATAAACAGCCATTGAACCCTCCTTTAAAAACTCGATCCAGGCTTTTGCAGAAACTCGACTTCATCATCCGTAGACTCCCTGCCCAAAACCTTGTTGCGGTGAGGATAACGCCCAAACCTCTCGATAATCGCCTTGTGCTTCATTTCGCAGTCAAAGTTCCCCTGCTGACCGTTGCTGCGGAACAGATCTAAAGCCTGCTCATGAATCAGCAATGACTCGCTGTGCATAAAGGGCAAGGAGATAAAGTTTCTCTCGACGGCGACCAGGTGCTGATCCGCGCCGAATGAAATCGCTTCCTGTGACAGGGCCAATGCCAGGGCATCGTAAGCGAAAGAGAGCGGTGTGCCCCGAAACATGTTTCTTGAGAACTGGTCCAGGACAATGATTTCCGCCAGTCGCCCTTGAGCCGTTTTACGCCAGCCTGACAGTTCAAAAAGGGTTACCCTGGTATGAATCTACGAGAAGCGGGCGATGATCAGTTGGTCAAGTTCGAGGTCTTTGACCCACCACTGCTTCGGCTCAAGCTTCTCGAACCAGAATTTAAGAATTGCATCATACATATTTTATCCCCGGCAAAAGGAAGAGGAAATAACCACTGGCTAGCAACCTGTCTGGCTAACCATAAACTGGCTGCTAGTGTCGCTTACATTCTAGCGGATTAAATCACAGCCGCCACTCCTAGCAGCTTGTCGGACTTGCCGGACCGAAGCGAAAGTTTGGACAATTGAGATCAGATTGTAGCTCTTTTGCAGGCTCATAGCCGTAGCTATGGGCCAAAAAGGAGCTGAAATATGGGCCAATCGACTGAATTTGCAGCCGGTTCATGGAAAGTCTGACACGCTGTTAGGGCACCACAAACGAAAAAGGCAGACCCCATCGGGAGCCTGCCTCTAACATAGTTATTGTTCTTAAACCTCAACTTTACTAAGGTCCATGCGCCTTTGAGCTTATTGTCGTGTAAGGCTGCGATAGCGAATCCGGTGCGGCTGATCGGCATCCTTGCCGAGGCGCCTCTTGCGATCTTCTTCGTACTCGGAATAGTTACCTTCGAACCAGACAACCTGGGAATCCCCTTCAAAAGCAAGGATATGTGTGGCGATGCGGTCGAGGAACCAGCGGTCATGGCTGATAACAACAGCACAGCCGGCAAAGTTCTCAACAGCTTCCTCCAGAGCACGCAGCGTATTAACGTCGAGGTCGTTGGTCGGTTCGTCAAGCAGCAGCACGTTTGACTCTTCGCGCATGATTTTGGCGAGGTGCACGCGGTTACGTTCACCACCGGAAAGCACGCCAACCTTTTTTTGCTGATCGCCGCCGGAGAAGTTAAAACGGGCCACGTAGCCACGGGAGTTCACCAGTTTATTACCAAGCATCATCTGCTCCTGGCCACCGGTAATTTCTTCAAAAATGGTCTTGTCGCCATCGAGCGGGCGGTCCTGATCCACGTAAGCGAGTTTAACCGTGTCGCCGACCTTGAAGCTGCCGCTATCGGGCTGTTCCTGGCCGGTAATCATGCGAAACAGGGTGGTTTTACCAGCACCGTTAGCACC
Organism: Deltaproteobacteria bacterium IMCC39146; assembly: GCA_030005635.1. Taxonomy (GTDB): domain Bacteria; phylum Desulfobacterota; class Desulfuromonadia; order Desulfuromonadales; family BM103; genus M0040. The sequence goes on from JARUHP010000006.1 coordinate 3,974, forward strand.
GATGATGCCGACAATACCGCCGGGTGGCAGCATAAAATTCAGGTTCTCGTAAAGCAGTCGGTCACCGTAGCCTTTGGCGACATCTTTCGCTTCGACCACGACACTACCGAGCCGCGGTCCGGGCGGAATGTAGATTTCCATATTGCTCTCGCGGTCAGCAGCATCCTGGCCAAGCAGCTTTTCATATGAATTGATACGGGCCTGGCCCTTGGCGTGACGCGCCTTGGGACTCATGCGGATCCATTCAAGCTCGTGCTTGAGAGTCTTCTGGCGAGTGCTTTCGGCTTTCTCTTCTTTGCGCAGACGCTCAGCCTTCTGCTCGAGCCAACTCGAGTAGTTGCCCTTCCAAGGGATACCTTGGCCACGGTCGAGTTCAAGAATCCAGCCGGCCACGTTGTCGAGGAAGTAACGATCGTGAGTGACGGCGATGATAGTGCCTTCATAACGCTGCAGATGCTGCTCCAGCCAGCCAACAGTTTCGGCGTCAAGATGATTGGTCGGCTCATCAAGCAACAGGATGTCAGGCTGTTGCAGCAACAGGCGGCAGAGTGCTACGCGGCGTTTTTCTCCACCGGAAAGGACTTCAACCTTCGCATCGCCAGGAGGACAGCGCAGGGCGTCCATGGCCAGATCGAGCTTTGAATCGAGTTCCCAGGCATCCAGAGCGTCGAGTTTGTCCTGGACCACGGCCTGGCGATCACAGAGCTTCTCCATATCAGCATCCGGATCGGCGAAAGCGTTGTTGATCTCCTCAAACTCCTTAAGCAGGTCAACGGTCTCCTGAACGCCTTCTTCAACCACTTCGCGAACAGTCTTGGTGCAATCAATCAACGGCTCCTGCTCGAGGAAGCCAACGCTGTAGCCGTCGGAAAGCATCGTCTCACCGTTAAAATCCTTGTCGATCCCGGCCATGATCTTGAGCAAGGTCGACTTACCCGAGCCGTTAAGACCGAGTACGCCGATCTTGGCGCCGTAGTAGTAGGAAAGGGAAATATCCTTGATGATCTTCTGGCTGTTGTAGCTCTTGTTGACGCCCATCATCGAGTAGATGATTTTTTTTGTATCTTCGCTCATAAGGTTAATTCCTGGTTAAAGTGTTGTTGAATCATCGGCTTATACACCATCTGCGGCTTTGGAGCAAGGTTCACAGGCAGTTTCTCACGCTTATCAGATAACATGCGACCAATGTGCTGTCGCTTGCTTCCACAGGGTTAATTTTTGTTTTTGGTTTACAAGGTTGACACTTTCTTCATGAAGATGTTCAATCATCCCTGAAAATCCATTGAGAGGTTAAAATAAATGAGCTTTTTAAAGAAAATGTTCGGCAAGAAGGACCCTGTAGAAGAGATGCGTCAACTCTTTAGCCGTCAGGATTGGGCGGGGTTATTGAGCGCAGCAAAAAGGCTTGATCGTACTGAGGTGGAGGAAGCTCTCCTGGCAGAGATCGACACATGGGCGAACCAGGCCGGTAATACCCTGGCGAAGGTCAACCTTGAAGAAGGGGCCTGGGCACAAAAATCAGGAAACCTGCTACGGGCCCGCGAAGATTACCAGCTGGCGGTAGAGCAAGCCTGGTCTGCGGAGATCCGCAAGAGCGCCGAAGAGGCATTGGCCGCACTGGACAGTGGTGAGCTACCGAAAGAAGACGTCTCCGAAGACAACGACGGCCCGGCTGTCCATGCCGGTTGCAACAGCAGCTGTTCTTCAGACAAAGGTCCAGAGATTGATCCTCAGGACATGGACCTTGACGAAGAAGCCCGCCTGGAATTGCTTCTGGCTACCATGCCCGCCGATCTGGCAAATCGTTATCTGACTGCCGGCATGGAGTTTCGCCAAGCCTGGCTAGCCGTTCAGGACGGTGAAGACAAAAGGGCCATGGAGCTGTTGACAAAGGTTCCGGATGGCGAACGTAACGCACTCTTCCTCTTTGAACGTGGCGCGCTGATGATCCGCGGTGGCCAACTCAAAAAAGCTCGCCAAGACCTGCAAGCTGCCTTGACCGTCGAACCAGACCTTTTCCCGGCTTTCGATGCCCTGATCGAAGTGCTAGCAACAACTGGGCGCATTGATGAAATGGAGAGAGAGCTCAAACAGAACCTCACTGTAGAGCGTTTTGTCGGCTACTCATGGGCTCGGCTGGCGGAATTACACGCTCAACGCAGAGAACTTGAGCTTGCTCTGGCTGCAGGGCTCAAAGCCCTCGATGAAGGCATCACGGATCCCGGTCTGATCTCTCTCTGTGCCCAACTCCAGGAACAGGCGGAACGCTTCGATGAAGCGGAAGCTTTACTGATGCGCATGCCGAGTGGTGGTTGTGGCGGAGGAGCACACCCCTTGCTGGCCGAATTCTGGCTGCGCCGCGGCAAGGACTACGACCGGGCCCTCGAATCCTTTAAAGGTGCGATGCGCCAGGAACGCGACAATCCGCGCTGGCTGCTTCGCATTTCCCAAATCTACCTGGCGAAAGGCTGGCGCAAAGAAGCCTCAGAACAGGTCCAGAGACTGATGAGCCAGGGAGAACTTCCCGAAGAGCTTCGTGCCGAGATCAACGCAGTGGCGGACCAGCTGCAAGAAAAATAAAGTCTGGCGATAAACGGCAAGGGCAAGCAGGCCACAATTGATGTGGCCTGCTTTTATTCTTGGCCCCACTTCATAGCGTTTCTCTAGCAGCCTGAGAGCCAAAAGGGCGACTTTGAGTATCGCAATAGACCATGCTGGATGTCTGCACTTATATCCACGTTTTTGAGGTGAATTCAATGATATTACAGGGAACTCTTGTTAACATCGCCGCAGTAGTTGCCGGCTGTCTGATCGGCCGACTGGCCGGCCGTTTTCTGTCGGCCAGAATGCGTCAAACCCTGATGATCGGACTGGGTCTGGCGGTGCTTCTGATCGGCCTGCAACTCGCCCTGCAAAGCAAGCAGCTCATGATCGTCATCGGTGGGCTGATCTTTGGCGGCCTGATCGGTGAGATGATCGGCATCGAAAAACGGCTGGAAGAGTTCGGTAATCGTCTGCAGAAACGTTTCTCAGGAATGGGCAAGGTCGCAGAAGGCTTTGTGACCGCGAGCCTGCTTTATTGCGTCGGCGCCATGGCAATTATGGGTGCGCTGCAAGACGGCCTGGGTGGCCCACCGACAATCCTGTATGCGAAAGCAGCTCTCGACGGCGTGGCCTCGATCGCCCTGACTTCGACTCTCGGCATAGGTGTCATTTTTTCAGTAATCCCACTCTTGCTTTATCAGGGTGGCATTACCTTGGTCGCTGAGCTTGCTGAAACCATTCTCACCGAACCGGTTATTACCGAAATGAATGCTGTCGGTGGTTTACTGATCGTCGCCATTGCTATTGATCTTATGGGTATCAAGCGACTACCGGTGGGGAATCTGCTGCCTGCTGTGTTTGTCGTAGTGGGGCTGCTTTGGGGCTTTGGAATGGCTTGATTGATGATTGCAAGATATCCGAGCTCAGCCTGCTTTATCTCTCTCGTCAGGAGCATGCGAAGCCCCGGCCGGCGGCACCACCGGCAATGAGACAATAAAGCGCGCACCTTTTTCACTGTTGGCGACCTCAATCTGACCGTGATGATGTTCAATAATCCGGTGAGAAATAGAAAGCCCCAACCCGGTTCCTTTGACAAATGTCGAAAAAAACGGATTGAAGATATTTCGCATCACTTCAGGCCTGATTCCTCCCCCGGTATCCTTAACTTCGACCACCACGGCTTTGTCACCACGTAAAGACCCGACTCTCGCACTAACAGTAAGAACACCTCCATAGTTCATCACCTGACGGGCGTTGATTATCAAGTTCAGGAAGACCTGGCGCAATTGACGATAATCACCAAGGATCACGGGAAGGTTATTAGCCAGAACACAATCGAACTCAATACCTTGTCGATGACAATGGTCATATTCGAGATCAAAGACCTCTTGTAGAACATTCTTTAGATTGCACTCTTCAAAACAAACCAGCTGCTTTTTACTGAAAGAGAGAATGTTGCCGAGCATCTCCTCCATACGTTTGACCTCGCGCGCTATGATCGCTGCGTACTCGTTGGATTTCGAATCTTTCAGCTCTTGCTTGGTGAGGCGCTGAGCAAAACCGCCGATGGAGACCAGCGGGTTACGCAGTTCATGAGCGACTTGTGCGGCCATCTCTCCAAGAACGGCCATCTTTTCACCATGGATAAGCTGTTCTTGGATATCCTGCAAATTAGCGTGAGCCATCTCCAGCCGCTTTACCAAGCTGGCATTGCCCAGAGCCGACCCCGCCTGGCTGGCAAAAAGTTCCAGAAAGCGCTTACGGGTCGGCGGGATTTCCTGCAGGCTAAAAGGGTTATCAACAAGCAGGACGCCGATAATCTGGTCACGCCCGGCCAAGGGGGCACAGGCATAGGGCCCAAGCTCAAGTGCTTCTGAAAGCTGGCGACCGCCGGCCGGTTCTCCATCAGGGTCGGCCACAAGGACGACTTCTTCAGAAAAAAAGGCCTTGGCCAAAGCATTATCATCAGCCTTAAGATGAAGACGTTGTTTGACCACTTTTTGGTTAAAGGTATCTCTTCGTTGCGCCTCACGAGACTGCTCATCCAGATGCAGGTGGTCCCACGCCAGGTGATCCTCTCCTGCCGGCAGGACCAAAGAAGCCATATTGAGTGAAACCCCCAGCATCCCTTGCAGCATGCCAGTGCGCTTGTTGACTGTAAAAAACGTAGCTCTTTCGAAACCACCGGCTTCAACGCCTGTGGCCGCTGAGAGCGTCAGATGGGCCAACTCATCCAGGTTGAGTGTACTGTGCATGGCCCTGGACATGCGGTAGAGCAACGACGCTTCCTGATGGGCGACTTCCTGCTTCCTTTCGGCAATCACACGTCGCTGCAGTTCCTGGTTCAACTCCTCATAGGACTGCTCGACATCTTTAAAAAGAGTTGTAAAAGGAGAACGGAGTGTTCCTTCAACCATGACGTAGTAAATGAGTACAGCACTACCCAGCTTGCAATAGTGACCGAGTAAATGTATGAAGCCATAGGCACCCGCATCAAGAATGGCTATCAACTCCGACAGAGCGCTCATGAAGATTGCGAGGGAGAACAAAACAGTGAGATGTTGAGTCAGGTATCGGCTACGAAACACGAGCAAAAAAGCCGACAGACAGAGCAAGCCGATGATGACATACTCGAAATTCACCTTAAAGTTAGAGAAGCCTTGGCCTTCAACAATACAGCTCGGAAAGATTTCAATCGGCCACACCAGTGCCAGGCAAGCAATGCCGCTTAGCAGGAACCCAAACAGCCATTCCTTTTGGCTAAAATAATCATTACGTCCCAGGCTAAGAATCGCACATAGGAAAGCAATAGCACCTAGAGTTCTGGCAATCAACCACAATTGGGCGGCCATATCGGGGCTGGGTGCAGAGGCAATTGGCAAACTTTTTGATGCTAACACCAGCAGGAGATCAACTAATCCTGTCGCAAAGAAACCGACAGCCAAGATCAGAAAAAACTGCCTGCGCACAAGTTGTCGGGTATTCCAGCCGATCAGAAATACTGCTACCAATAATATAATACTGGAAATTTCTACCAGGACATGAACCAGCGGGGGACTAAAACGACTGAGCAAAACAAGAAAAAGACCAACAGACATAAAAGATGTCAGCCCGGTCTTAAGAGATAAGCGAGGAAGTATTGAAGAAAAATCTATAACAGAGAGGTTCTGTTTCGAGGACTCTGTGTCGTTAAGTGGTTCAGATTGTTCGACCGGCATGACCTCCTCCTGTCTGCCGGTGAAGACTGGTCGATCAGCCTATTTTTTCCTGGCGTTCCTGCTCAGTCTTGCACTCGATGCAAAAGGTGGTGACCGGTCTTGCCTTCAGGCGCGCCTCACCGATCTGGTCGCCGCAATCTTCGCATTCGCCAAAGTCTCCGGCTTCAATACGATCGAGCGCCTCGCGGATTTTGCCAATCAAGCGGCGCTCGCGATCACGGATGCGCAGTTCAAAATTACGATCAGACTCCAACGATGCACGATCAGTAGGATCGGGGAAGTTGGTCTTTTCGTCAGTCATCTCTGAAACTGTCTTGCCGGCATCGTGTAACAACTGATCCATCTGTTCCTGAAGGAGCTCTTGAAACTCCTCCAACTTCTTTTTATTCATAAAAAACTCCTCACCTGAACGGGCACAAATTAAATGAATTTGATCAACAAGTCAACTTAAATGCCTGCCCATCATCTGAACTGAGCAATCAGAACATAAACCAGAGCAACAACGGCAAACCAAGCCGTAAAAACATCAGCATGTCTGAGAGGCGGTTGCTTCGCCAACGTCTGGGTTTCTTCGGTTACGTATCCTTCGGGAATGGCAGCAATCAGACCCTCTACCAAAGCGGGAAATTCCTGATAGGAGTTGGAAATAATCAAAAAATCGTCAGGCCCAGCTGACAGCGTCATGAACACCCGACTGCGAACCCGAACCGAATCCAGTTCAGTTACATCGGAAAACAACACACGCCGCTGCCGAAAAGGCCGAAAAGCGGTCACACCCTCCTGGTCAACGACCACACGGCGGAACGCAGTTTCCACAAAGAGCACCACCAGGGGCATGATCAGGACGGCCAGAATAATCACCTTGGATATCGCCTGACCCTGCACGAGGCAAACGACCAGCAAAACGGCGGTTAGAAAAAGGACCAACGCCATCGGGACAACAAAGGTCCGGCGAATTAAAAAGGTACGTGTCGGGTTCACTTGGTCGATTCTCCTGGGTTAACAAAGTGACCGCTGCGACCACCTTTTTTTTCCGCCAAACGCACATGATCAATCGTCATAGTTTTATCAACGGCCTTGCACATATCGTAAATTGTCAATGCGGCGGTCGAAACAGCCGTCAAGGCTTCCATCTCTACGCCTGTCTGACCACTAACCTTGACCGTTGCTTCGATACCGATACTTGCATTGTGCTTGTCAGGAGTAAACTCAACGGTCACACTATTGATCAGCAAAGGATGACAAAGAGGAATCAGGTCGGAGGTTTTCTTGGCCGCCATGATACCCGCCAGACGGGCCACAGCGAAGACGTCACCCTTCTCCACCCTGTTCTCAAGAATACGCGTCAGGGTTTCCGGCTGCATCCGCACTTCACCACGGGCAACGGCGACCCTGCGGGTGTTCTCTTTCTCACCCACATCCACCATGATGGCCTTGCCTTCGCTATCGAAATGAGTCAGCTCACTCATCGCTTGTTCCTCTCTTTTGTGGCGCGTGGCGCGGGAGAGCCCTTAGGATTTGAAATCTTGCCCCTGCACATAATTTATAGTCAAAAAAGACCTATCGCTTAACACTTTTCGCACTACGCGCTACCTGCCACGTTAATTAAACAAATATTCCATTGCCTCAGCAGCGCTGCGCACCCCGATCAATTTGATTCCTTTTGGCTTCTCAAGGTTTTTCAGGTTCCCTGCCGGTAGCAGACAACAGTTGAAACCGAGCCGGGCAGCTTCATTCACTCGCATTTCCGGACGGGAGACGGCACGCACCTCCCCGGTCAGGCCAACTTCTCCAAACAACACGGTGCGTTCATCAATCGGCCGATTAAGATGACTCGAAGCCAGAGCAGCAATCACGCCAAGATCGACTGCCGGCTCGGCAAGACGCACACCTCCGGCAACATTAACAAAAATATCCTGGGCCAAAAGCGAGTAACCCACCTTCTTTTCCAGAACCGCCACCAACAGTGACACCCGATTGGAATCTATCCCCATCGCTGTGCGCCGAGGATTGCCATGAGCGGTGCCAGAGACCAGCGCCTGCAACTCCACCAGGATCGGTCTTGTGCCTTCAATGGCGGCAACAACGATACTTCCGGCAGCATCTTCAGGACGTTCAGCCAGAAACAGCTCCGAAGGATTCGTAACTTCGCTCAAGCCGGCATCCTTCATTTCAAAAACACCGATCTCGTTGGTTGAGCCGAAGCGGTTTTTCACCGCTCGCAGGATCCGGTAAGGGTGTCCGGCATCACCTTCGAAATAGAGCACCGTATCGACCATATGTTCGAGCATGCGCGGACCGGCAATCGAGCCATCCTTGGTTACATGTCCAACGATGAAGGTCGGGATATCCTCCCCCTTGGCCAGATGCATAAGACGTGCAGCACATTCGCGGACCTGACTGACGCTGCCCGGAGCCGATTCCAGAGCCGCAGTAAAAACCGTCTGAATTGAATCAATCACAAGAAAGGCGGGCTTCAGCTCTCTGACCCGTTCAAGGGCACCTTCCAATGAAGTCTCTGCCAACAGGTAGAGATCTTCCGCCACCACGCCCAGACGCCCCGCACGCAGCTTGACCTGGCGGGTCGACTCTTCTGCGGTCACATAAAGAACAGGGCCCGCCTTGGTCCAGCGTCCGGCCGCCTGCAGCAGCAGAGTCGACTTGCCGATACCGGGATCTCCACCGATCAGGGTGAAGGAACCGGGGACAACACCGCCACCAAGCACCCGGTCAAATTCAGCGATACCGCAATGCAAACGGTCTTCGTCAGTCGAAGAGACTTCGGCCAGACGTACCGGGCTGCTTTCTGAGCGCAGAGGAACGATCTTGCCGCCCTTTTTAGCAATGGTCACAGTCTCTTCAACCAGGGAATTCCATTGGCCACAATCGGGGCACTTACCGAGCCATTTGGGGCTCTGCAGGCCACACTGCTGACAGCTGTAGATTGTTTTCTGCTTCAAGGGGAGCCTCATCGTTTGCAAAAGAGGTCATTTTAGGCGCCTCGGCTATGAGTGTCAACGAAAGTTGCCATTGTTTTAGAAGAGCTACATGCATATAAACTCTACCTTCGGGTGACTTTTTGTTTGCACTTTCGTGCGTACAAAAGCCAAGGCACCATTCGGGAGCGCAATATGGGATTAAAGGTAGACCGAGACAAGGGAGGAAAGCTTTACCAGAAGATGTGGTGCCCAATAAAAAAGGGCCGAAGCATTAATGCCTCGGCCCTTTCCAAAGCCAACAATACCTATTTACTGAAACTTCAACCGCAAAGGCTCAGAAATCCGACCGCGGCCGTAGTAGTTCGGACTATTCTCAATATGAGGCCTGCCGTAAAGACTGAAAATTGAAATACCGAACAGATAAGTTTTGCCCGAGGCTGGCTCAAATTGCAGGTCATCCTCATGACCGGTATTCAAAGCCCGTGCATATTCAATCGTACGGAACCCACTATTCCAGGTGCCCTTGGCATGCACATCGGCCCGGCTTCCTGTAGGCGTGGAGGCAGGATAACGGTCCACCAGGTCACCTTGGTACTCGGTGAGCGCTTTAAGTTCTTTGTAGGCGGCCTTGCCGGCATCGCTGTAACGACCCAGATGGCGGGCTTTGCCAGTCGTGCTGGTTAACTCAGTCGATTTCTTGATGGGCTTAGAACCTAAGATCTGGGACTTATCGTCAGCATAACCAGCAGGATTGGTTCGATTTGCTTTCCAATACCAGACATCTGCTCGATAATCGTCATCAGAGAAATTAGACAAATTTACATCGTGGGCCATCATATTCCACTTGAATACGAAGGTATCCTCGCGGTGCGAACCTGACTCGTATTTTTTTTCGCTAGCGTTCCAGACCCAGGGCTTATGCAAAAAATTCTCCGCCGGATCGGGAAATTGCACCAGGAAAAAAACCTGGTCTGCAGTATAAACGGAACGAATTAAGACATTTGTTCCCGAAGCGGAGTCTTTAACTGTTATCGGCTTTACCCCCTGCCAGGCAGAATCCATACCGGCACCATCAAGCACAGGATCTTTTTCAACCTTGACCGATGGGACTTCAAGTTCAGCAACAGCCACTCCCAACAGAAGGAAGAGGCAAATCATAAAAGAGCAAACTAGAAGCTTCCCGAAGTGCCGCATTTTTAAACCTCCCTATATCTAAGACTGGTGACTTTATAACATCTTAATTTTCACACAAACCATTTACAAGTTAACGATGGATACAACGTAAATTAACAACAAAGGATTACTTTAATACAAAGGCTCACGGCAAGTCTTTTCGTACTAAAAATAGCGAATACACTAAAGACAGTGTCTCAAAAACCAACAAAGGGTATTTTTTTACATTTTTTTACATTTTTTTTTACACTCAAAACCCTATTCTTTTCAAGGCTTCCAAGGATCTTTCTCTTTTAAAAACAGTATTTTACGAAAAACACCCTATTGACGAGCACAACAAGTGGTCTTACCATTACTTAACAACTTACCCACTGTCTTCGTTAATGTTCGGGCTCTGGGAACTCTTAAAGAATGAGGCAAGATCATGACTATCCTACCATTACAGATGAGCAAAACGGCAAAAGCCCTTTTCCAGAGTCTCCGTGAAACCACCTATGAGGACATGGCTCATCAGGCATCTGACTGGATTCCCGAAGAAGCCCGGATAGGGTCCACTGTTCGCGAAAACCAGCCCATCAAGCTTGACTTCGCAGTGCCAAAAAAGAGTCGCCTGGCTTGGATTCGCCGGACCATCCAGCACCTGCCTCATTAAGCAGAAATGATTTTCACACAAAAAGGCGATGCCGCACGGCATCGCCTTTTTTAATCACGTCTGATTATCACAACATCTGAAATTTAGCGGCACATGTAACCGATAATCTCGTCAATGAATTCATTCCCGAAACGCTTCAACTTATGCTTGCCGACGCCATTGATCTCCAGCATTGCAGCTTCGTCGCTCGGCATTTTGGTCGCCATCTCGGCAAGGGTTGCATCACCAAAGATCACGTAAGGCGGCACGCCAGCTTCATCGGCCAGACGTTTGCGGCGAATTCTCAAGACGTCGAACAGGTCATCATCGTAATCAAAGTCGCCAACCTGCGCTCTGCCCTTCTTCTGCAGAGTCTTGACCCGAATGCGCGGCTTGGCCAGGACTAACTGTTCTTCGCCACGCAGTAACGGTCGAGCCGCTTCGGTTAATTTCAACACAGAGTAACTGGCCACATCCTGCACCAGGTAACCGCGGTGAATCAGCTGGCGGATCAAACTGCTCCAGGCATCTGCAACCTTCTCTGCACCTATGCCGTAGGTGGAAAGCTTATCGTGCCCCAGATCAAGAATCCTCTGGGTCTGGGCTCCCCGCAACACATCGACCACGTGGCCAACACCGAACCTCTGGCCGACCCGGAAGACACAGGAGAGCGCTTTCTGTGCATCGACCGTGGCATCGTAGGTTTCCGGTGGATTAAGGCAAACATCACAATTACCGCAATCCTCTTCGAGCCGCTCGCCAAAATAACCGAGCAGCACTTTACGACGACAGGTCTGGGCTTCACCGAAGCCAACCATTGCCTGCAACTTGTGTAACTCGATGCGCTTCTGCTCCGGGTTGTTGCTCTTCTCAATCAAGCCGCGACTGATGGCAATATCGCCGTAACCGAACAGTAGCAAGGCCTCGGCAGGCAGACTGTCACGACCGGAGCGGCCAGTTTCCTGGTAGTAGCTTTCGATATTCTTTGGTAGATCGTAATGCACAACAAAGCGTACATTCGGCTTGTCGATACCCATTCCGAAAGCAACCGTCGCCACGACAATCTGGACATCATCACGCAAGAACATCTCCTGGACTTTCTTGCGTTCATTAGCTCCAAGGCCGGCATGGTAGGCACGTGCCTTGAGGCCGGTCGCCGCCAGTCGCTCGGCCACTTCTTCAACCCGCTTGCGCGAGAGGGCATAGACGATGCCGGCTTCCTGCTGATGATCAGCGAGAAACTCCGTCAGCTGATCAAAAGGTTTCTTCTTCTCGACCACCATATAGCGGATATTTGGCCGATCAAAGCCGCTGATAAAGCATTGCGCATGCTCCAGCCCCAATCGCTGCAGCACATCCTGACGGGTTTGCGGGTCGGCCGTCGCGGTCAGACCGATCATCGGCACATCGGGGAAGTGTTTGCGTAATTGACCTAGCCGAACATATTCAGGCCGGAAATCGTGTCCCCATTGGGAAACACAGTGGGCTTCATCGATGGCAAAGAGAGCGATTGTCATACTTCTGAGCCGATCAAGAAAACCGTCACTGAGCAGGCGCTCCGGAGCCACGTACAACAGATCAAGCTCTCCGGCGTGCAGCTGAGCCAGCACCTGACGCGACTCTTCCGCCTTGAGAGAAGAGTTGTAGAAGGCCGCACGCACACCGTTGGCAGCCAGGGCGTCGACCTGATCTTTCATTAACGAAATCAGTGGCGAGACGACAATACCAACGCCCTCTCGGTGCAGGGCAGGGATCTGGTAACAGAGGGACTTGCCGCCGCCGGTCGGCATCAGGACAAAAGCATCCTGACCGGCGATCAGAGCTTCGACGATCTCGCCCTGCTGGGGTCGGAATTCACTGTAGCCGAAGACCTCGTGCAGGGTCTGGCCAGAACTTATTTGAGATGACATGGAAAGTAGGGCCTCGCGGAATGATGCGGTGCCTGTGCACCGATAACATAACAATAAATATAATGATTAGTCACAATACCGCCATGTTCATTGTGGATCAAGGGACTTCTCCTGTCGTGGCACAGAGACATCAAGCCTATAGCCGTTTCTGTATCATTCTGTCCAACAAAAAGCATCATCTTGACTATAAAGCCGAGGTGCAAAACCGCCGGCTTGGTATTTATCAGCGCTGCCGACCTCACTGTGCACGGCATTCTTCTTGCTCAAAGAACCATCATGATTCCTGAAAAAATCCAGAACCCGGTCTGCAGTCTCGACGAGCTACGCACAATCCAGATTCTCGATGGTATCGACGACCGGCGTCTTGAGACATTGCGCGATCACCTCTGTCTTGTAGAACATGAGCAAGGCGAGGTCATCCTGCATCAGGGTGAAGCAACCGAAGCTCTCTACTTCCTCCTCTCTGGTCAGGTGGCTGTGATTCTCAAAGAGGAGGACGGCAAGCAGCACTCGCTTGCTGACCTCACCCCTGGCGACACTTTTGGTGAGCGTGCATTGCTGACCGGTGAGCTGCGCACCGCAGATGTTATCGCCCGTACTTCAGTACAGACCCTGCAGCTCAAACAGGACGCTTTCGATGCGATGCTGCGCCATTGCCCCGAGATCCATGCCAATCTTTGCGTCAAGCTGGCCCGCCAACTCGGTAACTGGGCGATTCGACACCAACAGGACGAACGCGAAAAGCGTGAGATCCTCACCAACCTGATCGGCTGGCAACTTCTCCCGGAGTTCGAATCGTTTCCCGGCAGCTCTCTCGGTGTACGACTCCTCAATCGGCGCCTTGAGCAATTGGGCAAAAGCGATCGCCACGTGCTGATCCTTGGTGAACGCGGCACCTGGAAAGATCTTGTCGCCAGACTGGTTCATTTTCACCAGGACGATGCCAGCCGCCCGGTGCTCTTTCTGGATTGCGCCACGCCCCCACCTATTCTCCGTGATCGTGTTACCACTGAGCAATCTGTCGACGATGGCCTGGTTTTAAAAATCGCCCAGGAGTCAGCCATCTTTGGACATGAGCCGGACAGCACCACCTACGCCCGTGGTACCCGGCGCGGCATGCTAGAACTTGCCGAGGGCGGCGACCTGATTCTACGCAACATCGACAACTTGACTCTGCCAGTACAGAAGATGCTGACCGCCTTTTTGCAAAGCGGAACCTATCGCCGTCGCGGGGAGCAGGAACAACGCCACGGACGAGTACGGTTGCTGGCCACCAGCAGTACTCCCCTTAAGGGAGAAGTTGCTGCAGGGCGATTTGACCAGAAATTAGTCTCCTGCCTTAGCAGTGAAACGGTTATCCTGATACCGTTGCGCGAGCGCAAAAAGGATATTCCGGTGATCGCTCGCCGCCTGCTGCGTGACCTTAACCGCAAACACCGCAAGCGGGTTCGGCGACTTACGCAAGAAGCCCAGAACATGTTGGTCGATCACGACTGGCCACTCAACGGTACCGAGCTTTACCAGGTCTTGAGCCGTGCTGTGGCGGTTTGTGACGGACTTGAAATAGGTGCAGAACAGATCTTCCTGCAAGGCCAAATCAATGGTGTCGGACGCATCAATCTGCTCAACCATCCAGTCATTGACCGTCTGGTTCGTCGACCATCATTTCCCGGGGTTTTGCGCTGGGTCAGCGTGCCACTGTTATTGGCCCTGATTGCACTCACCCTATGGGGTCCGGAGTACGAGAACCCGGCCAACCTGTTGGTCTGGATTGCCTGGTGGCCACTCTTGTTGCTGGGTGCGGCCTTCACCGCCCGGAGTTGGTGTAGCTGTTGCCCACTGGAAGCATTGAGCAGTCTGTTGCCAAAACGTAAGCAACGCAAGGAAGGACCGCCTGCCTGGCTCAGGGATTGGGGCCCGCCATTAAGTATGGCCGGTCTAACCATGATCCTTCTGGTTGAGCAGGCCAGCGGCATGTTTGCCTGGGCACGGGCTACCGGCTTGCTGCTTACCAGCCTGTTGATTGCCACGCTGTTAACTGACTTGATCTTCGGGCAGCGTTCCTGGTGCAAATACCTCTGCCCCCTCGGTCGGGTCATCAGCCTGGTCTCAAAGATTTCGTTGACCGAGATGTACAGTAACGCCACCGTCTGTCAGAGCCGTTGCAAGGTCGACGACTGCATCAAGGAGAAAGCCTGCCCGATGGGGATCCACCCGACCGGCATTAACACCTCGGACCACTGCGTTCTCTGCTTCTCCTGTGTGCGCAACTGCCCACACCATGCCATGCACTTCGACCTGCGCAATCCCGCCGACGGCATTTTGCAACGACCAAGACGACGCTTTTCCGAAGCACTGTTCGCAGTCACCCTGACCGGTACGGTCCTGATCAGCAAGTTAACGCCATGGCTGACCGGACGCACCCCGGAAGTCTTCGTCTCCACGCCCTGGAGTCACAACGAAGTTCTTCTCGCCATCTCTTTGGTTGCATGCTACGCCATCATCGCCATGCTCAGTTCAATTGGTTCGCAAGGACGCCGCTGGAGGGCTACCTTCACGGTCTGCGGCCAGGCCTATCTACCCCTCGCCTTTGCCGGTCTCTTTGCCATCTATTTTGTCGCATTGATCGAAGGCGGAGAATCCTTCCTGCCGATGGTTATCACCTCACTCGGCCTGGACCGGTGGCTCGACCCGAATCTTTTCACAATTGAACTCGGCACCCTGCACTTTTTCACACCTCTGCTTTTGATCGCAGGAACAGCTTTTTCCTGGCACCTGCTAAGCGGCTTGAATCGACAGTACTCTCTCAACCGGATCGGCAGAATTGGTCATCGGGTTTTGATGCTGCTGACTTGTATCGGTTTTCTAGTTGTGATGTAAAAAGACCTGACTCACGTCCGTTCGCTTTGCTCTCTTGAGACTCAGAGTAAGAGATAGACGACAAAGCTTTCCCATGCGCCGTCTTTCTCTGCGCTCTCCGCGCCTCTGCGTGAGCCCGGTTTTGATTTTGTCCGTTTGTCTACGTCGAGAAAAGGGAATGAACCAATCAGAGCCTAACTTGAGTAAAATGGATAACCAGATATAAGAAAAGCCCTCAAAATAAGATTTGGGGGCTTTCGTTATAGGTTAGATGGGACCCTTTTAGTTATTGCTAAAAAACGTCATCGACCCCTTAATAACACTTGTCATATTGCTTTCTTCAAGTGGGGAGTCTTCGGTCGGAGCCCGCATATGGTGGAGGGTTGTGCACTTCTCTAAGTGGATTTTGACCAACAACAGCCCAACCATCAGAACGCTTGAACTGAACAATTCTACCCATTGAAAGAAGAGTACTGAGAGCGGAGGGTCTTAGGTGACACACTTTGCCGTTTATTAACTGAACTTCAATGCTTTTTGTAGGGCTCAACCCGGAGAAGTAATAATGTTGCGCAAAGATAATGACCGCCATTGTCGCAACCATATAGTATATAAAGTCTTTAGGCAGTATGGCTTGGAGAAAAACACCACTAAGCACTTGCATATTTTCCGGAGTGAGGTTTGCAATCAATACCTGCCAATAACTGATGCCCATTTTAGAACTAAAAAATGCTAAACCAGCCAAAAGACTGCTGAGCACACCGCCAGCAACTGTCATAAACAATGCATTTAGGAGATGAAATCGATGTGGCTTTTGGTACAGTAAAAGATGAGAGCTCCCAATTGCCACTCCAAACAGTATAACCGTGCCTACTGTAAATATGCCGGTAGACAAAGTAAAAGACACCCAAAGAGCTGCAGTAAAAAGGGTTGTTACGAAGCGTATAACATAGAGTTTTAAAATTAGAAGCGTGGAGTCGGACTTAACAAAATCTTGTGAATGCTTAACAATCAGCCATCGTTCAGGAAAGGATGTTTTCTCCAAAACATTTAAATAGCTCACAACGCCATCTCCGGACCGAATAAGACTAAAAGCATTTTCAAAAATCATTATGGATCGACCGAGTCAATTTAAAGAATGCTGCACTAGCTATATACATCAATTCTTGCTGATATTAATCCAAGCCATCATGCGTTTAGTATGTTGGGCGCTTTTGCCTTTGAAGAGATACTGATTCTCTGCATGTTTAAAGGCTTGTTCCTTGCTTGAAGATAGCTCGTTTTTAACTCCCATCCCTGTACAACCTGACAATGCGATCAGAAGTCCCACGTAAAGAAGCGCTTTAACTTTCATGTCCTGAGGCCTTCCTATATAATGGAAAACCTTAAACAAAAAGCTGCCAAGGCATCAGATGCTTTAGCAGCTCGGCGATCTTCTCGGATATGTGAGCAGAAGACCCGTGGCTTTCCGTCCCTGCCTCACGACAGGTTTGGCCATGTCAAACCAGATTGTGGATTAACATTGGTGATGTTAACATTTAATCCGGTTCCGTAAAACGATTTTAATCATCTCCAGGGTTCTGCGTTTTTTTACCTTAAAAGATATTTTCTCCGGTAGCTAGGCTCCTTTTTACCTTTCAATGAACGACCTCGCAGCAAGCTACGAAGTCGTTCATTTGCGGTTGCAGCTCTGTCTGATATTTTCCTATGATATCAGTAATATAGTCCACTTTTGCAAGGGGCAGGTCTCTTTTTGTCCTCAACTGTCAGCCATTATATCTAACAAATACGAACGCCCTCGATCCGAAGATCGGGGGCGTTCGTATTTTATAGCTGCACGAACAACGCGAGTACTAAGCGTTTCTCATTTTTTGCCTCATGGCAAGGTCAAGCAACACCAAGGCCGCCATCGACTCTACGATCGGCACAGCACGCGGCACAACGCAGGGGTCATGTCGACCCTTGGCTTCCAAGGTTACAGGGCTACCATCGAAATCAACCGTTTGTTGAGAAACTCCGATCGTTGCTACCGGCTTAAAAGCCACCCGAAAAAGCACCGGCTCACCGCTGGAGATCCCGCCCAGCATACCACCGGCATTGTTGGTTACAGTACCAAGACGACCACCCTTCTTCACGAAAGGATCGTTGTGCTGCGAACCGCGCAGGCAGGTGCCGGCAAAACCGGAGCCGACCTCAAAACCTTTGGTGGCAGGAAGCGACAGCATGGCGTGAGCGAGCATGGCGTCGAGTTTGTCGAAGACCGGCTCACCCCAACCGGCAGGGACATTGCGGCAAACACAACTGACCACGCCGCCGATCGAATCCTTGGCATCACGAATCTCACGCACCTTCTCTTCCATACGCACAGCAGCAGTTGCATCGGGGCAACGTATAAGGTTGCGATCGACCTGCTCACGGTTAATGGTCAATGGGTTAATTTCGCCAGCCACTTCTTCACCCACGGCGCTGACCCAGGCGACGATCTCTATGCCGTACTCTTCACGCAAGATCTTTTCGGCAATAGCACCAGGCGCTACACGACCGATCGTCTCGCGGGCACTTGAGCGACCACCGCCGCTGCTGGCGCGGGTGCCATACTTGGCCTGATAGGTAAAGTCTGCATGAGAAGGGCGAGGCACATCATTCATCTCACCGTAATCACCGGGACGCTGATCCTTGTTGCGCACCAGCAAGCCGATCGAGGTGCCAAGCGTTTTGCCATTTTCAACCCCGGAGAGGATGGTCACCTGGTCGGCTTCTTCCCTGGGTGTTGTGAGATCACTCTGCCCGGGACGCCGCCGATCAAGTTGCGGCTGAATATCAGCTTCGGACAACTCAAGGCCGGCAGGGCAACCATCAACAATCGCGCCGACACCGACACCGTGAGATTCACCAAAAGTGCTAATGCGAAACAACGTACCGAAAGAACTGGACATCATTGAACTCCCAAAATAATTTTTGTAATGTTTCTACTGTAAAAGTATTATAAACAATTCGGCGCTTCAGGGAAGCCCGTAGGCTTTTATTGTGTAATTTAACGAAGCATGTTTACAATAATACTCGAATTCCATACTTAACGAATTTTTAAAGAGGACAACCCTTTGCAAAAAGTATCCATAGAGTTAGTGCCACGTGATCACGATGCGTTACAGCAGGAAATGCAGTTGGTACAGAATAATTTCCCGAGCATCGATATCATTAACATTCCCGACCTGCTGAAATTCCCCTTGAGAAGCTGGGACGCCTGTAGCCAGGCCAAAGAGTTTTTTGCTCACACCATCCCTCATCTGCGTGCCATTGATTTCGACTTAAGCAAACCTTTTCCCCTGGTGGAGAAGTTCAGGGAGAACGGCATCGACAGTGCTCTTGTTATCGCCGGAGATCAACCTCAGGATATGTCACGCCGGGTCTTTCGAACCACGTCGGTCGAATTGATTCGTGCGCTCAAAGCACAGATGCCCGAGCTGAAAGTCTATGCCGGAATCGACCCCTACCGTTCGGGGATCAAGACCGAACTTGATTACGTTAAACGCAAGCTCGACGCCGGGGCCGAGGGCTTTTTCACTCAACCCTTCTTCGATCTACGCTTGATGGAGATCTACAACGACCTGCTATCAGGAGTAGAAATCTACTGGGGAATCAGTCCGGTCATGAGCGTGCGCAGCAAGGATTACTGGGACAACCTCAACAACGCCATCTTCCCACCCGACTTTGAACCGACGCTGGAGTGGAACCGCAACTTTGCCAAGCGAGCGTTGAACTTCTGCCAGAGCACCGACTCAAGCATCTACTTCATGCCGATCCGGGTTGACCTTGTTAAATACCTGGATGGAATCATTTGAAATCGACAAGCTATTTGGACGCTGATTACGCTGATCAATCTAAGCCAAAGCCGTCAATCTCTGACTTTGAATCGTTTAAGCCTTATCAGCGTCAATCTGCGTAATCAGCGTCCCATATTTTTTGCTTTTTACTCTCCAACCCGTCTCAGTCGAGAGGATCAAAAGAATCCATCGTCGCATAACACAAAGGACAGACCCAGTTCTCCGGGAGATCGGCAAAAGCCGTTCCCGGTGGGATGTCATTCATCGGATCACCCTGATCCGGGTCGTAAGTGTAGCCACAGTTCGCACAGATATATCTCATTTCATCCTCCCTTACTGAAAACCAATAAATACATTTAACGCAGGCGCAAAGGCGCAAAAACCAAATTTTTAAAAATTCGGCTTTCTTTGTGCCTTGATTATTACCTTTGCTCTATTGCGTTAAACAACCTTCTAAACCGCAAAATACTTCGCCTGCGGATGGTGGGCAATAATCGCCGAGGTACTGACCTCGGGGACCATCTCCATCGTCTCGGTCAAAGTAATACCAATCTTCTCCGGTTCGAGAAGCTTGAACAACATCCCGTGGGCATCAAGGTCGGGACAGGCCGGATAACCGAAACCATAGCGCGAACCCTGGTAGCCCTGGATCACGTAGCCGGTCATATCGTCTGGCTTGTCCCTGTTGATGCCGAGTTCACGACGCATCTCTTCATGCCAATATTCAGCCAGGGCGTCAGTGACCTCAACACTGAAACCATGCAACATCAGGTAATCGTGATAGGCATCAGCCTCGAAAAGACGCTTGGTCTCTTCCGCGATGCGGTCGCCGATGGTAACCACGAAGAATGCGGCCACATCCCCCCCTTCTTCGCGCGTTTTGTAGTAGTCAGCGATACAGAGATGCGGTGGCGACTGCTGGCGCGGGAAATCGAACGCCATAATGTCCTCACCGGCTTCCACGAAAACCGTATCACCTTCGCTGTAGCAACGGAAGTAGCCATAAGCGGCCTTCGGTTGCAACAAGCCTTCTTCAAGGGCGCGCGCTTTAAGACTTTCGTAGAGTGGAGCGACTTTGCTTCGCGTCAATTCGGCGTACTCTTCTGCACTGGAGCTGGAGGTGCGGCGGTATCCCCAGCGACCACGGAAAAGAGCTTGCTCGTTGACATAGGGGAAAAGCTTGGCCGGGTCGATGTCGATGACGTGGCGTAAGCCATAAAAAGGCGGCTCCGGTACCGGCTGACTTCGATCGATATTAACGTCTTTCACCCCCGGCTTCATACACGGCTTGCCATTCTTCGGCGCTGCGACGGTAGCAGTTAACTGACCAGCCTCAAAATCCTTCAAAGCTTTAAGACCAGCAAAAGCGTCGGAGCAGTAAACCACCGGAGCATCGTAATTCGGCACACAGGAGGTGGCCACAAAATCACTGGTCAGCGCTGCGCCACCGAGCAGGATCGGCACATCAAGACCTGCCTCTCGATACTGCGGCAAGCTCTCCTGCATGACGATCGCCGACTTCACCAACAACCCGCTCAGACCGATCATATCGACGTTCAGTTCACGGGCTTTGGCGATAATCGTTTCCGCCGGAACCTTGATGCCAATATTGAAAACCTTGTAACCATTATTGGACAAGAGGATATCAACCAGATTCTTGCCGATATCGTGGACATCACCCTGCACCGTGGCCAATAAGATCTTGATTCCCTCTTCCTGATCAAGCTTCTCCATGTGCGGTTCCAGCCAGGCAACGCTCTTCTTCATCGCCTCGGCGGATTGCAGCACGAAGGGCAGCAGCAGCTCGCCCTTGCCAAAGAGCTCACCGACGTGGCGCATGGCCGGCACCAGGATCAGGTTAACGATTTCCAGGGGCGGATAACGATCGAGCAGTACGGAGAGTATGTCCTCGATACCGTCCTTATCACCGCGCACGATCTTCTGGTGCAGTGCCTCTTCGGGGCGTTGATCGTCTGACGCCTCTTCATCGTCACCATCAACCCGCTCCGAGAAATGCGCGATGAAGCGCATCAGGGGCGACACCTCTTCATCCTGGCCACGGTTGTAGATCAGGTCGCGACAGAAGACGCGATCTTCTTCGTTGACCTGCGCCAGCGGCAGGATCTTGCCGGCATCGATGATTGCGGCATCAAGGCCTTGCTCTATCGCGTCATGCATAAAGACCGAGTTGAGAATTTTGCGCGCAGCAGGCGGCAGGCCGAAAGAGATGTTGCTCAAGCCAAGGAGCGTATAGACCCCCGGCAGCTCTTCCTTGATCCGTCGGATGCCATCCAGTGTCTGGATCGCGGCATCGAACAGGTTTTCATCACCGGCGCCGATGGTAAAGGTGAGCGGATCAAAGAGGATATCTTGAGGCCGCAATCCATGTTTGCCAACGGCCAGGTCGTAAATCTGCCTTGCCGTATCGACCTTCTCATCAGCCGTCATCGCCATGCCCTGCTCATTGATGGTCAGGGCAACCACAGCAGCACCGTACTTTTTCGCCAGTCGGCACACCCTGTCGAGAGTCTTGCCACCGTCCTCGAGGTTAATCGAATTGATAATGCATCGCCCGGGATAGATTTTCAGACAGGCTTCAATACAATCGGAGTTGGTCGAATCGATCATGATCGGAATCTTCAAAGATTCGGCATGCAGTTTGACCAGATGGGTCAGATCGGCAAGCTCATCGCGGCCCACATAGGCAGCGCAGATATCAAGAACCTGAGCTCCCTTGGCTTCCTGGTCCAGACCGATACGCAGGCAACCATCAAAATCATCGGCCAACAGGCACTCGCGGAATTTCTTTGAGCCGTTCGGGTTGGAGCGTTCACCGATCAGTAACGGCGGGATCTCCTGGCCGATTTCAATGGCCTGGTAGAGGCTCGAGATTGAAGGTTTCATAACGTCACCTCACGCTTCGCCGGAGACAATCCGGAACACACCTCAACAAGCTGGCGAATGTGTTCAGGAGTGGTACCGCAACAACCACCGACAATACTGACCCCATCTTTCTTGATGAATTGGCTCATGTGATGGACAAAATCTTCTGGCTGCATCGGGTAATGGGTTTTGCCATCGACGACTTCCGGCAGGCCCTGGTTTGGCATGCAGGAGATACGCTGTGGCCAGTTATGGCTTAAGTAACGGATGTGCGAGGCCATGTCACTCGGTCCGGTGGCACAGTTGAGTCCAAGCGAGAAGATCGGGAAGGGTTCAAGAGTCGCGCAGATTGCAGCAATATCGCTGCCAACCAGCATGGTTCCCTGCCGTTCCATCGTCACCGACACCAACACCGGAAGCTTTCTGCCAAGCTCTTCAAGGACCTCAAAACAAGACACCAGGGCGACCTTGACTTGTAGCAGGTCCTGACAGGTTTCAATCGCCAAAGCATCAACCCCGGCTTCCACCAGAGCTCTAATCTGTTCACCGAGCGTTGCCGCCAAGTCCTCGACAGAGATATGGCTCAACGATGGTAGCTTGGTGGTCGGCCCAATAGAACCAGCGACGTAACAGCCAGCGCGGTCACCAATCGCCGCCCGGGCATTGGCGACCGCAGCGCGGTTGATCTCAACGGTTCTATCTGCCAGACCATATTCGGCCAGAACAATGGAGCTCGCGCCGAAAGTGTTGGTTTCGATGACCTTGGACCCGGCATCCAGAAACGATTCATGCAGTGCAACAATCGTTTCCGGCGAGGTGATATTCAACAGCTCGTTACAACCTTCACATCCCTGCCATGCGCTATCCGGTATCGTCATCTCCTGAAGATTTGTGCCGCAGGCACCATCGAACAACAGGATTTTTTCATCAAAAAAACTCATATCACAACCTTTTATTGCTTAAAGACTTTGAAATATTAGCTTTTTTCGTGAATTTTACAACTTGCGAAAAGCAGATAAAGACCAAAGCATGTTAACAGGGATGGAGGGTGTGAAGGGAAGGGTAAAAGCTTTTAAAACTATCTGGTTATCTGTTTCGCTCCAGTAAAGCATCGGAAAATGTGAGACAGGAAAAGCAAAAGCCCTAACTCACGCCCGTTCGCTTTGCTCTCTTGAGACGCAGAGCGCAGAGCAAGAGATAAACGACAAAACTTTCCCATGAACAGTCTTTCTCTGTGCTCTCCGCGCCTCTGCGTGAAGCCGAATTTTTATGATTTTAAGACCTTAAAGTCTTATCAGCGCAGATCAGCGTTAATCAGCGTCCAAAAAAAATGTTTAGATTGGGTTCAAGAATCACAACTGCTCTTTACGAGCGTTATCAGCCGCACAGGAAATACAGACCCCGGCCGTTTCATAAAGACCATTCTTTGGGTTGAGGATAGACGCTGGGCGCAAATGCAGGGAGCAGGTTACTCGATAGCAGAGGTCACACGCCTTGCTCTCGGTGTCATCAGCCTTATAATTACAGATGTGGCAAACCCAGGGGGATCTTTCCATGTCGTCGTTGCAGCCTATGCTTTCTCTCGAGTTCAAGTTGCTAGCAGCCTGTCGGACTTTCGGGGCTGAAGCGAAAATTCGGCCGTTTGAGAACAGATTTTGGCTCTTTTGAGAGCAATAGCCGTAGCTATTGGTCGAAAAGGAGCTGAAATATGGGCCAAAGAGACGAATTTGCAGCCAGTTCATTGTAAGTCCGACAGGCTGCTAGCATTATGCATTTGCTTGTAGACAAAGGCAAGAGACTGAGAAGCAAAAAAGACATAGTCGTTGATGACTAAGTCTTTGGTTTTTGTTACAGATTGAGGGTCTCAATTGTTACCTGAGAAACTGCCTCAGCAGCTGTCATTCGACCAAGCCAACAGCAACTTTGCTTGATGGTTTCGATGCCTCTATCATTTTTCCCGCCTGCAGGGAGGCCCAACCAAGCAGCACCAACATAACAGTGACAGGCAAGATGTTCCACAACAGGTGATGCAGGATTTTATCTCTGGCGTGAGCATAGCGATCTGGACTTATGGGATGAAACTTATATCTGTTGAGGTTCATGAACTTGTCTTCCGTCAGCAAATTGGGTTTAAATTATTATGATCCTGAACAGTTAGAATGCATAAGAAGTGCCAATGAGAAAATATTTTGGCGGAGAAAAACGTAACCCACTGAAAACATAACATAAAACGTCTTAATTTGCCTGCAGGGCTCTCATTAAAAGCACCCAGCCAAGACAGACAACCTGCTGAAATTTAACAACAATTGTTGAAAAATAGGGCGATTTAACGACATTCTGCGAAAGAGAGTTCATCTCTTGACCCACAGGGAAGAACAGGTATTATTCTTCACAGTTTTGCTGGTATCCACGAACTCACAAGCTCTTTTCGGAAAAGGATAGTCCAATGCTAATTCGTTCTTTCAACCCACCGGTTCGGACTCTAATGGGCCCGGGCCCGTCCGATGTTCCACCGCGGGTTCTTGAGGCCCTTTCCAGACCGACGATCGGTCATCTTGATCCGGCCTTTATCACCATGATGGATGAAGTTAAAGAGCTTCTGCAGTACGCCTTTCAAACAGGCAATGCCCTGACCATGCCTGTCTCAGCGCCCGGCTCGGCTGGCATGGAAACCTGTTTTGCCAACCTGGTGGAACCGGGCGACAAGGTCGTTGTCTGTCAGAACGGAGTCTTTGGCGGTCGCATGAAAGAGAATGTCGAGCGCTGTGGTGGCGTAGCGGTGACGGTAGAAGACTCCTGGGGAGAGGCGATCAACTCGGCCAAACTGGAAGAGACTTTGAAAGTCCATAAAGATGCCAAGATCGTTGCCATGGTCCACGCCGAGACCTCAACCGGTGCCCAGTCCGATATAGCAAAGCTGGTCAAGCTGGCCCACGCCCACGGTTGCCTGACCATTGTTGACGCCGTCACCTCACTCGGTGGTACGCCTGTTAAGGTTGACGAATGGGAGATCGACGCGATCTATTCCGGGTCGCAGAAGTGCCTCTCCTGTACACCTGGCCTCTCTCCTGTCAGCTTCAATGAGCGCGCGCTTGAAAAAGTACGTAGTCGCAAGAGCAAGGTGCAGAGCTGGTTTCTCGATCTGAATCTGGTGATGGGCTATTGGGGAGAAGGTGCCAAGCGAGCCTATCACCACACAGCGCCGATCAATGCTCTTTACTCTTTACATGAAGCGTTATTGATTTTAAGAGAGGAAGGCCTGGATGGCGCATGGGATCGCCATTTCAAGAACCACCTGGCGCTGAGAGCAGGACTGGAGGCGATGGGACTGTTATTCGTCGTCAACAAAGCGGACCGCCTGCCGCAACTGAATGCAGTCACCATCCCTGAAGGAGTTGACGACGCCAAGGTGCGCAGTCGACTGCTCAAAGAGTACAACCTGGAAATAGGGGCTGGCCTGGGCGCACTGGCCGGCAAGGTGTGGCGGATCGGTCTGATGGGTCATTCCAGCCGGGCCGAAAATATCCTGCTCTGCATCGGCGCACTAGAATCAGTGCTCGGGGACATGGGCGCCAATATCAAGCGTGGGGTGGCTTTGCCAGCGATGCAAAAGGCAATGGGGAAAAGATAACTGTAAAATTTGACAAACCCCACATCAATTCGACATGAGGTTTGTCAACAATCAGACCCGGCTTGCGCCGGGTTCATTTTTTAAATCAGCTTAAACACTTTCTCAGAGCTCATCCATATCCAGACGGAAAAAATCCTTAGCCTCCGGTGTCTTCTCCTCGAGGGCATAACGAACCGGTGCGGTATTGGGCGCGAAAGCCTCAATCACGATGTCCGGGCTGTCTTCGGGAGCAAGCAGACCGGTGAGTGGATCAATGGGCCGGAACTGGATACTGTCCGGGACAGGAAAATGTTCAACCGGCATATCCTTGGTTGCCTCGGTCATGAATGCGACCCAGGCTGGAGCTGCTGCTTTTGAGCCGGTTTCACTCTTGCCGAGTGGACGTTCCTGGTCGTAACCGACCCAGGAGACAGCGAGCAACTGGTTGACGTAGCCGATAAACCAGGCATCTTTAAGATCATTTGTGGTGCCGGTTTTTCCGGCGGCGGGACGGTTCAGGCTTCTGGCCCGCCAACCAGTACCTTTTTGCACGACACTTTCGAGGAGGTTGGTGGTCAGGTAGGCAGTTTCAGGGCTGATAACGCGGTTACGGGATTGGCCGATCAGCTTCTGACTACTTTTTGGCCCTGCCGGGAAGTCTGCCGGATCATTTGATTCAATCACCTTGCCATCACGATCGAGAACTTTGTTGATGTATGTCGGCACAACGCGCACGCCACCGTTGGCGAACACCGAGTAGCTGCGAGCCAGTTCCATAGGAGTTAGCGCCGAAGAGCCGAGGCCAAGGGTCAGGTCTTCGGCGAGATCTGATTCGATGCCGAGCTTGCGGGCATAGTTGGCTGCGTAGCGGACGCCGATATCCTCAAGAATTTTAATGGTGATTACGTTGTACGATTTGGCCAGTGCGGTACGCAAAGGAACCGGCCCGTAGAAGCGTTTTGAATAATTCTTCGGCTTCCATTCCTTGATTTCACCACTCTCAAGGCGTTCCTTGTAGATCACGGGTGTGTCGAGAATCACGGTTGCCGGCGTATAGCCTTTGTCGAGGGCTGATGCGTAAATCAGGGGTTTCATCGCCGAGCCAGGCAGGCGTCGGGCCTGGAGCACGCGGTTGAACTGACTGGTACGGAAGTCGTAACCACCGACCATGGCCTTGATCTGTCCGGTGTGGGGAGCCATGGCCAGCAGGGCTCCCTGGGCTTGCGGTTCCTGCTCAAGGCTCAGCTGCCAGGGTTCTTTTTCTGGATTATTGAGGATGCGTACCTGGATTCTGGAACCGATCGGCAGGCGCGTTGCTTTCTCATTGGCGTTGCCGCTTGCTGCTACGGTGCGCTTGACCTGCTGGATCGGGCCGGCCCATTCAGTTTCCTTGAGCAAGATGCGCCCTTCCCGGTCGGAAAAGCGTACATGCAAACTGATTTTGTCGGAACTACTGACGACGGCCTCGATGAAAGCACCAACCTGTGGTGTTTTTTTGGCAAAGGACTCAACCTGCTCATTCAGGAAGAGCTCCTCTTCTTCAGGGGTCAAAACAGCAAGTGGGCCGCGATAGCCGCGGCGTTTATCATGATCACGCAAGTTGGCCTGTACCGCCGCCTGGGCGGCAAGCTGCATCTGCAGGTTCATGCTGGTCTGAACTTGGAGGCCGCCCCGGTAGAGCTGTTCTTCACCGTAGGTGTCTTCAAGATAACGCCGAACCTGCTCGGTAAAATATGCCGCGTTGGTCAGGTGTTGATTGATGCGGGGACGAATGACGAGCTCTTGTGCCGCGGCCTGGTCCGATTCTTCCTGGGTGATGAAGCCCTCACTGACCATACGGCCCAGAACGTAAACCTGCCGACCCTTGGCGCGCTCATAATGACGGTAAGGGGAATAGCGACTGGGAGCCTTCGGAAGGCCTGCGAGAATACTGCACTCGGCGAGAGTCAGGTTTTCGACGTCTTTGTCGAAATAGTTCTCGGCAGCAGCCTGCACGCCGTAGGCACCGTGACCGAGAAAGATCTGGTTGAGGTAGAGGTAGAGAATTTCTTCCTTGGAGAGGCGCTTTTCCATGCGATAAGCAAGAATAGCCTCTTTAAACTTGCGCTTGAATTTGCGTTCCGGGGTCAGTAAAAGACTTTTCGCTACCTGCTGGGTGATCGTACTGCCGCCCTGAACAATGCCGCCCGCTTTGATATTCTTGATCGCTGCCCGGATAATTGAAACGATGTCGATGCCCTGGTGCTTGAAGAAATTTGCATCTTCAGCAGCAACAAAGGCCTGAACCAGTTGTTTCGGCATCTTGGACACTGGCGCGATGATCCTGCGTTCCTCGAAGAGTTCGGCGATTACCGAGCCATCGTCGCTTAGCACACGGGTGATAATCGGCGGGCGATAGTCTGCAAGGGTGTCGACCTTAGGCAAAGACTTGGAGATGTAGAGGTATGCGCCAACCGGGAGCATAATGGCGAGCAGCAGACCAAGAAGACCCAGCCCCAACAAGGTTCGGGTCAGGATGGCAAGCAATGATTTTTTCTGTTTATCTTTCTGTTTTGGCATATAACCCTCGATTGAGCCTGCTATCGCTACACGAAGAAGAGTCTTCTTCTTCCCCTAAGGGCGTAAGATACTGCTAGAACCGCCTTTTCTACCATAGCCCCTCACTCTACGGCAACACTTTTGCCGGTTTAACAGGCCTCTACGCTATGCTATAGTTAAGCGCTTTGCAAAACAGAGATAAAAACTTGATAAGGGCTACAAAGCCTTTAAAGGAGATCCTTTGCCTGTTACAGCTTTTCACCGAAACAAGATAGTCGCCACGGTTGGTCCCGCCAGTTGCAGCAAAGAGATGCTGCTGGCACTGATGGAAGCCGGCGCCGATGTCTTCCGCCTTAACTTTTCTCACGGCCAGCATGATGCTTTAACCGAAACGGTGGCCTTGATCCGGCAGATCTCGCGGAATCGAAGACGCGCTGTTGCCATTCTCGGTGACCTGCAGGGGCCAAAAATTCGTACCGGTATGATGCGCGGCGATGTCATGACCCTGACCAGCGGTGAAAGTGTGGTGATTACCACGGCCGATGTGTTGGGTGAGGATGGTGTGATCCCTACCACTTACAAGGCACTGCCGCAGGATGTGAGTGTTGGCGACAGAATCCTCCTGGACGACGGTCTGCTTGAGCTTCAGGTCGCAAAAATCAGCGGTGAACAAGTGCATTGCCTAGTGCTTGTGGGGGGGCAGTTGAAGAATCGCAAAGGCATGAACCTGCCGGGCGTGGCCGTCTCTGCTCCCGCTCTTACCGAAAAAGATCTGGCCGACCTTGAGTTCTGCATAGAGCAGGAGCTTGATTATCTGGCGCTCTCCTTTGTGCGTACGGCGGCAGAAGTCATAGAGCTCAAAAAACTGCTCGCGCAAAGAGGGGCGTCGATCCAGGTGATCGCCAAGATTGAAAAACCGGAAGCGGTGGAAGCTTTTGCTGAAATCCTCGCAGCGGCCGACGGTATCATGGTGGCGCGCGGTGATCTGGGTGTGGAGATCAACTCGGAAAAAGTTCCGCTGATCCAGAAGCGTATCATCCGGCAATGCAACCTGGCTGGTAAGCCGGTTATCACGGCAACCCAGATGCTGGAGAGCATGGTCAATAACCCGCGCCCGACCCGCGCCGAGACATCCGATGTCGCCAATGCTATTCTCGATGGTACCGATGCGGTCATGCTGTCAGCAGAAACCGCTTCGGGAGACTACCCCTGTGAAGCGGTGGAGATGATGGTAAGGGTCGCTGTCGATGTTGAGCGAGATCCGCAGCTTAAAGAGCAGTTTTTCCATCCACTGTTGGAGACGAGCGGCACCCGCAGTCTCACCGAAGCGATTGGTCAAGCCGCCTGCCGCGTGGCTAAGAATGTCGGTGCAGCCGCCATTCTGGCTTTCACCCAGACCGGCAGTACGGCCGCCCTGGTCGCCAAGTACCGGCCGCCCATGCCGGTCTATGCTGTAACCCCGACCCTGGCCGTTCGTCGACGTATGGCGCTCTATGCAGGTGTACGTTCTATCCGTGTTGATATCGAAGGAGACACGGAGGCGCAAATTCGCTCAGTAGACGCGGCGGTCATCGATGCCGGGGTCCTCAATAAGGGTGATATCGTGGTTATTACCATGGGCAGCCCGCTTTCTGATTCAGGCACTACAAACCTGCTCAAGGTTCACCAGCTCGGCAGTTGATTACAACATCCGGAACGAGGGACGAGAAAATAAAATGAATAAAAAAGCAGTCATACTCTACAGTGGCGGTCTTGATTCAACGACCTGTATGGCGATCGCCAAAGCAGATGGTTTTGAGACCTATGCGATGAGTTTTGCTTATGGTCAACGACACACCATCGAGCTGGAAAAAGCACGTGAATATGCACCAAAGATCGGTGCCGTAAAACACCAGGTGGTGGAGATCGATTTGCGCCAGTTCGGAGGGAGTGCTTTGACAGCTGATCTTGATGTTCCAAAAGATCAGAGCTCGACAGATGATATTCCCATCACCTACGTCCCGGCGAGGAACACGATTTTTTTGAGTTTTGCGCTGGGCTGGGCAGAAGTCCTTGGTGCCAGCGATATCTATATCGGCGTTAACGCGCTGGATTATTCCGGTTATCCGGATTGTCGCCCTGAATTTATCAGCGCTTTTGAAAATATGGCCAACCTTGCGACCCGGGCAGGTGTCGAGGGTGACCAACCCTACACAATACATTCGCCATTGATCCAACTCAGCAAGGCGGAAATTATTCGCACCGGCCTGGATCTCGGCGTTGACTATGGCTTGACGCACTCCTGTTATGATCCGACTCCAGCTGGCATTTCTTGCGGACGCTGTGATTCCTGTTTTTTGCGTTTGAAAGGTTTCCGCGAGGCCGGTTTGGAAGACCCGATTGATTATGTGACGCGGGGCGCATAGCGCATTGCGAGAAAAGGTAAAAAAATGAATCAAACAAAAAAAGACCAGGGTTCTTCGCACCACGCGCCGCACGCCACGCGTGCCACGCGTGCCACCGGCGAAGCCGGCGGCATGCCCGACATGCAGAAGAGCCACGACGATCGCAACATCGCCATCGACAAGGTCGGCGTCAAGGATATACGTTACCCGATCGTCGTCATGGACAAGAGTAAAGAGCAGCAACAGACGGTTGCGCGCATCAATATGTATGTCGACCTGCCCCATCACTTCAAGGGCACGCATATGAGTCGCTTCATCGAGATACTTAACCAGTATCACGGCCAGATCAGTATCGACCGCATGAACGTCATGCTGAGTGATATGAAAAAACATCTTGAAGCCAGTAGCGCCCATCTCGAACTGGAGTTCCCCTATTTCATTGAGAAGCAGGCCCCGGCCTCCGGTGCACGCAGCCTGATGGAATACCAGTGCAATATGACGGGTAGCCTGGGCGAAGATTACGATTTCGTCCTCGGCGTCACCGTGCCGATGACCTCCCTCTGTCCATGTTCACGCGAAATCAGCGAGCGGGGTGCGCACAACCAACGCAGTGCCGTGACAGTCCAGATCCGTTACAGCGACCACATCTGGTTGGAGGATCTGGTTTCGTGGGTGGAGGAGTGCGGTAGCGCGCCGGTCTATGCGCTACTTAAACGCGAGGACGAAAAAGCCCTGACCGAGATGGCCTACGATAACCCGATGTTCGTTGAAGATGTGGTACGCGCGGTCACCCAGCGTTTACTCAAGGTTCCCGAGATCACCTGGTTCAAGGTTGCCTGTGAGAATTTCGAGTCGATTCACAATCATTCTGCCTATGGACAAGTGGAACGGACCAGGTCTGAGTAGGTGGATAACCCTGTGGAAAAGGTGGACAACTCGCTAAATAGCAACATTTTTAATCATTCTGGCCCTGTTATCGGCCTGTTTGCCAAGGAGCCGGTTGCGGGTCGTGTCAAGACCAGGCTGTCTCCTGCCTTAACGGCAGAGCAGGCCTGTTGCCTCTATCAGACCTCACTGTGCGAGACGGTGAATCGTCTTCTCGCCGCGAATTTGCCGCTGGTACTCTGCTACGACGGACGACGAGAATGGTTCGCTGAAACCTTTCCGGGGCTTCCCCTACTAGTACAGGTTGGTGATGGTCTCGGCGATCGTATGGGCCACGCTGTACAGGAGCTCTTTCGTCATTGTGACGGACCGGTTCTGTTGGCGGGCTCGGACAGCCCCGATTTACCGCTCAACCGGGTTGATCAGGTTTTGCAGTCACTCCAGGAAAACGACGTGGCCACCATCCCCTGCCGCGACGGAGGCTATGTTGTCGTCGGTCTGAGGCAGCCGACCACAGAGTTGTTTGCCGGGATCCCCTGGAGCACCTCCGGGGTTTTGCAGGCAACCCGACAGGCCTGCCAGAGTCTCGGCTTGAGCTACGTCGAAACAGAAGAGTGGTATGATCTGGATGAAATCGATGATCTGCGCCAGCTGCTAATACGCTCTCCTGAAACGGCGACCGCCCTTCATCTTCTGGCCGAGTTGCAAGAACGGCTATAAATACAACGGCAAGCCGGTTGACTTGCCGTCAGCGCTACCCGATAATCAATTGGTAGACAAGGCTGGTCTCTTGCTGTTGCCAGCCTGACATCCCGTAAGCGTAAGGAGATCTCCCTTGGAATTGGTTCTTAATGCCGGCCCGGTCGTCAAACTGGTCCTGTTGATTCTGGTTTATTTTTCCGTGGTCTCATGGGCCATTATTTTCTACAAGCAGCTGGTCATTCATCGAGCGATTGGTGACTCGGAGCGTTTCCTCGATTTTTTCTGGTCGAAGAAAAGCTTCGATACCATCGGCAAGGGTCTGAATGACTATAAGCATTCACCCCTCACGGTTCTGTTTCGGGAAGTCTACAGCGAGTTGGCTCAGAATCGTCGACAGGGCGAAGGCCCGGAAGATGGCAATCTGGTGGCCGACCTCGGCGAGCAGGAACGGGTGGCCCGTGTGCTGCGGCGCTCCACGACTTCGGAGACCCAGCGTCTGGAAAAATATCTCTCATTTCTCGCCACCACCGGCTCGGCAGCGCCTTTCATCGGCCTGTTCGGTACGGTCTGGGGGATCATGGATGCCTTCCATGGCATCGGTACCAGCGGCAGCGCTTCGCTGGCCGTTGTCGCACCGGGCATTTCGGAAGCTCTGGTTGCCACGGCAATCGGCTTGGTTGCTGCGATTCCGGCCGTTATCGGTTACAACCACTTTGTTAACAAGACCAACGTTTTGATTGGCGAGATGGATAATTTCTGCCTGGAGATGTTGAACATTGTCCAGCGCATGAGCCGGGGCCGTTAATATGGAAGTTGGTCAGAACAGCAATCGCCGGCGCACGATGCTGGCCCAGATCAACGTGACACCCTTTGTCGACGTCATGCTGGTTCTGTTGATCATTTTCATGGTCACGGCACCGATGATGGAAAAGGGTGTGGATGTCGCCTTGCCGGAAGTTGAAAACGCGCCGAACCTTACTGCAGTTAAAGAGCCCCTGGTGATTACCGTAACCCGCAAAGGTGAAATCATGGTCGGCAAGAACAGCGTTGCTGATGCGGGCAAGCTGGCTCCGGTGTTACAACAGGTCTTAAGTGAACGCGAAGACAAGACCGTCTACCTGGAAGCCGACAAGGCGGTGCCTTATGGCGAGGTCGTCAAGGTGATGGCTGCGATCAAGCGCGCCGGTGTTGCCAAACTTGGTATGGTCGCTCAGGAACCACAACAATAAATGAGTGCGCCTCTGATGCCTGTCGAGTCTCTGCGCCAAATCAGTGCTTTTCACAAGGACCCGAAATTCGGTCGCTTGTTGCTTGTCTCTCTGCTCGTCCACGGCCTGGTCTGGGTGGCCTTCACAGTTGACCTGTTCGGCACCAAGACCCGCCCCAAGCCACCAGTCTATTACGTTGATCTGATTCACCAGCCGGTGCTCAATCCACAGGCGGGACGACCCGATTCTCGTCCGGCGGAAAAGCCGAAAGCTGCAGAGGTTAAACGCACGGTCCAGACCGCTCCACCTGCAGCTCAGAAAAAGCCCAAGCCTGCCGTCAAGCCTTTGGTCAAACCGGTGCAGACCAGCAAACCCAAACCGACACCGAAACCAGTGCCTAAGCCGGCGGTCAAGTCAGATACGCGTAATGAAAAGCAGGTACAGAGCGCCCTCGATGAGATTCGTGAGCGTCAAGCCCGTCAAGCTGAGCGCGATGCCATAAAGGACAAGATTGCCAAATTAAGCGCAGGTGCTGTCACCGTTGCAGCCGACGTGCCGGTGGGGATGCTTGACGGTACGGGTGATGAGGTGGGTATCAGTGCTCTTGCTTTTGTACAGGCGTTTATCCAGCAAAACTGGGCCCTTTCTCCTTATCTTCTGGATCAATCACGACTCCGTGATCTCGAAGCGAAAGCCACTCTGACCTATGCTGTGTCTGGAGAAATGATCCGTTACCGGATCAATACACCATCAGGAAATCAGCAGTTCGATGATTCGCTGAAAAGAGCAATCACCAAATCGAAACAGTTGCCGCAACCCTTGCCGAAACAGCTCGACCTGTCGGTTACCTTCAATCTTAAGGAAATGTCCCGGGGAAAATAAGCATGTTGATTCGCTGGTTTATAATTTGTCTCTTCTGTCTGGTTCTGCCTTGGTCGGTTTTGGCCGCCACGGAAATTGAAATCTCCTCGCCTGGCGAACAATCAATTCCCTTGGCCCTGACCCGCTTGCTGCCGCACAAGGGTCCGGAGTCAGCGCAGATCTCCGCGGAGTTTAACGAGGTCCTCGATGCCGACCTGGATCTTTCCGGACTTTTCCGGTTTGTTGACCCTGAAGCTTTTCTCGATGATGCTCAGCGTATCGGACTTTACAGCATCCAGGTTGATTTTCCACAGTGGCGATTACTCGGCAGTGAAACCCTGATCAAGGGAACCTATAAAATTGAGGGTAATAAACTGACCATCGAGGCGCGCCTCTTTGATGTAGTCAACCGCAAACTCCTGAGCGGTAGACGCTATGTTGGCGAGGCCAAGGATGTGCGGCGAATGGCGCACGCCTTTGCCGACCTGGTGCTTAAGGAACTCACCGGTGAAGAGGGCCCTTTCAGCGCACGCATCGCCTATATCTCAGATTTGAGCGGAGATAAAGAACTCTGGCTAATGGACGTCGATGGCAAGCGCCCGATTCGACTGACCGACCATCGTTCAATCGTACTCAACCCCGATTTCTCTCCTCGTGGCAAAGAGCTTCTATTTACCTCCTACCGGGCCAACAACCCCGATCTTTATCGCAAGGAAATTTACACCGGCAAAGAAGCCAAGATTTCTTACAAGCAGGGCCTCAACGTTGCCGGACGTATGTCTCCTACTGAGCGTGAAATTGCCCTGACACTCTCCAAGGACGGCAATCCGGAGATCTACCTGATCGGCACCACGGGTCGTATACACAAGCGGATCACCGACAGCTGGGGAATAGACAGCGATCCCTCCTGGAGCCCCGATGGCAGCCAACTGGCGTTTGTCTCCAACCGGCAGGGCAACCCGCATATCTTTGTCGCCGATACCTTTACTGGGCAAGCTGCAAGGTTGACCACCCAGGGCAAGTATAATGCCACACCGGCCTGGGGCCCGAAGGGCGAGCGCATTGCCTTTACGCGCCAGAGCGGCGGACAGTTCGACATCTACACGATCAATGTCGATGGAACTGACGAACGTCGGCTGAGCTTTGGTCCCGGTAACAGCGAACATCCACGCTGGAGTCCCGATGGCCGCTTCATTATCTATTCATCAGATAAGGGTGGTAATCGTGCAATCTACGTTATGCGCAACGACGGCACCGGTGCCAGACGCTTGACAAAGTTGGACAGCGATTGCCGCCACCCTGCCTGGTCGCCGCGTTGGTAATGTAAGCAGCAGAAATTCTAAAGTTTATTTTGTAAGTGCTTCGTTGGTGATATGGGTTGTTTGCTGAAAGCAAAAGCAAGTGGTTGTTATTTCTGACCTAGCTCGTTATAATGCGTGACTCGAAAAATTTAGTGAGCATCGTGCCGTTTTAAATGAGATGCTATGACCCCTGTCTTAACTTAAGGAGCCCACCATGAAAGCAATGCAAACCCTCAAATTTGTTCTGATCGTCCTCTTTCTCTGCAGCAGTCTCATCGGTTGTGCCAAGTCTACTCCCCAGATGGATCAAGAAGACGTTGGCAAGTCCGATATGACCCAGACCTCCGATGTCAAAGGTGCAGATGAAGGTTCCATGCAGGGTGAGGTTGTACCGACTCATACTCAAATCGCTGGTATGGAGCGTATCAGTTTTGACTTTGACCAGTTCACTCTTTCTGCCGAAGCACGCAACATTCTCGGAAATAACGCCAAGTATCTGCAGGCGAATAGTGGTACCAACGTTATCATCGAAGGTCACTGCGATGAGCGTGGTTCCGACGAGTACAACCTGGCCCTCGGTGAAAGCCGCGCCCTGGCTGCCAAGAGCTACCTGGTTTCCCTGGGCATCAGCGCCAAGCGTCTCTCGGTAATTTCCTACGGCGAAGAGAAGCCCCTGAGCAAAGGTACAGGCGAAAGTGCATGGGCTCAAAACCGTCGCGCAGAATTCAAAGCGATCAAGTAAGCGTCCTCGCGTCATTACTGATGCGTTTTTTGGAGTAGAGCCATGTTTCGAATCTGTTTGCCGTTTTTTCTGATTGTCAGCATTCTGTTGAGCGGTTGCGTGGTCACAGAACAAGACCTGCAGATGCAGCGTGACCTGCTGGAGATGAAGCGGCGGCTTGGTGAAACGGAGCGTGCTCTCAAGGAATTGCAGGATGACGCCTCGGGCGGTGTGCGCGCTCATGTGGAAACCCTGGCACGTAACCAGGCCGATTTCCAGGCTGAGCTCGATGGCGTGCGGGTTGACCTGCAGTCGATACAAGGACAAACCGGTGACCAGGAGCGCGTTAACGAAGATATGCGACAGGACATGACTCTGCTTCGTGACGAGCTGAGTTTACAGATTGTCGATCATGAACAGCGTCTTAGCCTGCTGGAAGGGGGCGGGGGCGTTGATCTGCAAAAGCCGGTTACAGCATCGCCTCCGACGATCCTTGCGCAACCCGTTGTCAAACCGCAAGCAGCAACGCCAAGCGGTGAAAGTGCTCCCGAACTTTACGAGCGAGCGCTCAAAACGATTCGTGAACAGCGTGATTTTGTCGCCGGCCGTGAGATGATGGAGACCTTCCTCAAGCGGTATCCAAAAGACGACCTGGCGGTTAACGCAGCTTACTGGATTGGCGAAACCTACTACGCGGAAAAGGCTTACGAACAGTCTATTCTGCAGTTTGAAGAAGTCATTGAGACCTATGGCGAACATCCGAAGGTCGCTTCGGCTATGCTCAAACAGGCACTCGCCTTTGAGGCCAGTGGCGACAAGGCGACAGCGGAGCTCTTGCTGCAGAAGTTGATCAAGAGCTACCCACTCTCCGGTGAAGCAGAAAAAGCCAAAAAAACGTTACAGACCCCGTAAAAGGGTGAGAAATTAGCAGCTCAGCAAAATATAGTTGACAACATAGTGCGGGTCAGTTTATAAGACGCATCTCGTGTGCCGCTAGCTCAGTTGGTAGAGCATCTGACTTTTAATCAGATGGTCGTAGGTTCGATCCCTACGCGGCACACCATTTTTAAAGCGTCGTACATTGCAGGAGCCTTTCCTGCTAGGTACTTGAGAACTTAAGTCCCTATCGTCTAGCCTGGCCCAGGACACCGCCCTTTCACGGCGGCGACTGGGGTTCAAATCCCCATGGGGACACCAAAATGTTGAAAGCCCTTCTGTTGAAAAAGCAGAGGGGCTTTTTGCTTTTCAGCCTGCTGAACTTGGGAAAAGGGTTGCTCCAGGTTGGCTAGTGGAACCAAACCACAGGGGTCTAGCAGGGGAAACGACTGGGCGTCGCTGAGACGGCACGAGAAAGACCGATCTGTTCTTGGCCTACCATCTACCATAACCCTCTGCCTTGTCGGCTCCTGAGGCCCTTAGAGCTCCTTACCGCCGCATACTGGGATTGGGGTCAAGTACGCCAGACAGAAAAACGCCAAGGAGAGTCTCCAGGGCGTTTTGTTGTTATCTTGCGGTTGCATTTACAGACGGTGTCCGAGAAACCACGCTCCTGACACCGTAAAAACTTTGGGCGACAGTCCCATCGCCCATTCTGCAAAGGTCCTGTTCACTTTGGTGTGTAGAACACTTTTTCGTTCATTATTACAGCAGGAGTTCCTATATCAACTTAGGACTTCCAAGATACCTGCTTTCAATATTTGCCAGCAGAGCCTTAAAGTTTTAATCTTTCAGCCCCCCAAAGTAACTTCTGAAGATCCATAAAAAAAGGCCGGAGGAATCAATCCCCCGGCCTGTCATGCTGATTGAGCTAAGCTTACATGGCTGTTTGGCGCGCGGTTGCGAGCCAACCGTTCCATTTTTCCTGGTTCTTGGTAATCCAATCCTTGACGTGCTTCTCAATATCCTTTTGTGATTTTTCGCCTTCCTGCATCTTGGTGTTCTGTTCGTTGATGTCACTGAGGGGCAGGGTAAAGACTTTGAAAAAAGCTTTCGCTGCAGGATTCGCGGCTAGGAATTCTTTATTAGCTACGATCTGGATATCAGCAACCACGAAACCGAGCTTGATCGGATCGCTGACAGCGCCTTCAATTCCACTCACCGTCAGGCGATCAACCATCGGCTTTTGCGCTTCTGTGGGCTTGATCTCAGGGACATTCATCCAGACTACGTCTTCGCCTGGCTTGAACTTGAAAATCGTCCAGTTCGGAGCCCAGGTGTAAAAGAAGGCTGGCTGGCCGGAATTGTAGCGGGCCAGGGCGTCAGCCATGCTTGCCGAGTAAGAGGCTTTGATGAGATTGATATCATCTTCAAGATCATAGACGTCCATATGATGGGCGATCGTACCCTCACAACCCCAACCTGCCGGGCAGGCAGTCAGATCAGCTTTACCGTCGCCATTAGCGTCGAAAGCTTCTTTGACTTCAGGGCGTTTGAAGTCCTCAATCGATTGAATGTTGAATTTTTCGACTTCTTTCTTGGACACCAGGTAGCCTTGCAGGCCGCCAGCCTTAACGACGTAGCCGATTTTTTCGGCCTTCTCGTCAAAATTCTTTGGTAGTTGGCCGTTATGGACGGGGAACCAGCCGTTGGTCCAGTAGTCGAGGTCGCCCAGCGCGAGTGATTGGTAGAAGAGAGGATTTGCCAGCTCTTTGGGTTTCTTGACATTGTAGCCAAGTTCTTTCAGGCCGGCGCTTACCAGGGCTTCCTGAAAGTAGCCTGTATTCCAGGTTGCGCGGGCAGGTTGAACTTTGATGCCTTTGCCGGGCTTTTGCTGGTCAGCTAAAGCTGGCATCGATAGAGCCAACATCAGTAGAACGAATAAAATGCGTTTCATACTTTTCTCCTTACTTACTTTGTAGGTGAAGACATCTTTAACGGTTACTCTTAGACATACCCTGGGTGATGCGATCAAGCACCATCGCCAGGAGAACAATCGATAAACCACCAATGGTTGCCAGGCCGATCTCCAGGGTGTTCAAGCCTTGCACAACGGGGTTGCCAAGACCACCAGCACCGATCAGTGCTGCAATAACAACCATCGACAGTGCCATCATAATGGTCTGGTTAAGTCCCGCCATAACCGAGGGCATGGCGAGGGGGAACTGTACTTTGTGTAAAACCTGCCAGGGGGTGGCGCCAAAAGCGAGCGCAGCCTCAACCAGCTCGGGATGAACCTGGCGGATACCAAGGCTGGTTAAACGAATGATCGGTGGCAGGGCAAAGACGATGGTGGCGAGGATGCCGGAGGCCGTACCAATGCTGAAGAGCATGACCACCGGAATCAGGTAGACAAAGGCCGGAGTGGTTTGCATGGCATCGAGGAAGGGACGCAAGAACATCTCGAAACGATCGCTGCGACCCGACATAATGCCAAGAGGAATCCCGACAACGGCGCAAAACAAGACTGCGCAGATGACCATTGCCAGTGTTGTCATGGTGTCTTCCCAAAGGCCGAGATAACCAACCAACAGGAACGAGAGAACAGTAAAAACGGTCACCCTTTTCCCTGCATAACGCCAGGCAGCAAAGGCAAAAAGGAGGATCACTACGAACGGTGGCAATATCGCAAAAAGCCATTCCAGGCCTTCCAGACTGAGCTCGACCGGTACTTTAAGCACCTGGAAAAATTCACGATAGTTGAGCACCGTCCAATCGACAGCGGTTTGGACCCATTCGTCGAGAGGGATCAATTGTTCATCAAAATTAAAAATTCGCATTATTCTTATTTCCCTCCGACTGATTGATCAGTTGTCACTTCTGTTGTTTCTTGTTCGCTACGGTGCAGGGTGCGCAGAAAGAGATTCTTGGATACTGCGCCCAGATACTTATCGTTATCGCCGAGAATTGGTAACGGCCAGGGGTGACTTGCCACGTTGGGTAGGATGTCTTGCATCGAGTCGCCGGCTTGTGCTGTGACAACCCCGTCAATATAAGCGTTAGGGATCAAGTGAGGTTGTTTATCCTGATCGAGCATGTCTCGCAACGAGTCAGAGGAAACGATGCCCTTGAAGGTGCGGTTGGAGTCGACAACATAGCCGTAATCTCGGTCATTCTTGATCAGCCTTTGTAACGCAACCCGCGGGCTCTTGCCGTCCGTGATCGGTATGGTCACCTGGTTATCGGTGGCAATGTCGCCGGCAGTAAGAATATTGGTCGGATCGACACCACGGAAGAAGGCACGCACGTAATCATCGGCCGGGTTCTGCAGAATCTCTTCCGGTGTACCGACCTGGACCACGTTGCCACCTTCCATGATGGCAATCCGGTCACCGATACGCATCGCTTCATCAAGGTCGTGGGAGATAAAGATGATCGTTCGCTTTGCTTTGGCTTGCAGCTTAAGAAGCTCGTCCTGCATTTCGGTGCGGATCAGCGGATCAAGTGCAGAGAAAGCCTCGTCCATCAACAGAATCTGTGGATCAACTGCCAGACCGCGAGCCAGGCCAACTCTCTGCTGCATGCCACCGGAGAGTTCATCCGGCATACTGCCTGCCCAAGCCTCCAGGCCAACCTGTTCCAACGCCTGCAAGGCCCGTGCTTCACGGGTTGTCTTGTCGATACCGTCCATCTCAAGGCCGAAGGCGGCATTCTGCAGCACCGTCATGTGCGGCATCAGTGCAAAAGATTGGAAAACCATACTCATTTTCTTACGCCGCATCTTGACCAATTCATCATTGGTCATACTGACGATATCTTCGCCATCGATCAATACCTGTCCAGCGGTCGGCTCGATCAAGCGGTTGATCATGCGCACCATGGTCGATTTCCCGGAACCGGAAAGGCCCATAATGACAAAAATTTCTCCAGTATAGATTTCGAAACTGGCACCCTGCACACCGATCGTTGTTTCGGTCTTTTCAAAAATTGCTTCTTTATCCAAGCCTTGTTCAAGCAAGCCCATGGCTTTTTTCGGATGAGGACCGAAGATCTTGAACAGGTTTTTAACTGAGACTTTGATCTCTTGTGACATTTTTACTCCATGATACCAAGTACTTATTGGGTTTATTTGCGAAAAAAAACGGGGCATGGCTTGCAGGGAATCAGACGTTAGACCAATGGCCACGACCAATAGAGAACGCACGGTAAGGTGGTCGTCTGCAATCAGCAGCGCCCCATAAATAACTATATCTTAATTTTATTTTTTTAAAAGACAGAGCGACCCGCGACTCGTTCTACCGGGAAAGCAGAATCAAGCGCAACTCTGTAAGGGAAGGCAATCTTCGAAGCATCACTCGGGGTGATGTTCTTGACGATGGCCTTGCGGGACAAGGATGGAACACCCTGGCAGGGTGGCACCTTTATCTGCTCATAGTACATTGATTAGCGCGCGAGGTCAAACGCGCAGGCCAGAAAGTTAAACCGATCGATCCTCTTCTTCACTGAGCAGATCGATTTTACTTTGGATGTTTGAGACAGTTTCTGATTTACACCGGCAATCACGGCCGCTGCTGGGTGTCGGCGTTCAACCGCCCTTCAGCCCTCTGCGCTTGAGAAGCAGACCCGCTGCCAAGCCACTAAAGGCGAGTAAAAAAAGGACCAATGTCGCTAAATAAACTTTCATTCCTTAACCTCTTTCAGAAACCGTTCGAAAGCCGGACTGGCATAACTGGTTGTCGATGTTTTTGCATGAATCAGAAAATATGCGGCGATCTGATTCTTCTCGCAGAGCTGACGACCTTTTTCTTCTCCCAGGACCATCAGGGCTGTGGCCAGAGCGTCTGCCCGTGCGCAGGTCCTGGCAAGTACCGTGACCGACGCCAATTTGTGACGAATCGGCTTGCCGCTGACCGGTTCAATAGTGTGTGAATAGCGCTGACCGTCTTCCACGTAAAAGTTGCGATAGTTTCCGGAGGTGGCCAGGGCGGTATTGGTGAGTGGGAAAATTGCGGCGATCTCACGCACCCCTTCCAACGGTTCTTCGATCGCTATCTGCCAGGGGGTGTCATCACCACGATGACCGGAAATCTTTAACTCCCCGCCAATCTCCAGAAGATAGTTCCGGAGGCCCCGTTGTTCAAGGATCTCTGCAAGGACATCTACCGCGAAGCCTTTGGCGACGGCAGAGAGGTCGATTTGCAACTCCGGAATCTGTTTCCTGATTGCCGCAGGTTCTCTGCGCAGCTGGATGTTTTTATAGCCTACTCGGGCAAGACTTTTGCTGATCTGGTCTTCAGTGGGGATCGATTTCCCCCGTTGCGTGGCACCAAACCCCCAGATCTCTACCAGAGGCCCGACGCTGACGTCGAAAGCTCCCTCGCTGAGAACACTGATCTCCTGTGAGAGTTCAATAACCCGGGCGGTGTCTTTCGAGATCGTGAACCAGTCGCTACTGATCTGATTATTGAACCGTGATAACTCCGATGCCGGGTCATAAGTCGACATCAGGCTATCAATCTGATCGAGACGCTTTTGCAGAATCTCTTTCAACGCATGAGACTTTGCGTCAACAGCCTCCTGGGGCATGATGACCGACCAGGTTGTTCCCATGGTCTGGCCGGAGAGACGAATTGTGTCAGGCGTTGCGTCTTGTTGACAACCGCAGGTCAGACACAAGAACAGAAAAATAAAGCTCAGCTGGAAAAACCATTTTCTCATACTAAAGATCAGCCAGCCCCTGAGAGTGACGGATCATTCGTTTCATCGCCTTTTCTTCCTGGCTTTTCAGGGTTTGGAAAAGGTTGAAGGTCTCTTTCTCGGTGCAGTGTTCGAGCAGGTGGCCAAAATAGCTGATCAGGTTGGTTTTATAGGTAACGGCCGACTTCACCAGTTGATCAAGATCTGTCCTCGCCGCGTCACCAAGAATGTCCTGCCTCGCTTGCGGAAAAGCGATCTCCACCCCCTTGAACCAGTGCTCAAGGACATGGTGCGATGTGTCCTTGCAGTATTCCCCCAATGCCAGAGCCCGATGTAGTTCATGGTCGATCAGGTAGTCGAGCATCAGCCGCACGCGCGGCGAGACGTCACCGTTCGCCATCTCCTGGTAGTAATCACTGACCTTGCGGTGATAATTCGGGATGAGACGCTGTAATAATGACTTTACCTGTTCAAAGCGCATGTTTGGCTCCTGGTTAGTATCCCGTGCAGTTAGATCCCGAAATCATCGAACATGATATTCTCGTGTTCCACGCCCAGATTATAGATCATCTCACCGGCCGACTTGTTCATCATCGGCGGACCGCACATGTAAAATTCACAGTCTTCAGGCGCCGGATGGTCGACCAGGTAATTATCAAAGAGATACTGGTGAACAAACCCTGTCGCTCCGCTCCAGTTGTCTTCCGGCAAGGGGTCGGACAACACCAGGGTCCAGGTGAAGTTGTCAAACTTCTCCGCAAGCTCGTCGAACTCCTCCACGTAGAAGGCTTCACGCAGGCTGCGGGCACCATACCAGAAGGAGATTTTGCGTTTTGAATCAAGCCTTTTGAGCTGATCAAAAATGTGTGAACGCATGGGGGCCATGCCGGCACCGCCGCCGACAAAGACCATTTCGGTATCGGTCTCCTTGGCAAAGAATTCGCCGTAGGGGCCGGAAACCATCACTTTGTCTCCCGGGTTCAGGTTGAAGATAAAAGACGACATCTGACCAGGGGGCGCATCGGGGACAGCCGGTGGCGGCGGACAGACCCGCACGTTCAGCATGATGATGCCTTTTTCCTCCGGATAGTTAGCCATCGAGTAAGCGCGCATGATTGGCTCATCAACCTTTGAGCAATACT
This sequence comes from Deltaproteobacteria bacterium IMCC39146, assembly GCA_030005635.1. GTDB lineage: Bacteria > Desulfobacterota > Desulfuromonadia > Desulfuromonadales > BM103 > M0040. The sequence goes on from JARUHP010000006.1 coordinate 47,877, forward strand.
GCCAGAGATCGTACTTGTCCCAGTCCTCCCGAAACTCTTCATCGATCTCCATGGTTTTGTATTCTGCAATGTGTGGTGGCGCGTCAATCTGGATATAGCCGCCCGCGCGGAAATCGAGGTCTGCGCCTTCAGGTAAAGCCAGCACCAGCTCCTTGATAAAGGTTGCGCGGCTTTCGTTGGAGATAACATGACATTCCCACTTGCTGATGGAAAAAATCTCGGCCGGCAGCTCAAGGTCCATGTCCTGCTTGACACTGACCTGGCAGGAGAGCCGGTACCCTTCTTTCGCCTCCCGTTTGTTGATGTGGGCCGTTTCTGTTGGCAGGATATCACCGCCGCCAGATTTGATCTTGACCCGGCACTGAGCGCAAGTTCCACCGCCACCGCAGGCCGAGGGGATGAAGATCTGGTGGTTGCCCAGGACTCCGAGCAATTTATCTCCAGGATTTACCGACAGGCTTTTATCCGGGTCGTTGTTGATATTGAGCGTCACTTCGCCGGGTGGAATCAACCATGATCTGGCAACCAGGATGATAGCCACCAGCATCATGACAATCACCGTAAATATGAGGACACCTAAGATTATTGCAATCATCGTCTTTACCGTTACAGCTGAATGCCAGAAAAAGCCATAAAGGCCATGGCCATCAGGCCGGTAATCATGAAGGTAATACCCAGACCCCGCAAACCCGGGGGAACATCAGCGTATTTCATCTTTTCGCGGATGCCGGCCAGGGCAACCAATGCCAGGGCCCAACCGGTGCCGCTGCCGAAGCCGAAGACAACACTTTCGGCAAAGTTATAATCGCGCTCCACCATGAAGAGCGAGCCGCCGAGAATCGCGCAGTTGACCGTGATCAGCGGCAGGAAAATCCCGAGCGAGTTATAAAGGGAGGGGAAGAAGCGATCAAGGACCATTTCGAGGATCTGCACAATCGCGGCGATCACGCCGATGTAACAGATCAAGCCGATAAAGGTCAGATTCGTTTCTGCCATGCCGAGCCATTCGAGTGCGCCCTCCTTGAGAAGGAACTGGTAGATCAGGTTGTTGGCCGGGACGGTAATCGTCTGTACAACAACAACCGCAATGCCGAGGCCGATGGCAGTATCGACCTTTTTCGAAACAGCAAGAAAGGTACACATGCCGAGGAAAAAGGCGAGGGCCATGTTTTCGATAAAAATCGAGCGAATCAGGAGACTGAGGTAGTGTTCCATTTTAGTTTTCTTCCTCGATCTGATCGGTTTTCCAGCTGCGTAAAGCCCAGATCAGAAGACCGATGATAAAGAAGGCGCTCGGTGGCAAGAGCATCAGTCCGTTGGGCAGATACCATCCGCCTTCGTTGACGTTCGGAAGGATGGTGAAACCGAGCAGCTTGCCGGCGCCGAACAGTTCACGGAAAAAGGCCACGATCAGGAGAACAATACTGTAGCCCAATCCGTTGCCGATGCCATCGAGGAAACTGAGGCCCGGCGGGTTCTTCATGGCAAAAGCTTCGGCGCGACCGAGGACGATGCAGTTGGTGATAATCAGTCCGACGAAGACCGAGAGCTGCTTGCTGATGCCAAAGGCGTAGGCTTTCAGGAACTGGTCGACGATGATGACCAGGGTCGCAATAATGGTGATCTCGACAATGATGCGGATGCTCCCGGGGATCTGGTTGCGAATCAGGCTGACCGAGACGTTGGAGCCGGCAATGACGAAGGTCACAGCCAGGGCCATGACGATAACCGTCTCCAACTTGGTGGTGACGGCCAAAGCCGAACAGATGCCGAGGATCTGCAAACCGATCGGGTTTTTATTGAACAAGGGATCGAATAAAACATCTCTGGGTTTGCTCATTGTTTTAGCCCTGCCGTTTTAAGCTTATTGATAAAAGGTTTGTAGCCATTATCGCCCATCCAATACTTGAGCAGGTTGCCGACGCCACGCGCCGTAAGGGTCGCGCCAGCCAGGCCGTCGGCCTGGTAGATGGCGTCCTGCGAACTTTTGTCGACCGTCCCCTTGAGAACTTCGATGCGGGTTTTGCCCGATTCATCATAAACTTTTTTGCCGGGCCACTGTTTTTTCCAGCTCGGGTTGTCAATTTCACCGCCGAGACCGGGGGTTTCTCCGTGTTCGTAAAAAGCGAAACCATTCACCGTCGTAAAATCATTGGCGAGAGAGATGAAGCCGTACATTGTTGACCACAAGCCCTTGCCGTGCACCGGCAGGATCAGTTGCTGCAGCTCGTCACCAGCTATGACCAGGTAGACATCCTTGTAGCGGGAACGGGCCTTGATTGCCGCCAGATCGAGATCAGGCGCAATCCGGTAGCTGGTCTCGGGATCACGCGCCGCCGAGCGGCTATCGAAGGTTGCTACATCGAATTCCACGGTGAACTCGCCGGACTGCAGATCGACGATCCGAGCCTCTATTTTACTGAACTGTTCTTCAATCGACACGTCGGCCTCGTAGAGACCTGCCGCCTGCAGGATGTTCTTCTTTTTCTCTTCGGCCTTGTTCCGCTCCTGCCTGTCACTTAAGCCGACGGCCGCCGCCGAAACCAGGATCGAGCAGACCACGCACAAGACAAACGCAACACTCAGGACTCTTGCGGTGCTATCCCTGGACATGCTGCAGCCTCCTCTTGATGTGGAACTTGAGAACCATCTGGTCGATCACCGGCGCGAAGACATTGCCGAACAGGATGGCGAGCATCATACCTTCCGGAAAGGCCGGGTTGATGACCCGGATCAGGATGCACATGGTGCCGATGAGGAAGCCATAGAGCCATTGCCCCTCTTCTGTCATGGCCCCGGAGACCGGATCGGTCGCCATGAAAACCAGACCGAAGGCAAAGCCACCGAGGACTAGGTGCCAGAGAGGGCCCAGCTCGAACATCGGGTTGGTGCTGCTGCCGATCAGGACAAAGAATGCGGATAAGCCCACGGCGCCGATCAACCCGGAGAGCATAATGCGCCAGGAGCCGATGCCTGAAAGGACCAGGACCACGGCACCGAACAGGCAGGCGAGAGTCGAGGTCTCCCCCATTGAGCCAGGGATGGCTCCGACAAAAGCATCGAACCAGCTGGTGACAGCCATAACCGCCTGCAGCCCGCCCTCGGCGGCTTCAGCCAGCGCCGTTGCTCCGCTCACTCCATCGACGGCGGTCCAGACCATGTTGCCCGAGATTTGAGCCGGATAGGCGAAAAAGAGGAACGCGCGACCGGTGAGCGCGGGGTTGAGAAAGTTCTTGCCGGTTCCGCCGAAAATCTCCTTGCCGATAACAACACCAAAACTGATGCCAAGCGCCACCTGCCAGAGCGGCAGTGTCGGCGGACAGATCAATGGAAAGAGCGAGCCGGTGACCAGAAAACCTTCATTCAATTCGTGACGGCGCACAATGCAGAAGAGGACTTCCCACAAACCGCCGACAATATTGGTGACCAGATAGATCGGAACAAACCAGGCGGCTCCGAGGAGCAGGTTGTCAAAAAGGCTGTTTGGATTGCCTCCGTAGCCGAGAAGACCGAGCAGCGCCCCCCGCCAGCCTTCGACACTTCCACCAGCGAATTGCATGGCGCTGTTTGCCTGGTAACCGGTGTTCCACATGGCCATAAAAAAGCAGGGGATAAGGGCGAAAACCACCGTGATCATAACCCTCTTCAAATCCATCGCATCTCTGACATGAGGTGCACCGTCTGTCGCCTCGCCAGGCGTGTAAATGAAACTGTCGGCAGCTTCGTAGAGAGGATAAAGTCGCTCGAATCTGCCACCCTCCGTAAAGTGAGGGTGAAGCTTGTCGAGAAAATCACGCAACACTTTCATTAGCCTTCTTCCTCAATCTTCTGCAAGGTTTGTCGCAAATGGTGTCCATAATCCATCTTTCCCGAGCAGACAAAGCTGCAGAGGGCGAGATCCTCTTCGTCCAGTTCAAGGCAGCCGAGACCCTGCGCCAGATCGGTATCCAGAGTGAGTAGAGAGCGCAGTAGCCAGGTTGTCTTGACGTTAAGGGGCATCACCTTCTCAAAAGCGCCAGTCGGAACCATGGCGCGCAGACTGCCGTGGGTGCTGGTGGTCAGAGGCAGAGGACGCCCTGGCAGCAGGGATGAGGCAAAAAGCTTTTTGATGGAGAATTTTTTAAAGCCCGGCATGGCCCAGCCCAAAAGCTCACGTTGTCGATTTTCTTCCAAAACAGAAACCTGGTTGTGGTAGCGGCCGAGGAAATCATTGGTTCGAACTGCGCCATGACCAGACAGGACAGAGCCTGAGATGATCCGGTTGTCAGTGTCATTAAGCTGACCGGATGTCAATTCAGACAGGCAGGCTCCGAGACGGGTGCGGATGAGGCGAGGCTTCTTAACAGCCGGACCGCAAAGAGCGACAACTCTATCCGTGAGGATCCTGCCTGTGAGCAACAGGTGGCCGATGGCGATCACATCCTGGTAACCGATGTGCCAGACCGAACGCTCTTGGTCGACATGTTCGAGAAAGTGAATATGGGTGCCAACCAGACCGGCAGGATGGCAGCCGGCAAACTCACTGACAGTGATTCCTTGCGGAGCCGGAATCTGCGCCTGCGGTTTCTTACACAGGTAGACTTTTCCTACCGTCAGGTGGCGCAACGCTTTCAAGCCCGCCTCGAATTCGATCCCTTTCTCTGCAATCACGACCTGTGGGTCAGCTGACAAAGGGTTGGTATCGATGGCGGTGACAAAGAGTGCTGCGGGACGGCTTCCTGGTGATGGAATCTTGCTGTAGGGACGGGTGCGCAACGAGGGCCACAAACCTGATTTGATCAGTTTATCTTCAACATCCTCTGCAGAAAGCTGCTGAAGTCGGTCTGCCGCTATTTTTGTGAAGGTCTTTTCCTCTGCTCCGGAAATTTCGATGACCAGAGACAGAAAGATGCGACGCTCACCACGGTTGATGGCGACAACTTTGCCAGACGCAGGGGCTGTGAAGAGAACCTTGGGGTTCTTTTTGTCAGAAAAGAGTGGCTGACCAAGGACGACCTGATCACCCTCGGCGACCAGCAGCGTCGGCTTCATGTCCTGGTAATCGCTGCCAAGCAAGGCAACGTGAGAAACCGGTAGCGGCTCTCCGACCTGCAACTCTGGAGCACCGCTTATCGGTAGATCAAGACCTTTTTTAATTTGGATCATGGCCGAGCCTTACGATTGGTGGTTGAGAACCACGACATCTTTGAGTCCTGTTGTTCTGCTTTCAAAAAGTTCAAGGCTTTAGATTGTCAAAGTTTGCCAGAGTTGTACTCTGGAAAGACACAGGCCATCCGAGGTTCTCTATAGGTTGAACAATCAAAGATCAAGGGTCACCCTTGATGTACTTTTTGAGTTGCTTGATGACAAAGTCTTTTTCGTCGAGAGAGGCTTTGACCAGGTCGCCGATGGAGGCCAAACCAACCAATTGGCCATCTTCCATAACCGGCAGATGCCGGCGGCGGCTCTCAGTTACAATAGACATGGCCTCATCGACTGATGTCTGAGGCGTAATGTAACAAATATCTACCGACATAACCTGGCGGACAGCAACCTTCTGGGAGCAGCGTCCTTCGAGGTCCACTTTGCGGGCATGGTCGCGCTCAGTAAAGATTCCTACCAGTTCACCATCATCGATGATAACCAAGGCACCGACACCTTTTTCTGCCATCAACGCCAACGCATCGTAAACCATAGCGTCCGATCTGATACTCCAGACCTCACTCCCCTTAAGTTTCAAAATTTGCCCGATAGATTTTGACATACCCGTTCCTCGCTGAAGTGTAATGAGTTATGAGCTATTTTAACAAAAAAGTGCCAGAGCAAAAGGGTGGCTAGACCAACTTTCACCCGTTAACCGTTATTGAGAGACCGCTGCTGCCTTCCCGCCGAGGAATTGATCCTCAAGGGCAATCTCGAATTCTGCCAGAGAAATTTCATCAACCCCCAGAAATTGTGCTTCTGCCGTTGTCGGCAGGACAAGCTCCGGACTTTTCTCCAAACCAAGGCCTAACTTGCGACAACCGAGATTTGCCAAGCGGACCAGGGTGACCATAACATTCTGCGTGTCGAGTTCAAGGTCGTGATGATCGGTGACAACCTCTTTGTAGACTTCAGGCAGATTCCATTCTTCGAAAAGGCGCATCCCCTGCTCTACGTGCATGGTCTCAATCACCTCGTTGATCAATCGATGCGAAAGCGTCATGCTGAACTGGCCACTGACGGTAATCTCCTCCAGTGCCGCCAGCAGGAACTGCTTGCCGACATCGTGCAGTAGCCCGGCCAGGTAGGCCTGGTCGGCGAGGTCCTGATATCCGCAGCGATTCGACAACCAGCGGGCTCCGGCGGCGCACGCCTGGGAATGCAGCCAAAGGCTGGGCATGTAATGTAGCAGCAGCTTACCTTTGGTCGCGCTGACGCTCTCCTTGCAGGCTTGCTCTAGGACCTGGCGGGTCTTGTCCTGCCCCAGGCGGGTGATCGCCTCTTCGATTGAGAGGGTCTTGTGCAGTCCGGAAAAGAAGGAGGAGTTGGCGGCACGGAAGAGGTTACAGAGCAGTCCCGGATCCCGACCGATCAACCAACGTAGCTCTTTAATGTCGAAGGTTTCACCGCTCAGCAGTTTGCTGACGTGCAGGCTGATGTCAGGATGGACAGGCAGATGCACCCGATCGGCTTCGACCATCTCCTTGATAATTTCTGTCAGTGGTTTATTGGCCAAAGCTATTCTCCCAGCAGGCGACGCAGTTCGTGTAACGGGCGCGGCTTTAAAATACGCGGCAAACGGCGCATAACTTCAGGAAGAGAAACCTTGCCGCGGGCGGCTTTGGCGATACCGTCTTCCATCAGGGTGATCAAACCGGAGGTCTCGATGCTGATCCGGCGAATTTCCTGAACTGTTTTACGGGCCAGAACGGCTTCTTTGACTTCATTGTTGAGAACCAGCAACTCAAAGATGCCGACCCTGCCTTTGTAACCGGTAAAACGACAGGCCGTACAGCCCCTGCCAATCTGCAGGTCCGCTCCAGCCAGATCACCATGGGTATATCCGAGCCGGCGGTATTCATCAGGCGTAGGCGTATAGGGAACAGTACAGCTTGGACAAATTCTGCGCAGCAGACGCTGGGCGAGCATGCAGTTGATGGTTGACGCGATCAGGAAGGCTTCGATCCCCATATTCAAAAGCCGCAACAGGCCACCGACGGCATCTTCGGTGTGAAAGGTGGTCAATACCTTGTGACCGGTCAGTGAAGCCTGAATGGCGGTCTCTGCCGAAAACGTGTCGCGGATTTCACCCATAACGATGATATCGGGATCCTGGCGGACGATGTGACGCAATGTTTCGGTGAAAGTGACGCCGATCTTGGGGTTAATCGAGCACTGGGTGATACCGTCGAGAACATATTCAACGGGCTCTTCTGCGGTAATAATGCAGGACTCAAGATCATTGAGGTGGTTAACGCAACTGTAGAGAGTCGTGGTCTTACCGGCACCGGTTGGCCCGGTGACTACAATGATGCCGCTCGGTGACGCAAGCCCTTCATCATGAAACTGGCGTAACATGCGCGGAGCCATACCGATATCATCAATATCAAGCAGCTCGCCCTTCTTGTTCATCAAGCGCAGCACAATCTTTTCGCCATGCACGGTGATGTAGAAGGAAACACGCAAATCCAGGGTCATGCCGGTTGCCGCGCTCTCGTAGAGGATGCGGCCGTCCTGGTGACGCCTGCGCTCGGCGATATCGGCCTCTGCCATGACCTTCATCCGCGTGGCTATGGCCGCAGCGAGATCCAGACTCATCTCCTTATGCACGCCGAGGACACCGTCGCGGCGGAAACGGACACGCAGCCTATCTTTCATGGGTTCAACGTGAATATCGCTGACCCCTTGCTGCATGGCGTCATCAAGGAGGCTGTTGACGATGCCGATGATGGTCGAGTCATCCGCTTCCTCAGCCTCTGAGCGCCTAGCCCCGCGGCGGTAAAGCTCTATGACCTCCCGGATTGCCTGGCGGGTGCCGATGGCCGGAAGAATCTGCCGACCGAAGACCCTGTCAACGGCTTCAAGATCTTCAAGGTCCAGAGGGTCGACAAAAGCGATAATGGCACGGCCGTCAATCCGCGCCACGGGGACAAAGGCGTGCTGGGCAAACATCTTGGCGGGGACCTGGGCCAGAAGCTCGCGGTCAATTTCGGCAAAAACCGGTTCAACAAAGGGGTAACCGAGCTTGGAAGCCAGAATCTCCATGAGGCGGTGTTCGTCGATAAAGCCGTATTCAACTAGGATATCGCCGATTTTCTGCTGCCTGTTTTCCCGCTGGATCGCCAGGGCGGCGTCCAGGTCGCCCTGGTGGATAAAGCCGAGTTCTACCAGGAGATCACCGATACGAATATTCAGACGTTGCTGTTTGAGAACTTCGTTGAGCTGCTGGTTGGTCAGTAGGCCCAATTCCTTGAAGATTTCGACCAGAGAACGATCGGAGACCAGCTTTGCCTTGATTCGCTTTGCGTAGATCAGCTTGGCCGGGGTGATTAAGGCTTGCTCAACCAGAAGGCGCGCGATGGTATCGCCGCCTTCAACCATAACCGGCTTATGGCGTGCGAGGAGGTTTTCAGACTTTTTTTGCGCGGTGGGCTTGTTGACTTCGGACATAGAATCAATCCATTACATTAAAGAAAAAAACAGTGGCTTAAGATTACCATATATCTTCCCGTGTGCAAAAAGTGGCGGTTGCATAAACGGTCCGGGAGCTTCTACGGCAGAGCCTTAAGGCAGCAGTAACCTCAGGGCGAAGATTAAAACGGTGGCGATGACAAAGCGCTTGATCCATTCATGACCTTTTTTCACGGCCAGGTGCGAAGCGAACCAGCCTCCCGCGGAATTACCCACCGCCAAAGACAGGCCAAGCACGTAATCGACCTGGCCGTGCACAACAAAAACACCTAAGGCGACCACGGTGAAGGCAAAGATAACCAGGACCTTGACGGCATTGATGCGAACCAGATCGAGACCGTGAACCAGCAGACCGGTAATGATCAGAAAGCCGACGCCGGCCTGGACAAAACCGCCGTACACGCCGATGCCGAAGAAGCTGACCACCAGCAACACCAGACGCGCCGGAGTCATCGGTTTTTCCGCTTGCTGTACATGTTTCAATGGGTCGGCGACCATGAAGACCAGGACCCCGACCATCACCAGGGCGAGCAACCGTCGAAAGACCATCTCATCGACAGTGATGGCCAGGTTGGCACCGATATAGCTACCAATCAGGGCAGGAGGAATGCAGAGCAGCGCGAGGCGGATGGGGAAAATTCCCTGGCGCTTGAAACCAGCAATGGCAAAGATGTTCTGGCAAAAGATGGCGACCCGGTTGGTGCCATTGGCGGTCGCCGCAGGCAGACCGAAGAAAATCAGCAGAGGCAGGGTCAGCAGGGAACCGCCTCCGGCCAGAACATTGAGTACGCCAGCGATAGCACCGACCAGAATCAAAACAGGAATCTGCCAGAGATAGGGGTCCATTTATGAGTCCTTGTTTGCCAATAAATCGCGAATGACTTCGCCGGCCATAGTCAAACCAAACAGGGGTGGTATCACCGAAGAGCTGCCGAGTGGCGCACGTTGGCCTTGATAATTACCAGAGTCTTCGGTGGTCACCTCACGGCGACCATCGGTTAAGGGCCTGAACTCTTCGGTAGAGTACACAGTTTTGACGCCGCTAAAAATATTACGCCGGCGCAGCTCCCTGCGGAGGATTCTCGCCAGGCGGCATTTGTTGGTGTCGGCCAGATCAGCGACGCCGATGCAGGTCGGGTCAAGTTTGTTGGCCGCCCCCATGGAAGAAATAATCGGCAGTTGCATCATGACGCAGGTCTCAATCAGGTGAATCTTGGCCGTGATATGGTCGATACAGTCGAGCACGTAATCGTAGCCGCGCTCCAGCAGTTCGGCTGAATTCTCATGGCTGTAAAAAGCCTGCAATGGCTCCACCTCGACATCGGGATTGATCAACCGACAGCGCTCCGCCATGACCAAAGCCTTGGGCTGACCGATGGTGCCTTCCTGAGCATGAATCTGGCGATTGCTGTTGGTGATGTCAATCTGGTCGAAATCGATCAGGGTCAGCCGGCCGATGCCGCCGCGGACCAACGCTTCGACAGCATAGCTGCCGACCCCACCAAGGCCGAAGACAGCGACGGAAGAACCCTGCAGGTGTTTCAAGCCCTCTTCACCAAGGAGCAGGGCCAATCGATCAAAGCGATTATTCTGACTCATTATCTGAGGTTTCCTTATCTTTCTGTAGAGTGTCCGGCAGAGGCAGGCCGAGAACACGGCAGGCATTTAGTGTCGTCCATTGATCCGTCTCCGCAAGGGTCCAGTCACGTAGACTTGCGACCTGCCTGGCGATCAATTCAAGGTACGCCGGTCGATTCGGTTGACCTCGGTGCTGCTCCGGCGTCAGGTAGGGCGCGTCTGTCTCAAGCACCAGGGCTTCAGCAGGGACTTCGCGGATCACTTCTGGCAGGCGGCGCGCTGTCTGCAAGGTGACCACCCCGCCGACACCGAGGAGGAACCCCAGGTCCGTGATTTTTCGCGCGGTTTGAAGGCTGCCGGAAAAGGCGTGAAAAATTCCCCCGACCTGATCGCCACCTTCTCTCTGTAGAAGCTCCAGAATCCGCTCTGTGCTGCGCCGGGTATGAACCAGCAGCGGCTTCTCCATCTCCCGGGCCAAATGAATCATCGCAATAAAGAGCTCTTCCTGTTGCTGCCAGGGGACGTCAAGCTGACGGTCCAGGCCAACCTCACCGATTGCAACGGCCCTTTCATGGCTCAACAGCTGTCGTAATTCGTTGAGACGAGCTTTTTGAAAGCTCTCTGCGGCCTGCGGGTGAATCCCCGGAGCAACGTAAATCTGCTCATGCAGTGCGGTGGTTGCCATCACCTCCGACCATTGTTCTGGTGCGATTCCCGGTACGACCCAGGCACCAACTCCGACCCGCTCAGCCTCTTGCAGCAACAGCGCAGGCTCGGCAAGCAGGTCGAGGTGAATATGCGTGTCAATATAGCGATTCACAATTTGCAAAGCCTACCACAATCACCACGAAGCGAACAGGCGTCTGTGAATTTTTAAGCATTTTTCTTGCCGCGTTTGACTCGTCTGTGATACTCGTAAATGTCTGTATTTATTGCTTTTATTACCTTAAGGTCTTTATAAGGGAAGCTCTCATGCAGACAGCTGCACCATCCCGTTCCACTTACATTCGCAAACTTTTTCTTTTTAATCACGGTGCCGGTCTGATCGCAGGCGCCTGTTTTCCTTTCGTTACTTATGCGATTCTCGGCGACAACGCTCTAACACCTGGATTCTTCATGGTTTGCCTGTTCGCCGGCTTTGTCTTGGGTGCGGCGTCTTTCTGGTTTGTCAGGCAAACACTGAAAAAGCAACTGCGTGAGCAGTTGGTCATGTTACATGAGCTACTTGGCGAGGATGTTGAAAGTCGCTCCGGACAGACGGTTGAGAATCTCTTAGCCACCGTCAACATTACCGTCAACAAGGTTCGTGGCTTGTTGATAAATCTCTACGCACCGGTTGACGAATTCGTCCCCCATTACCAGGCGCTGGCCGATGCCAGCCGATATCTCTCTGCGCGTTCGGAAGGTGGCCTGCAGGCAGCAAAAAGTGCCCGTGCCGATGTCGACGGTATGCACCAGAAGCAGCAAGCCGTTATTGGTCAGGTTGAAACACTGGACAGCCGCTCCCGGGATGAGGCGGCAATCTCCAGGGAGCACTCTGAGTCCCTTGAGGAGATGGCCGGAGCGCCGGAACATTCTTCGCAAAAATTTCTTGAGACAACCCGCAACGTTGATGCCTTGGTCAGCTCCATCCAGAACGCCACCGGTCAGGCCACCCAGATGGCACATACCACGGAAAGCACTGCGCAGGATCTGGATCAGATTGGCGAGGCCCTCGATCGCCTGCGGGCAGGCGTAACCAGTAACGCCGACAGCTCTGCCGCCGTTAAGCAGGACGCCGAACAGGGTGTCAAGGTCGTCACAACCTTCACCGCGGAAATGGATCTTATGGACGAAGAGAGACAGAAGGCGATAGCAGCCATGCAGCGACTGAACCGCCAGACCGCTGACGTCACCATGATTATCGAAGTTATTAAGGATCTGGTCTCCGATACGGAGTTGCTCGCCTTCAACGCGGCGATCATAGCAGCTAAAGCCGGTTCTGAAGGGCGTGGCTTCTCGGTCGTCGCTGAAGAGATTCGCGATCTGGCCGATCGCACCATCACCAGCGCCGACGAAATTGGGACCTTCATCAAGTCGATTCGCAAAGACACTGAGCAGGTCAACACCTCGGTCGAATCAACCGGCCACTTTATCGGCCGTGGCAAGGAATTGTCCTTTTCGACCGCCGAAGCTTTGGGCAAAATTGTCGAAAGTTCCAGTCAAGCGGCAGATGATTCTCATGAGCTTTCTCAGCAGGCCCCAGCTGGCCAGAGAGGCCTTCTTCTTCCGCTTGATTTGCGGGTTGTAGTTCACCTGCCTGGTGTCGTTGACGCGGCACTAGCTGCAATGAGAGTCTTTACAAAGCGGAAGGCCTCAAAATCTGTAAATCTTTCTCCTGCCTGAAAAGACTTCAAACCTTTCAAAGTCCTTGTCCAAAGCATCCCTTTGCAGATTCAAAATTGTTACTCCTCTGCAGGGAAAAGCTCAGAGGTCGTTTTCGTTGCCTTCAAAGTTGAGGGTCGGTAGAGAAACAAGATAGAAAGTCACTGCGCAAGCGATAACCAACAAGAGGAGCCGCACCCAGACAAGCTCGATCAGAAAGGAAGCCGAAAGGGTAATGCTTGCCCAAAGCAGGGTAATCGCCTTGATTTTACTTCCTCGCGACATGCCGCTACCATTGATATAGGGCTGAACGATAGGTCCGAAATGCGCGTGATCAAGGAGCCCGCTGTAGAAACGTTCGGAGCTGCGAGCGAAGCAGGCCAGAGCGAGCAATAGGAAGGGCACTGTCGGTAGTATGGGCAGAAAAATACCGAGCACTCCCAGGGCGGTGGCAAGAAATCCTGAGATCAGCAGCGTCCAGCGTAGAGCCGTGTTGATTGGCTTGGTTTTATCTTGAGAAGAACTCATCATTTTGCCTCGAAGCATACCTTGGCTTGCAACTTAATGCCAACCGGAGAGAGGATGTTTCGATGGCTGTAGAGGTCAGCCTGATTACCGCTCGGCATAATGTTTGTTGAGAGAGTTGAGAAAAGCTGGTGTCGGTAATGGACGCTTCTTGTCTGTTCGATTTGGTCCTGAGAAACTATTTGGGGCTCGAAAAACCTGGGGAGATCAAAACAAGGCGAGAGGATGAACAGTAAACTCTCGCCTCCATCAACCCATGCATACACCTAGCCAGATAATCCTTCTTATAAATCAACTTCAATAATAAATTGTAGTTGCCTGAATTGTGGCCTGTACCGTCTTCTATTGATGGTATTGTTACCTTTTAGTTATAGTAACAGTCCCTTTTTCACTCTTCAACAGACATTCTGGACGTGTCTATAAGCATGCACAAAGGAGATTGAATCATGCGCATCGCAAAAGAAAAAATACCTATACGCATTGATGTGCCTGGAGCAACGGCCCGACAAGTTACAGATTTTGGAGATACTACCGGGTATGGAAAAATTGGTGGAGAATATTTTTCTCTAGGGGCAGGAACCGATATATCCCCTCTGCTAAAAGGTCTTGATGGTGATCTGTGCCAGAGTCCACACTGGGGGTACGTTATAGAAGGGAAGCTGACAGTAAGTTTTGCCGATGGACAAGAGGAAATTGTTAGTGCCTCAGACCTTTTTTATTGGCCCCCCGGACATACGGTAAAGGCTGATGAAGATACCGAAATGGTCTTATTTAGCCCGCAACATGAACATGGCGAGGTCATAGACCATATCCGTAAGAAACTGGAGGGGTAATCAAAAGGGAACAAACAGATTGAGTGTCTCCTTCTTTGTTTGCACGACTTCTAAGAAGAAAGCTGGCTTCTTAACGATAGAGACATTCAGGAAGCTCTTTAAGACACAAAGCTATGGCCACCAGGATCTGTTCCTTGGTGGCCTTTTCTTAGATGTCAGCAGTACTTCCCGAGGATTTCACATTTCTGATGAGCCTTTTGTTAGTGGTAGCTTATGAAAAGAGACGCTGCTGTCGATCGCTCTACCGCTGCCTAACTCTGCAACAGTCCCACTGTAACCGAAAGACAAACCCGTCGCCAGTTCCGGCAATTTAATTGACTGGTTGATAGTAAACTTATCATCTGTGTACCACATTGATGTAATCCTTACAGGGAGGGTCTCAAGCACATGTCCTTGTTTGTCTAATAGAAAAAGGTAAACCGTAAGACTCCTTATATGAGTGTAAATGGCGCTGTAATGTTCACCCAACTGTCCTTCGCCAAACAGCTCTAAGTTGTCACCATCCAAGACATAATTTAGATTGATAATTACATCAAAGGTTTTCCAACTCGCTATCTGCTCCTCTCCATTTTGCAGCACGATAATATCTTCGTTAGCAACGGCATTGCCATGAAACCTTTCAAGGGTAGCCACACATGAAATTGATGCAAATATTATGCAGAGGACAAAAAATAAACGCGACAATGTCTTCATGATCAGGGCTCCTTTTTTCTCCAGATTGCATTATATACGAAAACAGGAGTTCCTGTATCATGTGGATCTTTAAGACCTTTGATCACCCCTAGTGTTCTGGATGCTCCAGACTTAATAAGGTCTCTTATAAATCACGACTTGTAAGAGGAAAATCGGCTTTTTATTGATAGAGACATATAGGAAGCCTTTAATCAATAAAACTATGGCCACCTGGTTCGATTCGGGGTGGCCATTCTCTTTTCTTTTGATTACTTGTGTTTCCCTTTGCCACCGCCCATGCCACGTCCTCTTGAGGGTTGAGAGTCCGGCATGTTAAGACCTTGTGCCTTGGCCCTCTCACGCATGCGCTCGTGGTGCTCCATGCGTATTTGCTCTCGTTCCTGATTAGTTTTTGTTTCTTGCATTCTGGCGCGATACTCATTTTGTTCCTGCTCTGTCATCATTTGGCTTCCATAGATATGCTCTTGATCGTGTGCTTGAATTCTTTCCTGCTCGTTTGCTTGGTTAGCGGCCAAGGTAAAAGATGATGTCAACAAGAGTGAACATACCAATGCAACAAAGATTCCTAGCATTTTCTTCATGGTCAAACTTCTTTCATCATGAATAATTACTTTCTTTGCGTTATGAATTAGACAAAGCTTGAAAACTATAGCTTACAGCATGGTTTCAATTTGTCAGAGATGCCCCATAATGTCAGGGCCAGTAGGAATTGCTCAAGTTTGCCATCCTGAGCAGCACAAAACAATGCAGTAGACATAATGGCTGAAAGTTGAGAAGGGGACGTTATTATGAGCGTCCCCTCCTGCCTGAATCAATGGGTCGCCTTATCCCCCCAGATATACTTTAACCGTTGATCACGACCACAATTCCATCGATACGCATTGTAGCGAATGGGGTTGTTCTTGTAATAATCCTGATGGTAGCTTTCGCTCCCTTTAATCGGGTAGAAGATCGACGCTTCCAGGATGGGTGTGACCACAGTCTGGTCAGGGAACATCGCGACAACGCGGCTCTTCGAGTCCTCGGCAATGCCCCTTTCTGTTTCATTGGCGACAAAAATGGCCGCCAGGTAACTGTGGCCTTTATCACAGAATTGCCCGCGATTATCGAAGGGGTCGATACTCACCCAGTAATGGTCGAGCAGTTGCTGATAGCTCACCTGGTTCGGGTCATAGGTTATTTCAACGGCTTCGTAGTGCCCTTCATGGTTACCGTTGTAGGTTGGATCTTTCAAGGTGCCGCCGGTAAATCCTGATACTACATCGGTGACGCCATCAAGTTTTTCAAAATCTGACTCCATACACCAGAAGCATCCTCCAGCCAGGATCGCTTTATCGGCCAGTGCATGCGTGGCAAAAAGGAGCGCGAGGGTTAGTAGGAAAAGGATCCGTTTGTATTTCATAAGGCCTCCTGGTATGTGGCGATTAAGTTGTTAAAAATGGCCTGGCTCACTGTGGTCCAAGCCTCGCCTGTTATTTGAACAAGGTCGTGTATTCTGCGTAACCTTCTTTCACCAAATCGGTTTTCGGGATAAAGCGCAGAGCCGCAGAATTCATACAGTAACGCAACCCGGTCGGTGCTGGGCCGTCGTTGAAAACGTGACCAAGATGCGCATCGGCGTCTTTGCTGCGGACCTCTGTACGCACAGAGAAGAAGCTGCGATCTTCCTTCTCAACGATCTGGTCAGGCTCCAACGGTTGAGTAAAACTCGGCCAACCAGTCCCGGACTCATACTTGTCGGTGGAACTGAAAAGCACTTTGCCGGAGATGATATCGACATAAATCCCTTGCTCGTGATTGTTCCAATAGCTGTTGTTGAACGGCGGCTCGGTTCCATCCTCTCGAGTGACCTTATACTGCAACGGGGTGAGACGAGTGCGAAGTTCTTGATCTGTGGGTATGGTGGTCCGCTCCATTTTCATCTCAACTTTCATCATATCATCTGATTTCATTTTCATGTCGTCGTGCTGCATTGATTGCGCCGGCGCCATCTCATCAACCTTGTCCATCTTCTCGTCCATACTCTTGCTTTGCACCTGAACAAACCCGATCATAACCAGAGCCATGCTGAGAATTGTTATCGTCATAATTTTCATAACTTCCTCCATTTATTATTCAGTCGTTATGCTGATTTGGTTTTTATAGGGATGAAGTATAGCGGAGCTGTTTAATGGCTGATTAAGGAACATGTAAAGATTTGATAAAGTTTGGGCGAGCATCTGGAGAAATTGTCAGAACGTGGGTCGAGGAAAAGTGAAAGCTGATGGTACGGGAAAAGTTGCTTTTCAGCTCGGGAACACATCACGGAGTGGCCCCATATCTACGCATCGAGATCAATCGTCAAGAATTCTTCCCGCGCCATCATATCCCACTGCATTTTTTTATCCAGGGGTTCGGATGAAATAAGGCAGGAGTTATCCGAAAAGGTCTTGTAGAGAGAGTAGTAGTCCGGTTCCTTGGTGTAATCACGATAAGCGAATAACTTCACGCCATCGCTGAACAGGCAGTTCATCGCCGAATATCTGTGCTTGCGCTTGATAAGCGTTGCCGTATTCAGAAAAGATCGACCCAGATCCTGAGCCTTGTCACTCATAACGTGACAAAAGAAAACCTCAGTATCGAGAGCATCTGTGCCGAGACCCGGCAGTGTGATATCGGGGAGCAACCCCTGGTAATCGTAGACCACCCCGTTATGGAAGAACACGGTGTTGTCGAGGTGGAAAGGATGGGCGTGGCGCGTGCTGAACCTGTCGGACCAGGCAGATTTGCGCAAGTGGAGGATCATCAAAGGTGAGGCCTTCAACGTGCTTAAGATGTCGATGACCTTATCGGTCTCTTCAAGCAGGTTGATGCCGCTTTTATGGACGACCAGTTGCCCTTCCAGGTAGAAAGCCAAGCCCCAGCCATCCTCGTGTCCGGGAGGATCTTCGTCCATGACCACGCCGCTGCGCGCCAGATCGCAGAACCGCTCGACGATCTTCTGATGCTTTACATGTTCGAAATTTGTGACACCTAAAACTCGACACATCTAGAAAAACCACTTCGCAACAAAAATGGCGATAACGATGCCGATAAAGTCCGCTACCAGACAGACCGGCACAAGATAACGGGTTTTCCTGATGCTAACGGAGCCAAGATAAACGGCCAGAACATAAAAAGTGGTTTCGGCGCTGCCCATGATTATGGCTGACATCTGGGTGGCCATGGAGTCTGTGCCCGTGGTTGTGACAATATCTGTAAACAGCGCAGTCGAGGCGCTCCCGGAGAGAGGTTTCATGACCGCCATGGATAAGGCTTCGATCGGGATATCCAGAAAAGCGAACACGCTGTAAAAAGCATTCCTGACATAGTCGAAAGCGCCTGATGCCTGGAACCCTTTAATGGCTACGAAGATGGTTAAAAGGTAGGGGAAAATATTCAGGATAATGGCCGGGCCTTCTTTAGCCCCGGTGACGAAGGAGTCATAGACCCTGACCTTCTTGAAAGTTCCGTAGAGAACCGTGAACAGAATAAATAGCGGGATGATCAGCAGCGAGAGGTATTCAATGTAGGTTATCATCTGAACACCTTCCGGAACGCAGCCAATACGAACAATGCAGTCATGGTGGAAATCGCGGTGGCAATCAGTATGGGAACTACAACCGCGGCCGGATTCCGGTGTCCGTAGCTGGCAAGAATGCCGATCACGGAGAAGGGAATCAGCTGAATACTGGCAGTGTTGATAACGATAAACGTCATCATCTCGGGCGTGATGGTCCCTTTGTCCTCATTAAGCCCATCGAGTTCCTGCATGGCCTTGATCCCCAGCGGTGTGGCCGCGTTGCCGAGCCCGAACAGGTTGGCCAGAACGTTCAGGGTGATGGCTGTGATGGATGGATGATCGCCTGGGATGTTTTTGAACAACCGGGAAATGATCGGCTTGAAAAGATGTGCAATCCGGTAGATCAGGCCGGAGTCTTCCAGTATCCTGGTGACCCCCATCCAGACCGAGACGATGCCGAGGAGATAAAGAGATATCTCCACGGCCGCTTTTGCGCCATCGAAGATCGATTTGGTAAACGCCTCCAGGTTGCCGGTAAAAATGGCGAAGACGATGCTGACGCAGATCATGATCAGCCAGAGGATGTTCATGGGTTCCCTCCGGGGAAAGACATGTTTCTTATCAAGAGCTGCTTTTTGTTTGTGTTCAGCTCAACCTCGGCACCGATCGGCAGGGTGATCTTGTTCGTGACATGGCCGATGTAAGGACAATGTACAACCGGGAAGGCCAAGGCCATCTGCGAGGCCAGGATGTCGTAGATCTTCTGGCTGCCGATCCCGCGGAAATCGCCGAGAACGAGTGCCTTGATGTCCTTGAATTTACCAGCAAGGATCCACTGGGTCAGGAAGCGATCCACCTCGTGCAGCTCTTCATCGACATCTTCGAGAAACAGGATTGAACCGGCCGTGTCGATCTCCCAGTCCGTACCGATCAGGGCGGACAGGGTAATCAAGTTGCCGCCTTTGAGAATTCCGCTGGCAGAGCCGAGATTGTAGACTTTGCAACGGGCTCCTTTGAACAGATTTTTCTCCCGATAACCTGTAACTGCGTTCATCAGCGATTTAAGCGTGAAGGATGTTGGCGTGCCCAGGTTGATCACCATGGGGGCGTGCAAGGTCACCAGCCCCGTGCGCTCAAAGATCGGGTTGAGCAATGCGCTCAAGTCGCTGAAACCGGCAATGATTTTTGGGTGTTTTTTAATCAGCTCGAAGTCGATGTAAGGCAGAGACTTCATCGCACTGTAGCCGCCGCGCAAGGCCAGGATCATATCGACACCTGGGTCTGCAAACGCCTCATGGATCTGGTCGGCTTTTTCTTGCGGTGAGGGGAGAGTTTTTGGGAATTCAGGATTAATGACGTTGAAGCCCAACCTTGTGAGCTGTTGAATGCCACCGGTAAAGTCACGTTTCTTCTTGATCAGATAGCTGGGCGTTACAATAAAGACGTTCTTCAATGGAAAGGTCTCCGCGATATCAGCAATGTCGCTAAAGATTCCGAGCTGTTACTGAAATTTAATTTATCTTCAATCAGGCATAAATACAACCTGATTGAGAATAGTTTGTGTGCGGTGGGTGCATAATGGAAAAAGGGCTTTTGGGAAACAATAAAGGCTGCACAAACGCGCAGCCTTTAAGAACAAACCATATCGTTGTGAGGTGCTCCCATCTATTTCTGGTCGAACAACAATTTTTCGACCATCCCAGCCGTAGTTGCCGTAATCTTTCGACAGTTAGCCTGATGCTCTTCAGTCATCCATTCATAGCTTTTGGAAAGTCCACGGCAACAGGTGGTTTGAAAGGTTTCCTTAAAGGCGGCGATCAAGTCTGCAGAGCGGTCGGCGCGCCACTTCAGACCGAGAGCCATGACGCCGCCGGTGATGGCTCCACAGAGACAACCGCTCTTGCCGATACCGCAGCTGAAGCCAGCTGTTGCTGCCAGCAGTTCCTGATTGCCGCTGCCGCCGGTGGCCTGCAGCACCGAGCGAGTGCAGCTATGGCCTTCATCAAAAAGTTCGCCTGCTAATTTTTCGGCACTCATCCTTCCTTGATCCCCAGCTTGCGAAGAATGGTGATCATCGGGCACCAGTTGGAGAACGCACTCTGGAACAAGTTCAGGCCGACGAAGGCTGTAAAGAAGAGCCAGTAGGGGGAATGAACTTGAGAGAGTCCGACGCTGAGCATAATGAAAAAGCCAGCGATCATACGCAGGTAACGATTGACGGTCATGATAAGAATCTCCTTTTCAAGGCTTCCAGATTTGGCCGCTGAATTAGCAAGAAATGCTTGACGGCTGCGATCGGAAGCACTTTGCTGATAGGCCTGTACACGAATACATCAATGCAGGCAGGTTTATGCTGCCGTTGCTTTTGTTCCTGATTTCTTAAGCATATAATAGAGCACCGGAACGGCCATGCGGCTGACCAGCAACGAGGCGATTTCGCCAAACATCAATGAGATGGCCAGCCCCTGAAAGATCGGGTCGGCGAGGATCACTGAGGCGCCGACCACGACGGCCAGTGCGGTCAGTAGCATCGGTCGAAAACGAATAGCTCCGGCTTCTACAACGGCTTCGGCCAGCGGCAGTCCGTGTCTGATGCGCAATTCGATAAAATCGACCAGAATAATTGAGTTACGGACCACGATCCCGGCTCCTGCCATGAAACCGATCATCGATGTTGCCGTAAAGAATGCACCGAGTGCCCAGTGGGCAGGCAGTATACCGATCAGAGAAAAAGGAATCGCAGCCATAACGACCAGTGGTGTTAGATAGTCCTTAAACCAACCGACCATCAACATATAAATCAAGATCATCACTGCACAAAAAGCCAGGCCGAGATCACGAAAGACTTCAAGAGTGATATGCCACTCGCCATCCCATTTAATCGACGGTTCCATGGTGTTGAAGGGCTGGACGAGATTAAAGATCTCAAGCGTGTCTTTACGACCACCAAAATCACTTGCCTTGAGTTCTGCCAGTTGCCGGTTCATATCAAAAATAGCATAAACCGGGCTTTCAACTTCGCCGGCGACATCTGCGGTGACATAAATTACCGGTTTCAGGTTTTTGCGGTAGATCGGCTGCTCAACAGGTTTTTCCGTGATCGAGACCAGTTCACGTAGCGGCACCAAAGCTCCTTGCACAGATGCTGGCGAACGGAGTGAGATATTGAGAAGGTTGTCGATTCGGGCTCTTTGGCTTGCTGGTAACTGCAGGACGATCTCGATTTCTTCCTTGTCTTTCGGCTGATGGAAAAGGTCAATAGCGAGGCCCTGCGCTGCCATCTGTACGGTACGGGTAATGACCCCTTCATTGAGTCCGTTGAGAGCGGCCTTCTCTTTGTCGACCTCGAGAACCAGTCGTTTACGTTCAGTTTCGCGGTACCAGTCGACATCGACCACTCCGGTCGTGTCCTGAAAGATTTCTTTGACACGTTTCGCGAGTTTGACACGTTGCTCATCGTTGCTGCCATAAACTTCAGCCACGAGAGTTGCCAGCACCGGTGGCCCGGGAGGAACTTCCGCGATGGCGACGTCGGCCCCATATTTTTGGGCGATCTTTGTGATTTCCGGCCGCATGCGTACGGCAATATCATGACTTTGCAGAGAGCGCTGCTCTTTCGGCAACAGGTTTACCTGAATATCGGCCACCGTTGGTCCGCTACGCAAGAAATAATGGCGAACCAGTCCATTGAAATTGTATGGCGACGCCGTACCGACATAAATCTGGTAATCGGTTGTGGTCGGATCTTTACGGACGACGCCCGCCATCTCGAGTGCAACGCGACTGGTTTGCTCAAGGGTTGAGCCTTCAGGCATGTTGAGAATGACCTGGAACTCACTCTTGTTGTCAAAAGGCAACATCTTGACCTTGACCAGACCGAAATAAACCATGCAAACACCACCCAGCATCAGCATGATGATCGTGGTAAAAAAGACCATGCGCGCAGCCGCGCTGGCCAGTAGCGGATCCATGACCCTGTGGTAAAGTCGAGTCAGGATATCATCAGGAGCATGATCCTGATCCAGTTGGCAAGCCTCTTCGTTGGTCTTTGATTGTTTGCCTTTGGCCAGCAGGCGAATCGCTGCCC
This sequence comes from Deltaproteobacteria bacterium IMCC39146, assembly GCA_030005635.1. Classification (GTDB taxonomy): domain Bacteria; phylum Desulfobacterota; class Desulfuromonadia; order Desulfuromonadales; family BM103; genus M0040. The sequence goes on from JARUHP010000006.1 coordinate 70,150, forward strand.
AGGGCGTGACGGTGAAGGCTATCAGTAGGGAAAAAATCATGGCTGCCGACGACCCTATCGGGATCGGTCTCATGTAGGGCCCCATCAGGCCACCGACAAAGGCCATTGGCAGGATGGCCGCGATCACCGCCCAGGTTGCCAGGATGGTCGGGTTGCCGACCTCGGCCACCGCTTCGATGGCAATCGTCACCATTGCTTTGTCGCGTCCTCCCGGCAAGCGCATGTGGCGGACAATGTTTTCCACCACCACAATGGCGTCATCAACCAGAATACCAATGGAAAAAATCAGTGCAAACAGGGTGATCCGGTTCAGGGTGTAGCCGTAGAGATAAAAGACCAGCAGCGTCAGGGCCAGGGTCGTAGGGATCGCCAGCAAGACCACCAGCGCTTCACGAAAACCGAGAAAGAAGAAGATCAAAAGAGCGACACCGAAAACCGCAATCCCCATATGCAGTAATAGTTCATTCGATTTCTCGGCGGCTGTTTCGCCGTAGTTGCGCGTGACGCTGACCTTGAGGTCTGCGGGGATCATACTGCCTTTAAGGAGGTCAATTTTAGCTTCGACGGCATGGACCACATCGATAGCATTGGTTCCTGGCCGTTTTGCCACTGACAGGGTCACCGCGGCTTCTTCGCTCTGTCCTGCTTCGCCGTAGAGTACGTAGGTGTCAGGTTCCTGCGGGCCATCAGTGATTTGCGCAACATCGGCGAGATAAACCGGATGACCGTCATAAACACCAACCACGACTCGACCGATCTCAGCGGCGGAAGTAAGGAATTGGCCAGTCTGTAGCATCAACTGGTGATTAAGGGCCTCGAGCTTTCCTGTATATTCCTGTTTATTCGCCTGCTGGAGGGCCGGGATCAGTTGCTCGGGCGTCAGGTTCCGGGCCGCTAGCAGCAACGGGTCAAACTCAATCCGCACCTGGCGCCGGGTGCCACCGATTAGTTTCGTCTCTGCGACATTGGCGATGGTCTTAATTTCGTCATCAACCTGGGCCGCCAGGCGCCGCAGTATAAAATGGTCGTATCCTCCGCCATGGAAGGTCAGCGCCAGAATCGGCACATCATCAATTGAGTGAGGTTTGACTAACGGTTTGGATACGCCCGGCGGGATGCGATCAAAATTGGTTGCCAGTTTCTGATTGAGCCGCACTATGGCCGACTCAAAATCTTCTCCGACATAAAATCTGACGATCAATAGCGACTGGCCGGCCATGGAGGTCGAGTAGATGTACTCGACTCCGGGCAGCTCGTAGAGCAGCTTTTCCATGGGGATGGTGACTTGCTGTTCAATCTCGGCGGGCGTGGCACCGGGCATGCTGACCATAACATCGATCATCGGCACCTTAATCTGCGGTTCTTCTTCGCGTGGCAGCAGGCTGATAGCCATCAGGCCGAGCAACATCGAGAAAACCACGATTAGCAGCGTTAATCGCGAATTTATGAAATATGCGGCAAGCTGTCCAGCAAATCCTGGTTTTTCGAACTTTGAATCATTCATTCTGCCGACCCGTCCGTCATCACTTTAAGGGGCTGGCCATCTTGCAGTTGTTCAATCACGTCGATCACAATCTGATCTCCTGCTTGCAGACCGGAAAGAATCTCGATGCGTCCATCAACCACAGCTCCGGTTCGAACCAGGCGCATTCGGGCTGTGCCCTGTTCTGCAACAAAAACTTGTTGCATCTGGCCATTTTGCCTGAGGGCGCTGCTGTTAACCATCAGAGTTGTCGCCCGGCCGTCAACCAGAGCAACGCGGGCAAACTGACCGCTACGCAACTCAGGAACTGCGGGCAGCATTAATTTGATTTGAGTGGTGCGCGAAGCCGGATCAACCGTTGGTGAAATTTCACGGACTTGTGCATCAAGTGTCAGGCCCGCCGCAGGTACGGTCACCGGCAGACGGCTCGCAAGGTTTAAAGAATGAGACTGGGCCTCTGGAACCTGGATCACGACTTCGAGTGCCGTGCCGTTTTCAAGCTTGAACAGTGGTGTTCCAGATGACGCTAGATCACCGACCTCAATCAGCTTTTCAGTGATTGTGCCTGCGAATGGGGCCTTGATTAGCGTGTAGCCGAGGATCGTTTGAGCTTCGCGGAAGGCCGCTTCACTGGTTTGCACCTGTTCTTTGAGAGTCTTAACCCTCTCCCGGGTTGACGCATTGACCTCGAGCAGTGCGCTCTCTCGTGCCAGATTGCGCTGCGCCTGATCGAGCTGAATTTCTGCTTGTCGAAGCCGGGCGTTGATTTCTGCGGCAGAGATTTTTGCCAGCAAGTCACCCTTTTTGACCTGAGAGCCGGTCTTCACAGGCAGCTTGACAACCTGACCCGCAACACGAGACGAGATTGTTGCATGCTCAACGGCCTGAAGCGTTCCGGCCAGCTCAATTTGAACGGGCACCACGCTCAAGGCCAGGGTTTCCACCTGGGCCTCCACGGGGGACAGGGATGAGGGCTTCGGTTTCTCTACGGGATCACTACAGCCAGTGATGATAAACAGGGTCAATATGGCTAAAGAAGGAAAGTATTTTTTTAAACTCATGGCTGGTTCTCCATGCGGGTGGTCTGAGTGAAGTCTTCAGTATATTGCGGCAAACCGGACGCGCGTCGCAGGTCTGCGATGGCGACCTGTACAGCAGAAGCTGCAAGAGCATGGCGAACCCGGGCATCGGTCAGGCGGTTCTCGCTATCAATCAGCTCGGAAATCAAAAGGACCCCGGAGCGGAATCGAGCCTGGGTTATACTTTCACTTTCAACAGCTTGCTCAACCATCTTTTCTGTCACTTGTTGTCGCTGTCGAGCCAGTTCCAAGGCCAGCTGGGCCTGAGCCACTTCAAAACCAAGAGCCAGTTCCAGTTTCCTTTGCTCAGTGCGCAGAACGCCGAGTTGAGTTTCGGACAGGGCGATCTCGGCATCGGATTGATGACCATCGAACAGCTTGAAGTTTAAATTAATGCCGGCCATCCAGGAGTCGCCTCCCCCTGTCAGGATAGTCCCCTGGTCATACTGGTAACGGGCAAAACCATCAACGGTCGGCAAACGACTGCCGCGCGCCGCCGCCAACTGGTATTCAGCGGCCTTAAGAGCTGCGGTCAGCTTCTTCAGTTCCGGGCGCTGAGACGGACCGGGATCGATTGGCAGGGTTGGTCCTTCGCCGTCATCGATCTCGATCAGCAGATTATTACCGGGAAGTCCCAGCAGGGTCAGGAAAATTCTTTGGACTATGTCAAGATCATGATGCGCTTGAATCAGGTTCTCCCTGGCTTGTGATTGCTCCACCTCAAGATTCAGCAAGTCAAGTTTGAGAAGCTCTCCAGCGTCATGCCGCGATTTTGCTATAGCCAGCGAGGAGGAAATAGCTTCCAGGGCCTTCTGCCGGGCCTGCAAAATCATGCTTCTCTCAATCATTCTCTGAAAACTGCGGAAGACCTCAAATTCAAGCCGCAAATGAACCATCTCACTCGCAGCGGCAGAGAGATCGACGCCTGCCCTCGCCGCTTTCTTGTGCGCCAGATCCTGACCGCCATTGTAAAAGCGGTACTGGACTCCAACACCCAATCCAAGGTTGTCAGTGCGCCCGGGATTGTTAAAGTCAATTTGCGGTGAAAATTCCCCCTGATTGAGAATGTTGCCAAAGGAATACATCGGGTTATTGGTCTGGCTATAGCTGCCGGACAATGCCACCTGCGGATAAAAGCCTGCAGCGGACTTCTGCAAAATGGCTTCAGCTTGTAGAATCCTTAGCCCCGCCAGTTGACTGTCCGGGTTGTTCTGTCTGGCAAATTTGATGGCATGCTGAGCTGTCCATTCTTCTGGAATTTCTGAACCGGAAACCAACATCGGGCCATTGATCAATACTACCAGTAGAAGAGATAAGAACTTTTTGGAAATCATTGCCTTGCCTGTACTTACACTCTTTGACGTTACAGAGTGCGATCTGTTGAAAAGGGTAATGACGCCATTTACAAAAAAGCGTCAGCTATCGGAGGGGGGGACACTGTCCATACCATAAATATGCGTAAAAACATATATATTGTTTCTATGTTTAAGTCAACTGGAGAAGAAACTATAGCATACAGTTGGCGTTTTTTAATATTTTAGCAATCAACAAATCTGATTAGCTACTTCACTCCAGTCGTTATTGCCAGAATTAATAATTCTCTTTAGCATCCGTTGGTTTCTCTGTTGTGAAAGTTTTCCTTTGAATGACCTTCACTTGAGCCAAGGGGACAACCAGATAAAAAATGAGCCTTTTTATGTGGGAAGCCCTGATTGTTTCAGCTTACGCCTTCAGGTTTTCAGATTATTCAGAGATGAACATTTATCTAACCCGCTGTTTCCTATAAAAAATTGAAATAAAACAGGGTTTGCTTTAAGATGCATGAGTTCAAGCTTTAGTCATTTAGGGTTTTATTAACCTCTTTTTTAGGAGTAGTAATCATGAAGCGTTTGTCCCTGTTGGTCCTGACTCTCTGTCTCACCTTGGTTGTCGGTGTTTCTGCCGGTTTCGCTGCAGAAGCAAAGAAGGACCCCTTGGCGGCCTGGAAAGCCAATTTTGATCCGAGCGGCGCAGAGTACACCTACATTCTTTCCAACATCTCACACCCGGTTATCGAGGGCGTCGGCGCCGGCTACCGAATCCGCGATCGTGTCTGGGAAGCTTCAAAGGGTCGCCTCTATGTTGACTTCCGCCCCCTGGCCCAACTCGGTGGCGAGAAGGACGTTATCAACAAGCTCAAGCTCGGAGCCGTACATGGCATGATGAGCTCTTCGGTGGCGGCACAGAATGTTTCCGACACCCTCGGCATCGTCAACATGCCTTACATTGTCGATACTTTCGAAAAGCTCGACAAATTCCGCAACACTCCGGAGCTCTGGCAGCCGTTTGCTGACAGCGCCCTGAAGAGCGGCATCATGACGGTAGACGTGACCGGTTACGGCCCTTACGGTTGGGCTACCAACACCCCGGTTAAAACCATTGCTGATGCCAGATCGATCAACTTCCGGATTGCCCAAGCTCCGCTCAACGCTGATTTCTACAAGGCGTGGGGCATGAAGTTTACGGTCATGCCTTGGCCGGACGTTCCCCAAGCATTGCAGACCGGCGTTATCACTGGCCTCGATCACACTGCTATCGTTTGTAACATCACCAAGAAATTCACCATTGCCAAGAACTTCACTGAGCTTGATTATGCCCAGGGTCTTTTCATCCACCTGATGAACAAGCGTTGGTTCGACAAGCTGCCTGCAGATCTGCAGAAGATACTGATTACAGCAATTGAAGAAGAGAGTGCCGCAACTCGCGAACTGACCCGCAAGCAGCATGATGTGCAGATTGCCAAGGCCAAGGAAGCTGGCGTTACTTTCAACAAACTGTCCGACACTGAAAAACAGCAACTGATCGACGTGATCGCCCCGGTTTACAAGACCTGGGGAGAGAAGATCGGCATGGATTACTTCAAAAAGGTTCAGGCTGCGCTCGGCAATTGATTCTTAAGGCAAAAACCGCTATGATCTGCGACCGGGGAGAGGCTCTCTTCCCGGTCGTTTTTTTACTGCAACGTCCCAAAAGGCAAAGCGTAACATATTTTCAGGCATCTATAAGTTGGGGGTTTCTGCTTTTCGCGCCACGCGCTACACGCCTCGCGCCTCTTTCCTATGAAAAAACTTATCTATTATATTCACCGTGTGTTCTCTTTCGTCGAGGACTGGAGCCTCTTCGCGACAGTCATGGTTGCCCTGTCGGTGGCGATCGCCAATGTCGCCCTGCGCAAACTGACCAACGACGTAAATCTCTACTGGTCGGACGAAGTGGTCCGCAAGACGATCTTCTTCACCACCTATGTCGGCTGTATCGCGGCGATCCGCAACCGCTCGCTGATTCGCATCGATGCTCTGCCACAACTCATGCCCTTCCTGAAAAAACCGCTCACTATATTCAGTCACATCGGTGTGCTGGTATTCTCCGGCTTCATGATCAAACTCGGCTATTCCCTGACAAAGATGGTCTACTACGACGAATACGCCAAAACGGCATCCCTGCAAATTCCCGAATGGTATTTCTACGCGGTGCTGCCGATCATGGGCGTAATGATGTTTATTCGCACTCTGATCATCATGGTTGAAGACTGGTTCGGCATCAAACTCTGCGAACCCCCAAATGAAGACGAGGTGGCCTGATGGAAACCAATTACCTCGTCATTATGGCTTTGCTGATCGGCTGTCTGGCAACAACGATCCCGGTCTTCATGGCGCTGTTCTTTACCGGTATGGTCGGCCTAGTCTGGATTGCCGGTATCGACCCACAGATTGTTATCGAAGTTCTCTACCGCAGCATGGACAAGTTCGCCTTGATCGTTGTGCTTTTCTTCGTTCTGTGCGGCAACATCATGACCACCGGCAGTATCGTCTCGAAACTGATCAAGACGGCGAATTGCATGGTGGGCTTCCTGCCGGGCGGCCTGGCCATGGCAGGGATTCTGGCCTGTGGCTTCTTCGGCGCCATTTCCGGTTCCACGGTCGCAACCGTGGTGGCTATTGGCGGCTTCATGATTCCGGCCCTGCTTGAAAATAATTACGACGAGAAATTTTCTGTCGGCGTCATGACCACGGCACCAATCCTCGGCGTCATAATCCCGCCATCGATTTCGATGATCCTCTATGCCATGGTCACGAACGACCCCCTAGAGGCGCTCTTTTTAACCGGTTTCGTCCCCGGCTTCCTGATCATGTTCTTCATGTCTCTTTACGCGTACTTCTTCTGCAAACGCCGGGACACCATGACCATGCCGAAGCCGAGCCTGCAGGAAGTATTTGCCACCCTGCGCGAAAGCTTCTGGGCTCTGATGCTGCCGGTCCTGATTTTCGGTGGCATCTACTCCGGCTACTTTACCGCCAACGAAGCGGCTGTGGTCGCCTGTTTCTACGCCTTCATTGTCGAAATCTTCATTCACCGCGATCTCAAACTGCGTGAAATAAAAGGGGTCGTCATCTCTTCAGCGATCACCTCGTCAACCCTGCTCGTGATTGTCGCCGGTGCTTCGGTCTTTGGCGAGTACCTGACCTTTGAACAGATCCCCGGTCAGATCGCCAATGCCGTGGTCGAGAACATTCAGTCCCCCTGGGTTTTTCTTCTCTCAGTCAATCTCCTGCTGCTGATTATCGGCATGTTTATGGATATCATTTCCGCCACCCTGATCCTGACACCGATCTTTCTCCCCCTGCTGAGTCGCTTCGGCATAGACACCATGCACTTCGGCCTGCTCATGACACTGAACCTGGGCATTGGCTACTGCACACCACCGCTGGGTGTCAGTCTCTATATTTCGGGGGCGGTCGCCGATCGTGACCTGATTTACGTCTCTAAAGCGGTGATGCCTTTTCTGCTGATTCAGATTGCGATCCTGATGCTGCTGACATTCTGGCCCGACCTGGTGCTCTTCCTGCCACACTGGGTGTACCCGCCGTCGTAAAAAGATGGCTCAGGCCTTTGCTCTTAAGTCAGTTTTTATCAGTCCTTATCTGCCTTAGAACATGGTCGGCTTTTTAGTGTTAGACTTGTTGAGTAAAGTCATCTTCATGACCTGTAGTTTGCGTGTTTTTGACGGAGGTTTTGATGGAAACGAAATTATTGGTTCCGGTCGATGGTTCAGACACCGCGGGTCGCACCCTCGAAAAAATCATTGCCTTAAAAGAACGTTTCCCAAAAGAGTTGACACTGCTGCATGTTGTCGATGTTGACAAATTGGCGTACCGCATGATTCCCGACTTCCAGATCGAAATGGTGAGGGAAAATGCCGGCAAGGCCGGACAGCTTGTGCTCGACAGCAAGGTTGCCCTCCTTGAAGAGGCCGGCTTTAGCGTGGATGCCCGCCTCGAATTTGGCCCACCCCGACAGTCGATCTGTAAAATCGCCAACGATGAGGCCTTTCAGCTCATGATCATCGGACGGCGTGAAAGCACCGGCGAAATCCGCGATGTCCTATTCGGCTCTGTAGCCAACTACGTTCTGCACAACGTCGCCTGTCCGGTCCTGCTCTTCTGACCGTCCTCTCTCAAGCTTTCAGAGTGATCCATGAATTTTACTGCCGAAGATCTGAAACAACTCGAAGCGCTGGGCATTGAGCCGTCGAAAGCTGCCCGTCAGCTTGACTGGTTACGCAGTGGACAGCTCGATATCAAGTTGGAGCGCTGCTGCACTGTCGATGACGGCATCACGCAGCTTCAGCCCGAGTCCCACGCTTATCTGAACAAGGCCTTCGACTCAGCGATCGCCGCCGGACGTCTGCGCCGCTTTGTCCCGGCTTCAGGTGCGGCATCACGAATGTTCAGCCCTCTGCACGCCGAGTGTGGTGTCTTCGATGCCTGTCGTGCTGTTGAACCGCTTACAGAGGCCTCCCAGGCGGAACTCAACCTGCGGCGCTTCCTCGATGAAATTGAGTCTTTCGCTTTTCATCCAGACCTGAACAACGCCATGGCGGAAGATGGCCAGGATTTGCAGCAAGCCCTGGCTGACCGCGACCTGCCTCTGATCATCCGTTACCTGCTGGAATCCTGTGGCCTGAGTTACTCACGACTACCGAAAGGCCTGTTAGCCTTCCACGCCGCCGTTGACGGCGCCCGCACGCCTTTTATCGAGCATCTCGCAGAGGCCGCGTTGTTGAATGGTCTGGATGGTGTTATTCGCCTGCACTTTACCGTCTCCGCGGAGCACCTTGACCTTTTCAAGGCGCAATTTGCCGCCTGGCAGGAAACCCTTGCTGCGGCCTATGGCTGTCATTTCGAGGTAAGCTACTCCACCCAGAAAGCTTCGACCGACACCCTGGCCCTGGATGCGACAGATCAGCCGCTACGAGACAGTGAGGGTCGCTTGGTATTGCGTCCCGGCGGACACGGTGCCTTGATCGAAAACCTCAACGACCTGTCTGGCGACATCGTCCTGATCCGCAACATTGATAATGTTGTTCCCGACGTGCATAAGGAAGCCAACCTGACTTGGGCCAAACTGCTAACCGGGTACCTCGTGGCCCTGCAGGAAGAACAACACGCTTTGCTCAAGGCGCTCCATGATCACCCGGAAGACCTTATGACCCGGGAACTGGTGGTCTGTTTCCTTGGCGACCGGCTGCAGCTAGACGTCTCACTCTTTGATGACAGCCAGACCTTGCTCGACAAGCTTGACCGACCTGTGCGGGTTTGCGGCATGGTACCCAACAGCGGTGAGCCAGGAGGAGGGCCTTTCTGGGTGCGCGATAGCAATGGGCGGGTGAGCAGGCAGATTGTCGAAGGGGCGCAGATTGACAATAGCGATCCCGAGCAGGCCAAGATCCTGGCAGGTTCAACCCATTTCAATCCCGTTGACATGGTCTGTGGCGTCAGCGACTGGCGTGGCAGACCTTACGATTTGAGCCGTTTTGTCGATGAAGAGGCGGTGATCATTACCAGTAAGAGGATGGCGGGACAAGAGCTTAAAGTTCTGGAACTGCCCGGGCTATGGAACGGCGCCATGGCAGGCTGGCACACCCTGTTCGTCGAGATCCCGCCAGAGGCATTCAATCCAGTGAAGACGGTCTTCGACCTGCTTAGACCGGCGCACCAGACTTGAGCCTGCAGAAATAGAATTAAGAGCACAAAAAGAGGGAACAGAATCAAATTCTGCTCCCGTTGCTGTCCTAGTGGTAACGAATTTTCCTGACGCCCTCTATTTGCTTGATCTCTTCCATCAATTCATGCCCAATGCTTCGTTCTTGCTGGGTGATGACCACCTGGTAAAAGAGTTCATCGAGGGCGAAGTCAAGGTGAGAGCTGATATCGGACACTTCGAGATCCCGCTTGGCAAAAACTGCCAGCAACTCTTCGAGCAGGCCATCACGATTGAGTGCTGTTACGCTAAGAGTGAGGAAACGATCCTTTTTCATAATCGGGTCGAGTTTTTTCAGGAACGTCAGGCTGACCAGGACCAAGGCTGTGGCGATAACGCCGAGACTGAAGAAGCCCATGCCGAGGGCCATGCCCAAGCCGGCAACCGCCCAGAGGCTAGCGGCGGTGGTTAAGCCACGAACCGAGGCCCCTTCTTTGAGAATTACCCCGGCACCGAGGAAACCAATGCCGGTGACAATCTGTGCTGCGACCCGGGAGGGATCGAGGCGCAAGGTACTTTCCGAGTCGAAGGCACCGTACTTGAGGTAAAAAGCTTCTGAGACGATCATCATGACGCACGAGCCGACAGCCACCAACAGGTTGGTCCTCAAGCCTGCCGGTCGACCGTGTTTTTCACGCTCAAGACCGACTAAGCCGCCGGCCAGGGCCGCCAGCAACAGCTTGATGGTAATATCCAGTTCGACGCTACCCAATAATGTCGGTTCAAAAAACATACGAAGACTCCTGCTACCATTTTACCTCACACACGGCCAATCTGCAGATTCTGTGATGCAATAGTTCAGGCTTTCGTTTCAATTCTGGAAAAACGTGGGACGACCTGCCCTGCCACCTCAACCGTCTCCAGAAACATCAGCAAGGGTCGAACCCATAGCGAGTTGCCGTCACTGGGGCAGCGGTAAACCACCAACTGCTCTTCAGTTTCACTGTGCCTTGCCACGTCGATGACTTCGTAGAGATTGCCTTTGTAGTGCCGGTAGCGTCCCGGTTGAAGTGTGTGTTGCATAGCTTTTCCTCCAGAAAAGTTGTTACTCTGTAATGAAGGGCATCCCAGATTCTGGTACACTGAGACAGAACGATTTTCAAAGACTTTAGAAAGTTCACCATGACTACTGCCACCCATGATAACCGTCTGCTCGATGCTGTGACCACAGATTTTGCCGTACTCCGTGGTCAGCCGCAACCCTATGGCGTCAGCAACCTGGCCGAAGGGGTTAATTTTGCGGTCTTCTCACGGCATGCAACCACTCTCAGTCTCGTCCTCTTCCAGCCCGGAGACCTCGATCCGTTTCTGGAGTTTCCCTTCGACCCCAAAATCAACCGCACCGGTGATGTCTGGCATCTCTGTCTGCGAGGCCTGATACCGGGTTTTGAATACGGTTACCGGGTCGCACGTGACACGACAGAGGAATCGCCCATTCATCGGTTTGATGCTAACAAAGTTTTACTCGACCCATACGCACGGGCGATTTCTGGTCCCTCCCTCTGGCGGCAATCAACCCGGGCAGCGTCAAGGGCTGGCAACTGGCGCGGGTTGTTAGTGATCGATAAGTTTGACTGGGAGATGGATCAACCGCTCAATCGTCACCTGGCCGACTCGGTGATTTACGAAATGCATGTGCGCGGCTTCACCCGGCATGGTTCGGCCCGTGTCGCTCATCCGGGAACCTTTTTGGGCATCATTGACAAGATCCCTTACCTGCAGGAACTTGGCATTACCGCAGTGGAACTCTTGCCGGTCGTCGAGTTTGACGAAGCCGACAACTACCGCAAAAACCCCTTAACGGGAGAGGCGTTGCACAACTTCTGGGGCTACCACCCACTAAGCTTCTTCGCCCCCAAAGCTGCCTACGCCGTCGACAAGAGGCCCGGCGCGCAAATTCTCGAGTTCAAGGCGATGGTCAAGGCGTTGCATAAAGCCGGTATTGAAGTGATCCTCGACGTGGTGTTCAACCACACCGGTGAGGGCAATGAACTGGGCCGAACCATCTCCATGCGTGGGCTCGACAACAGCGTCTATTACATCGTCGACCCGGAGACCGGTGAATACGCCAACTACTCGGGTTGCGGCAACACGGTCAACTGCAATCATCCGGTGGTACGCGATCTGGTTATCGATGCCTTGTGCTACTGGGTCACCGAGATGCACGTTGACGGTTTCCGCTTTGATCTGGCCTCCATTCTAGGCCGAGGGCCCGATGGTGAGGTGTTAACCAACCCGCCGCTGCTGGAGCGCATTGCCGGTAACCCGGTACTGGCCAACACCAAGCTGATCGCGGAAGCCTGGGACGCTGCTGGACTTTACCAGGTCGGCACTTTTCCAAACTTCGGGCGCTGGGCCGAATGGAACGGTAAGTTCCGCGATGATCTGCGGCGTTTCATTCGTGGTGATCTGGCCATGGTTCCGGTACTGGCGACCCGCCTGGCCGGCAGCTCCGACCTCTATCAGGATGATGGCCGGGCGCCCTACCACAGCATCAACTTTGTTACCAGCCACGATGGCTTCACCCTCGCCGACCTGGTCAGCTACTCGGAAAAACACAACGAAGCTAACGGCGAGTACGGCGCCGATGGCGATAACCATAACCTGAGTGCCAATCATGGCATCGAAGGGCCAAGTGAAGACCCGGCGATCTGCGCCCTGCGAAACAAGCAGGTGCGCAATTTTGCAAGCTTGCTGATCCTGGCTCATGGTGTACCGATGCTGCTCGCCGGGGATGAGATGGGCCGCAGCCAGCAGGGCAACAACAACGCCTGGTGCCAGGATAACGCTCTCAGCTGGATCGATTGGGGCAACCTTGAGAACAACCGGGAGCTCTTTACCTTTTTTCAGCATCTGATCGCTTTCCGCCAACAACAGGCCTTGTTGCGTCCCCGACGTTTCGAGGGGGAAGAAAGTGGTGAACGTTACCTAACCTGGCATGGCTGCAGGTTACACGAGCCCGACTGGTCAAAGACATCCCAGTCTCTGGCCATGCACTTACAGGGAACAACAGATGAAGCTGAAATCTACCTGATCGCCCATGCGTCGACAAAAACCACTGAATTCGCCCTGCCGAAGGCGGGCACCAACAAGCCCTGGCGGCGATTTATTGATACGTCCCTGTCAGCGGAAGGTGCAAGTTGTTCCCCGGGAGAAGAGGTGAAACTACAGGCTCAGAAGGGTTATCGCGTTGCCAGCCAATCCGTGGTCGTACTGGTAAGATGACTCTGCGTATGTTTTGCAGAAGGCTTGTGAACGCCTCAGCGTTTTTTTATTTTTTCGCTTCGTCTATTTTATAAATACAGCGGATGTGTCATAAACACCTTGCATCTAAATTTATGCTTCCGCCGACTTTGACCTCACACATCCTCCGAGTATACTTATCAACTGCTTCGACTCTGTTGGAAAAGAACAAATAGGAGCTTTCATTGAAAAAAATCACCTTTTTGGCTGTACTTATCATCTGCGGACTGGTCGCCTTTTACCTTTATATCGACACAAACCCTCCGGTTGTCTCCTGGGGCGTCGCAGAGGATGACAGCATTAACCACGCCCTGAAAGTAAACATTGCTGACGATATTGGTCTGAAAAAGGTCTGCTACACTCTAACCGGTGGCGCCTGCACGGGTGAGGAACGTTGTTCGGAAGAGCTGCAAACCCGATCGTTTGACCTGCCGATTGATCCCGATCAGTGTGTTGTCAACTCGGAGCCTCTGGAGGTGAAGATCACTGTCAAAGCGGTCGATTCATCTCTTATCGTCAACAAAACAGACGCTTCTATAACTCTAACCTACGATAATCAGGCTCCGAACCTGATGATCCTGCAGGGCTCTCTCTCCCTGAAACGTGGGGGGACAGGAGTTGTTCTTTACGAGGTGGGTGAAGTGCCAACTGAAACGGGTGTCCTGCTTGGTGATTTACACTTCAGGGCCTTCGAGTTTGAGCCGAACAAGTACCTGAGCTTTTATGCCCACCCTTATAATGTAAAAGCGGATGAGTTCAAGCCGAGGGTGTTTGCAGTTGACGCCGCGGGCAACTTTAGAAAAATCAGACCCGGTTCAAGAACCGCTTCACACACCTATCGCAAAGAGATGATTGAGCTGAACGATGATTTTCTGGAAACCGTTAAAGATAAGATGATGGCGACCTCAACCCGGTCACCTCTGGAGGTTTTTGTCGAAATCAATAACAAGGTACGCCAGGAGAACTATCAGAAGATTGCTCAAATCTGCCAGAACACGGAGCCGAACAAACTTTGGGAAGGAGCCTTCCTGCGGAACCAGGGCGCGACCAAGGCCGGCTTCGCGGACAGTCGCACCTACAAATATGGCTCAGAGGTTGTCAGCCAGCAGGTGCATCTGGGTCTTGATATCGCAGGGATCAACAATACCCAGATCTTCGCAGCAAACCATGGCAAGGTTCTCTTTGTTGGCGAGATCGGCATCTACGGTAACGTTGTCATTCTCGACCACGGCTACGGCCTGCACTCTCTTTACGGCCACCTCCACCAGACCAACGTTGAGGAAGGCGACATCGTGAGAAAGGGCGACATTATCGCGGTCTCTGGCGAAACGGGCCTGGTCTTTGGAGATCACCTGCACTACGAGATGCGCATCGACGGTGTCGCCGTTAACCCGATTGAATGGTTTGATAAGGTTTGGGTCTTGAATAACATCGAGGCCTATCTGCCCAGTGTTGGGGAAGAGCAATAAATATAAATTTGCTCTTGCTCGCTATAGGTCAATAAAGCCCCCCGTTTTTGATAGAGAGCTTTTATGCCGCAAGGGTTATAGCGACCAATTGTATTAGCGAGATGTATAAATTCTTGGATTTACAACCCAAACAACGGTTGTAAGGATTTAATGCATCAAAAGTAGGCGCTTTAGGTGAAGGAGTAGAGAAAGTCCACAAAGAAAAGCACTTCAAAGGCGAGAATAGTCACCCTTTGCTTCTTTCTTGGATTTTCTTTGCGTCTTTGCGTTGGTCTTTTGATTTCAGCTTTTACTGTTTTGGTGTAAAAACGTATTCACTTTTTTTGGGTTATAGGCCCGTAAATTTTGGAAATTTACTGGATAAAATAGCCAGCAACTTTCCAATGACCTTCATCCAGCATCACGGTAATGTACTCGGCCACGCTTTCGGCCTGTTGATACCTGGAATCGAAGATCAGGGAGATATACTCACCCTCCGGGCTATCTACAGCCGTTGTGGAATAACTCGAGTCCTTTTCCTTGCGCTCAAGCAAGGCCCCCGAAAGGGTTCGGGCCTTGGTCAACTTCTCCACCCAGTCCTTTTCAGTCACTCTTTCCTTCATCAAACCAGCTGACATCTGCCAGCTTTCCTCATACTTGCCTGCATCGACCAGCTGCAAAAACTCAATGGCCACAGCCGTTGCCTTTTCGGCCTTCACCGTATCCGGTGTTTCATTGAGGATCGGGAAAACGATCATAAAGACGCAGGCAACGATGAGAACAATGTGAATCCGAAATTGCTTGGGGATCAAAACAAACCTCCGCAGGAGTAAATTCTGGAACCGATATCTACTATGAAAAAGGGGTCAGGTCTACATTTTTCACTTCAATCGAAGCCTCAATCCACAGAGGATTCAGGTTCATCCTTGAGCATTAGGCATCCTGACCGAGACGCCGGAAAGCGGCAAGCACGTCATTCTGGTTGAGAATACCGACCAGCTTTTGCGAGTCTTCTGAGTCAACCACCGGAAAGTAGCTGATGTTGCGATGCTTTTGTAGAATCTTTAAGGCTTCACGCAGAGGTTGATCCGGAGTCAAGCAATAGTCTGCGGTAGCAGTCAAGTCTCCGGCGACCACCAAAGGCACCAACGCTGGCTCAAAGAGCAGATTCCGAATTTCCGTGTAATCGATCACACCGATAAAACGATCATGATCATCGACCACGGGAAAGCGGTCGTAGCGGCTGTGGGCAATATGTTTGAGCAATGCATAGTAAGGAGTGCTGTGCTGCACGGTTTCCACATTCTGCCGCATAATGTGCTTCACCAGGATATCGCCGGGATCTTCCAGTTTGTGACCGACCGGCACACCCAGAGAACTACGAAAATGATGCACGACATTATGCATCCCCTCCAAGGCGCTCACCGGCGCCCTCTTCTGCAAAAGAGCCAGGATCGGCACCTCGCCGGAGCGCACCAGGCCGTGCCGCACCGCAAGTGGCCCGATCAGTTCAAAGACCACCACGGAACCAAGCACGATCGTCTCAAGGAGTTTGCCGCCAACCGGCCAATTCTGAGCCAGCTGACCGGCAAGGCCGATAGCGACGCCGGCCTGGGCCATCAAGGTCAAGCCAACATAAGCTTTTTCGTTCGGACCAAAAGCGCCAAGGCGAGCACCTATAGCGGCTCCCAGCCACTTGCCAAGAGTACGGGCAATTACATAAGCCACGCCGAGGAGACCGATATGAGTCAGAGTTTCGATATGCAGGTTCGCACCGGCCAAAACGAAGAAAGCCACATACAACAGGTAATCAACCTGGCGGATATCACTCTGTAACCTGTGCCATCGGGGGCAACTGTTAGCCAGAGTCATACCCAAAACCAGGCTCGCCAGCAAAGGGTCGACCTGAAAAGTACGGCAGATGGCAACGTTCACGGCAATGCCGCCGAGCATAAGAATCTTGTTCTCACTTGGCAGTTCCAGACGTTGCGCCCAGACCGACATGGCAAAGCCCATGAAAGCACCCACCAGAACAGGTCCCCCCATTCGCAGCATGAGAACCGACAGGCTTTCGCCCGGGAAGATCAGGAGATGAGCCAGCACGGCAAAGCCGAGCACCGAAACCAGGTTGTTAAAACCGACCAGGGTCAAGACAATCGCCGTCACCGGACCGTCGGCCTCGTACTCACGAATAACCATCAAGGTCGCTGCGGGAGCCGTTGCGACAGCGATAATACCAAGGAAGAGCGCAAAGGTCAGAGAAGTCTGCCAGAGCGTCAGGCCCGGCACGACCTTCTGCAGAAAAGCCATATTGACCGTCAACACTGCGCCAACGACCAAAGAGAATGTCAGCAGAATTTCACTGCCCGAGAAGAGCAGGATGCGATGCCGCCAGCGCTCGAGATGACTGATCTCGAAAAGGCCGCCAATATGCATCAGGATCAGTGCCAGTGCCATTTCGGAGAGGGGCCGCAATTCCAGCAGGACTTCAGGAGGCAGCAATACCGGCAGATTGAGCAGATGAGCGAAGGATGGTCCAATCAGCAGACCGGTCATCAGGTAACCGGTTACTCGCGGAATATGACAAACCGATGCAAGACGGCCGCCCACCAGGGCACCGAGGAAGATAAACGCAATTGCGATCAACAATGGCAGAAGAGATTCATCCATGCAGGCAAAATATCATAGATCAGACGACATAACCAAGTGTAACGGTAGACAAGAACGCACAATGTTCATTATCCCGCCGCAGTGCTTTGACGATCCAGAGAACGGTACTGGATCGCCTCAGCCAGATGATTGACGGCAATATCTTCTGAACCGGCAAGATCTGCAATCGTCCGTGCCACCTTGAGTAAACGGGTATAGGTTCGTGCCGACAAACCGAGCTTATCCGTCACCTGCTTGAGCAATTCCTGACCGGCAGTGTCGGCACGGCAAAAAGCCTGTAATTGCTTGGGTCCCATGCGTGCGTTGCAATAAATCTGTAACCGGGAGAAACGCACCTGCTGAATCTCGCGTGCTTTCTCCACGCGTCCTCGAATTTCAACACTAGCTTCCGCCGGACGGGTATCGGAAAGGTCACTGTGCGGCACCCGCGGCACCTCGACCTGCAGATCGATACGATCGAGCAAAGGACCGGAGAGTCGGGTCCGGTAGCGTTGGATCATTGCCGGAGTGCAGGTGCAGCTATGTTGGGAGTCACCCTGGTAACCACAGGGGCAAGGATTCATTGCGGCGACCAGCATAAACGAAGCCGGGTAAGTCAGGCTTTGCGCCGCACGGCTGATGCAGACCTGGCCGTCCTCAAGTGGCTGACGCAGCATTTCAAGGATGTTTTTCTTAAACTCAGGCATTTCGTCAAGAAACAACACACCATTGTGCGCTAGAGAGACTTCACCCGGACGGGGATGAGAGCCGCCTCCGATCAGGCCGGCATCGGAAATCGTATGGTGAGGCGAGCGAAAGACACGCTTGGCCACCAGCGCCTGGCCCTCTGGTAAAAGCCCAAGAATCGAGTGGATTTTGGTAATCTCAAGCGCTTCTTCAAAAGTCTGCGCCGGCAGGATCGTGGAGATGCGCCGCGCCAACATGGTTTTACCGCTTCCCGGAGGTCCGGTCATCAAGATATTATGGCCGCCGGCCGCGGCAACTTCAAGGGCTCGCTTGACATGTCCCTGACCACGAACCTCGGCAAAATCGACATCGTCCTGCACCGCGTTGCCGATCATCGTAGCAATATCAACCTGACACGCCTCCAGCACCCGGTTGCTGGTGAGGAAATCAACAACTTCACCCAAGGTTTTTGCAGGGTAAACCGGCAAGCCATCAACCAGCGCCCCCTCCTCAGCATTAGCGACCGGCAAGATTAAGCCATCAAGATCCCAACGTCGAGCGGCAGCGGCCACCGGCAGGACACCACGTACAGGCTTGATGCTGCCGTCGAGAGAGAGCTCGCCCATAAACAGGAAGCGCCCGGCACGCTCGCTTGGCACCAACCCGGTGGCGGTGAGCAGCCCAACGGCCATTGGCAGATCAAACGCAGTGCCCTCTTTGCGAATGTCTGCGGGAGCAAGATTGATGGTAATGCGGCGAGTGGGAAATTCGTAACCGGAATTCTTGATGGCGGACTTGACGCGATCCTTGCTTTCCTTGACCGCGCCCTCGGGCAGGCCAACCGTAGCGATATTGTGTATAAAATAACCCACATAATTTTATCCTACGAATCAAATTTTTAAGCATATCCGTACTAATCTCATAAAAAAATATATTCAAAGGAGATTTTACGTTGAAAGTTGATAACAACATCACCCCCTGCTGCTATTCGTATATCAGGTTCTCAACACCAGAGCAGAAAAAGGGTGACAGTCTTAGACGCCAACAAGAGGCATCCAAGGAATATGCCGAGAGTCGAGGGCTAATCCTCAATGATTCACTCAATCTTCAGGATGAGGGGGTTTCAGCATTTTCTGGTGACAATAAGACCAAGGGATCACTAGGTAGATTCCTTGAGTTAGTTCTCAAAGGAAAAATATCTAAAGGATCAATCCTAATAGTAGAGTCTCTTGATAGATTGAGTAGAGAAGCCGTTCTTGACGCATTGCAAACATTTTTGTCAATTTTGAAAGAGGGGATCACAGTGGTGACCCTTATGGACAATAAAGAATATACAGAAAAAAAAATGGCTGATGGCATTCATGATCTGCTAATCAGCATCACAATCATGGCCCGAGCCCACGAAGAAAGCCTCACCAAATCAAAGCGTTTAGGAGAAACCTGGCGCCAGAAAAGGGCAAAACTTAAAGACGTTAAGATGACAAAGACATGTCCTGCTTGGCTTACATTGTCAGAAGATAGGAAAGCTTTTCACCCAATTGCTGGCAGACTTGAAATTATCGAAAGGATTTTTAATTTATCTGTTTCCGGCTATGGCGTAAATCTTATTGCTAAAAAGTTCAATGAGGAAGGTATCCCTGTTTGGGGAACCGGGAAGGGGTGGCACGCGAGCTACATCCAAAAAGTATTATATAACAGAGCAGTCATTGGTGAGTTTCAGCCGCATACGCGTAAGGACAGAGTCAGGGTTCCTACAGGGGAGCCAATCACAGATTATTTTCCCAGAATGATTGATGATGAATTGTTCTATCAGGTCCATACTCGTCTGAGTAATAACCCATCTACCGGAGGGAGAAGTGCTAAAATAGGGAATCTTTTTAGGCACTTGGCAATATGTGGTTACTGTGGTTCTCCGATGAATTATGTACATAAGGGCAATCAGCAAAGGATCGCAAAATACTTTGTATGTGATTCGGGTCGGCGCGGTAGAGGGTGTGATTACGTTTCAATTCGATACAACGAGGTAGAAAACGCCATTCTTACCTTTTGCAAGGAAATTGATTTTGATGCCATTTTCTCAGATGAGGACGATCAAAATGACAATCAGGAAAAGACCCTTAAACGAACGATTGAATCTCGCGAAGCGATGTTGGCCCAAGCAGAAAACCGTCAAAATAATTTATTAGACTCTCTATCTGATGAAAATAACAAAGAGCTTAGAAATGCTATTAAAAATAAAATCAAAGAGCCTTTGAACGATATTGAAATTTATAAAAAGGAAATTTCTGAAAGCAGAAAGGATCTCTATGGCTTGGAGTACGAAAGAAAACAATTAAGAAGTAACATAAATAATATCAGTGACTTCTATAATAACAAATCACTTGAGAACATCGATAATCGAATAAAATTAAGAGCACACCTCCAGTCAATTCTGAAAAAAGTTGTTATTTATCCAGCAGGAGAAAGAGTCGATGAAGATATTTACCAGACACTCTTGAATGCGCAATTAGAAATTGCCAAAAAGAATGGAAATTCATCGCAAGCTGATGTCGAAAAAATAACAAATCATGTAAGGGAAACTCTTTTCCATGGTGTCAATGACCGCAGTCGAAGATGTATCAGGCTTGAACTAAAAAACGGGAAAATCATGGTTTTAAGGCCTAGCCTTGAGAAAACAAAAGAGTACATGTCTCATGTAGAAATAGATGGAGACTCTTTTTCCGTAACATTCCCAGGGGAAGATACCCCCCGAGAATTTGTGTATAACGCAGAGCTGATAGATTGATTTGATTGCAGCCAATGGGGTTATCCAAATAGGATAATGTGTAGTAATCGGAACTTGATCTGACAGACAGTGCCTGATTTTGTTCCGCGTCCGCCGCATACTAAATATCCCTAGGTAATGTAAGAAAGAGTTGCAGTAATACTTATAGGAAAGCCACTACCCTGAGAGCCAGGGAGGGGCTAATATTTACTGGAAATCGTGACTTATGAGAAACCTTTACACAAAACGCCTCTGTAGCACCCACTCCGCTTCAGTGTATGGATGTGCAGCTATTTTGATGGTAGCTCGGCTATACACTCTATTTCCACTAAAGCATCTAATGGATTTTGTTTGATTGAAATTGTTGTACGGCTAGGCTTGTGACCTTGAAACCTCTCTTCATATACTTTGTTCATACCTTGGAAATCATTCATGTCTTTTATGTAGACTGTCGTTTTTTACGACATTCTTCAGGGTTAAGTCAGAGCCAGCTAAAACAATTGAGAGGTTCTTTAATACTCTTTGAGTCTGATCTTCAATGGTTGTTCCGACCAACTTCATTGTGTTTGGATCTAAGGGTGTTTGCCCTGAGCAAAACAACAAATTCCCCAATTTCATAGCGTGGAAGTATGGACCAATTGCATCTGGTGCATCATGTACGTTGAGAGGTTCCACGTTCACTCAAATCCTTGTTTTTGGTTTGTAATGCATAACGGACCAAGCTAAGCGAGCTAGAGTTGATCCTTTTCAATTAGCTCAAACACCTCTATCAAGAAGACATCTTCACAGCAGAAAGACCTTCTATACAGTATAAGTTTTGATCCGCAGGTAACGACCCAAAGTCACCTCCCCAAAAAAGCTTATTTCATCATGACCTGAATAATGTTTTCACCTGAAGCAATTTTCTCGATCAGGGCAGCAGAGGGTTGCACATCAAGTTTCAGGGAACAAGATGCGGCACAACCAGTTTCGAAGATCATATTTTCCATCTCTTCGATATTGATTTTCTCATATCTGAGCGCATCAAAGACTCCCGCCAGGACACCCACTTGGTTGAAATGCCTGACCACGAGATTGTTTTGAGCTGTTGATTTCTGGCGTTGGTTGACACCATTCAGTGGCTTGCCGGTGTTCTTGTACGTCTTAATGATATTAATAACTTCATCAGCAACGGCAGCTGTTGATTGATCTGTAGAGGCTCCAACATGAGGCGTACAGGTGATCAAGCTAGCGAACTCGGTGTCATTGAAGTCAGCCTTGCCGCCTGCGGGTTCGTCTTCGAACACGTCAGAGCCGACCCGAAGCCCCTTCTCTTTGATTGCAGCCATGAGATCTTTTGTGTTGACCACTTCGCCGCGCGCAGAGTTGATCAGAATCGAACCGTCCTTCATCTGCGCAAGGAAATCTTTATTGATGATTCCTCGGGTGTCATCATTACTCGCAAGGTGAAGACTCAGCACATCGGCCTCGGCAGCAACCTCGTTCATAGTCCCTTTGTACTCAATTCCTAGCTCAACCGCCTGCTCTTCAGTGAGGCTACGCGACCAAGCAATAATTTCCATGCCCAGCCCCTGGGCCTTCCTGGCAACCGACTTACCTATAGCCCCCATACCGATAATACCGAGAGAACGCCCCTTTAAACCACGCGCTTTGCCGTACTCTTTTTTGTTCCATACGCCGTTTCTCAGATCGACGGATGCATTCACGATCCGACGGTCAGCCGCAATCATCAGGCCGATGGCCAACTCAGCAACAGCATCGGTATTTTTCCCCGGACAGTTCGCAACATGAATGCCCTTTTCATTGGCTGCTTTGAGATCTATCGTATTCACGCCTGCACCGGCGCGAAGAATCAGAGACAGATTGGTTGCATTGCCAATTGTATCTGCCTTGACCTTGGTGGAACGGACAATTAAAACCTCATTGTCCAGAATGCTTGCGGGCAAGGTTTCGGGATTCAGGTCAGCATCAACGGTAACGTGCGCACCCAGCTCCTCAAGTTGAGAAACAGCCTCATCAGCAAGTTTGTCAGCGATCAGAATTTTCATCTCTAGACTCCTCTTTCTTTACTTTGATGAGTTTAAATGATGTCGAAAACACGAGCTGTCTCAACAGCGAGAGGGTATTCTTATGAGTCGTAACTTATGAGACCTCCGTTAAAGGAAAAAAAGGGATCAAAAAGTTTCAAAAGAATCAGTATCGCAAACAGTCCCTTCCCTCTTTTCCCGAGGTGAGGCCATCTGCTATACCAAACCAACTCGCTCATTGAATTGTTCAATCAACCGATCTATCTGCTCACCATACTGGGGAATGCTGGTCCAATACTCAGGATCATCCCACTGAGCATTTAGTTCCTCGGCATCTTTGCCCTGCTGCTCTACCCAGGTGTAGTACTTGAGGTTATGAATTCTTTTGCGTCCTTGCTCAGTCAGTTCCTCCATATGATCGGTGGACTGTCCACGCAGGTGCTGGTGATAGGCCGCGACGGCGTCCTGTTCGGTGAATTCGCCCCGTTCTTCGTCAAGCTCGCGTAATCGGCTCTGGTACATTTCCATCGAATCAGTTAATACAGTCATGACCACATCGTTCTCGCCCAGGTCATAGTGTTTGGCGAACTTAATGGCTGACAACAGGTTGGCAACACCGGAGATACCCAGAAGATCAAGCTGGTTGAGCATTTCTTCGGATACGCCCTGACGCTGCAGGTAATCGTGACCTACCTGTGTGTTGAAAAGACGAATCAATGACATTGGCCCCTCATCATCGATAGATATGACCATGTCTGTATTCTTCACATTGTGGACCCAGGGAATATGCTTGTCTCCGATCCCCTCGATACGGTGCGCGCCAAAACCGTTCTCCAGCAGAGTTGGACATTGTAATGCTTCGCAGGCAGCAATTTTACTGCCGGGATATTGTTTCTTAAGGTAGTCACCGCTGGCGATGGTTCCAGCGGACCCAGTGGTGTAAACCGCTCCGCGGAACTGGTCGCTCGGCCCCATGAAATTTTCAAGAACCTCGCCCATGGCGTGACCGGTGACTTCATGATGCCAGAGATAGTTGCCGAGCTCATCGAACTGGTTAAAGATAACCAGGTCCTGGCCTGAATTACGCAACTCCCAACACTTGTCGAAGATCTCTTTCACGTTGCTCTCGCTACCAGGAGTCTTGATCGTTTCACCAGCGACTTTGGCTAACCAGTCGAAGCGTTCTGAACTCATACCTTCCGGCAGAATGGCGATCGACTCGCAGCCAAGCAGGTTCGAGTCGTAGGCACCTCCTCGGCAGTAGTTGCCGGTAGAAGGCCAGACGGCTTTCTGACTGGTTGGATCGAATTGGCCGGTAACCAAGCGCGGAACAAGACAACCAAAGGCAGCGCCAACTTTGTGCGCACCGGTGGGGAACCATTTACCAACCACTGCAACAATTTTTGCCTTAATACCGGAAATTTCAGGCGGGATTTCGATGTAATTGACCCCGCCATAATTGCCACCCGATTCGGTCGGCTGATTCTTCCAGGTAATGCGGAACAGATTGGTAGGGTTAAAATCCCAAAGCCCGATATCCTGCAACTGTTGCTTGATCTTGTCCGGGATCAGACTGGGGTCCTTCTGCTGGGCCAAGGTGGGAATAATGATTTTTCGCTCGCGGGCCAGTTCAACGGTTCTTGCGAGTGCTTCTTCTTTGATAGTTAGATCGATCATTGTAGCGATTCTCCTGTTATCTAAATTTGTTCTGGGTCTTTGTTGTTGAGATAATCTGCAGGTTTAGCAGGGTCTCGTATCAGTCGTTATGTTGCCAGTGTTATAATCAAGTTCGATGATGTTCTCTTTGCCGAATGCCACCACGCCCTTACATGAAGCCAAGGAATTTGGGAACAGTTAAGGTCAGTGCAGGAATGTAGGTGACCAACAGCACCGCTATGATCAGGGCAACGATAAACGGCCAAACCTCTTTGGAAATCCCCTCAAGAGTAACCTTGCCGACGGCACAGCAGGTAAACAGGCAGGCCCCTAAAGGGGGAGTCGCCAAACCAATAGTGAGGTTAAGACACATGACCGTGCCGAAGTGAAGCGGATGAATCCCAATTTTCGTAGCCAACGGGGCAAGCACCGGCCCCAAGATGATAAGTGCGGGGATACTGTCCATGAAGCAGCCGATTATCAGCAACAAAATATTTATCAAAAGCAAAATCAAATACTTATTGTCAGTCATTGACAGGACAAGGCTGGAAATTGCCTGAGGTACTTGTTCTGTCGTCATCAACCAAACGAAAATCCCTGCGGTCGACAGTACAATAAATGCAACTCCCGAGGCTCGGGTCATGTTGCAGAGCATCTCCCAGATGTGACGCAGAGTGAGATTCCGATAGATAAAGAAACCGACAACCAGGGCATAAAGGACAGCGATAGCCGCCGCTTCTGTCGGAGTGAAAATCCCACCTAGAATTCCTCCTAGAATAATTACAGGCATCATCAGGGAGAAAAAGGCATCCTTGAATGACGTTGAAACTTCCTTGAAAGTCGCTCTGTGTTCCTCTTTTGGATAGCCTCTCTTCTTTGAAATCCGATGAGAAAACACCATCAGCACGACACCCATCAACAGCCCCGGAACAATTCCCGCGGCAAACAGTCCGGCAATAGAGACCTGCATATAGGCTCCATAAAGAACCATGATGATCGATGGCGGAATAATTGGTCCGATACAGGAGGAAGCTGCGGTGATCGCGGCGGCGAAGTTACGATGATACCCTTTTTTCTCCATACCGGGGATCAACATGGTTCCTAACGCTGCGGAATCAGCGACGGCGCTGCCGGTAAGCCCAGCGAACAACATGCTGGCCAAGACATTGGCGTGAGCCAAACCACCCCAAAAGTGACCGACCAGTTTAGTAGCGAGGTTGATCACCCGGTTAGTCAGCCCGGCTGTATTCATGAGTTCACCGGCTAAAATGAATAATGGCATCGCCATCAGCGGAAAGAGGTTGATACTGTTAAAAAAACGCATTGGAAATATTGAGAACAGACTTGGGCCACCGAGGTCCAGCACTATGAAGATAGAGACAACACCCAAGACATAGGCCACCGGCATACCAAGCAGCAAAAAAGCAAAAAAGACCAACACCATCATTAACGACATAAGTCCTCCCCGTTACTCAGCATGTACTTCGTAATGGACTTCATATGGAGATTTCGTGGAGCGCCAGGAAAGCTGGTCAATCAACATTTGAAGTGCCAACTGAATGATCGTCAAGGTCGCGCCAACGGGGATTGACAAGAGAGGGTAGTACATCGTGATGCCGAGTGAAGGTGCAACCTGGAGTTTAGCTTTTGTTGCCATCTTCAGACCTTCTAAAGCAAGAATCACTAAAAACCACATTACCAGAGAGTCTGAGGCCAGCTTTGTTATCCTCTGTAGCCAAAGAGGGAATCTTTCGACCAGAAATGTAACACCGAGATTTTCGCGGTGTCGAGTGACAATAGACATACCAATGAGGACCATCCAGATCATCAGGAACTTCGAGAGTTCTTCTGACCATGCCAAAGGCATGGAAAAAACGTAGCGGGCAAAGACCCCTGCAATGACTATGCAGACCATAGACCCGCCCACAAGGCCACCAAAAAGGTTACATACAAAATCGAGACCGGAAGCCAACATTTCAACCTTGCCTTTAATTTTGTTCTGCCAAGTTTCTTGAGAGCCCATGCTTTTCCCTTTGCAAGACCTTGTGATTTTCATCGCGGCGAACCAGTCTTGCCATTTTTTCTATGTGTACTTCGGTTGTCAAAGGCTTGCCACGGGCACCGGAACGATACCCGCGACAAACCCTCTGTTATGCTAATTAAACTGAGTGATTTTTCTTTGAAGTTGAAGGTTACTTGGTATAGCCAAGCTTCTTTTTCGAATCCTCAACAGCCTGAATATAGTCATTAAGCAAATCTTCACCCTCTTTACCAAGACTTTCCTTGACGTATTTTTTCATGGAAGGAATCGTTGCATTGGCAAAACCTTCTATTTCTTTAGGTGTTGGTGAATAAATTTCCATCTGCTCGCCAAGGAAAGGGAGTCCCTTGCTCTTGTCTGCAGAGACAATGGAAGTGATGCCACGTCCGGCAACACGGGCAACTCGAGCGGCATCGACAACTACGTTCTGATGCTCTGGAGAGAGAGACTGGAACCAGTCATCATTGACCAGAAGGAAGCCGACTGCATACATGTGACTGGTAAGAGTCATATATTTTTGTACTTCCTGAAATTTTCCCTGAACGGTGTAACCGATGGGGTTGTGCTGACCATCAATGACGCCTGTTTGCAGAGAGGTGTAGAGTTCGGCCCAGGACATAGGGATCGCAGAGGCGCCCATCGACTCAAAGAACTTGATGTGGCTCGGCAACGTCATGGTGCGGAACTTCAGGCCCTTCATGTCTGCAACACTTTTGATGGGTCTCGTGTTGTTAGTGATATGATAAAAACCATCCTGTCCATAAAAGCCTAAGCTTCGCAGTCCGGTTTTTTCAAGGATGAGTTTGTCAACTTTCTGGCCAAAGGCGCCATCCCAGACATCGTATGCAACAGAGTGGTTGGGGACCAAGTAAGGGATGTCAAACGCTCCGTAGAGCGGAAAGAAAGAACCCATTGAGCCAGCAGTTGCAAGATTGACATGAATTAGCCCACCCTTAAGCATTTCCATCATTTCGCGCTCTTGCCCAAGAACCGCCGCCGGGAAGAGTCGAACTTCTATCTCACGGTTAGTTCCTGCTTCAACAAGGTTTTTAAACACTGCAGCAGTTGCACCATCAACACTCAGATAGGGATCTTCACTGGAAACAAAAGCAAGTTTGATGACGCTTTTAGCATGTGCGGTACCAGTTAGCGGAGTTAGGAAAAAAGTCATTAACATGGTCAGGGCCAAACATAAACATAAGGGGGCTGCTAAAAATTTTCTCGTTTTCATTGTTTTCTCCTTGTTTGATGTCAGTAAAGGTTTAATGGTCCACCGGGCGATAGCAAATGATCTTTATTCTCATGTCCAGAGCAACCAGACAAAATGACGAAGAAAACAGTGTTTTAAATTCTACACCACTGTCTGAGATAATAATCTGCAAAGATCGCTATTTTTCATGTTTGTCTTGGCGAAACGAGGGCAATAAACGCAGTAATTATCCCCCCCAAGTGTTTCGCTCGACTATTTTGACTGTGAGTTTATGTCGATATTTGGTAAGATCGTCAAAATCAGAAGACAAAACCCTGCTTATTTGAGGATATATCGTGTTAACAGATGCGCTATCTCAGGGTTTTG
This sequence comes from Deltaproteobacteria bacterium IMCC39146, assembly GCA_030005635.1. Taxonomy (GTDB): domain Bacteria; phylum Desulfobacterota; class Desulfuromonadia; order Desulfuromonadales; family BM103; genus M0040. Next base: position 97,883 of record JARUHP010000006.1, read on the forward strand.
TGCAGAATCTTATTTTTAATAGGAATAGAACATGGACGCTTTCGACGCCAATCTGCTCAATCTCATCCAGCAGAACAACCGTCTAACCACGGAACAAATGAGCGAGGCCATAGGCCTGTCACCAACTGCTTGTCAACGGCGGCTGAAGAAATTTCGTGAAAACGGTACCATCGCCGCTGACATCTCCGTCATCTCCCCCGAATCAGTTGGACGGCGCATGACCATGATCGTGCAGGTTTCCCTGGAGCGGGAGCAACCGGAGCATCTTGACAAGTTCAAAGAATCGATGCTCGCCACCCAAGAAGTCATGCAATGCTATTACGTCACTGGAAGTTCAGACTTCATCCTGATCCTAACTGCAAAAGACATGCAGGATTACGACAATTTCACTCGCAGGTTCTTCTTCGACAACCCGAACATTCAGCATTTCAACACAAGCGTGGTTATGGACCATGTCAAGGTTGGCCTATCAATTCCGATCGAAGCCGATAAAGATTCCAAGTAGGAAAAGAAGTCACGCACAATCTTCATGGAGCTGTGATTGCTATTGGTTTTGGGGCTTCAGATGCTCTGGCCGTAATCGTCAAGTAAAGCAAGCCTACGAACAATAAACAGACACCTAACAACGCCGTCCCTGTCAACCGCTCACCCACCACCAATACTCCCAAGCTGGTAGCTACCAACGGTTCTGCCAGATTCAAAGTGGCGACATTTGCCAAGGGCACCACTTTCAGACCGTTGGCCAAAAGCCAGTAGGGAGCAGCGGTAGCAAACAATCCCAGATAGCAAACAACTTCCATACCACCGGGCAAGGCCAACCACTGCAGGTCCGCTGACATGACGACTGGAGCCAAGAAGAGCGCACCCAAACAGGAAACGAGCGCCACAACCGTCATCGGTGTCTGATATTGGACAACCTTTTTAATAATGGCATTGTACCAAGAGTAGGAAGCACCTGCCCCGACAGCCATGAGTACTCCCGATAAGTCAACGCTTGCGCCGCTCTTTGTTAGGGTCAGAAAACAGCATCCTAAAATGGCCAGGCCCGTTGCCACAAACCAGTGTTTGTTGAGACGCTCCCCATGCAGCAGGTAACCAAGAACTCCAGCAAAAACCGGTGTACAACCAATAAAAATAGTGGTGCCGACAGCCACTCCAGTTTTAGCGATGGCACTAAAAAACAGCAGATTAAAAAAAGCCATTCCCAAGGCCGCACCAACGATTGGCAGCAGTGGCCAGCGCCCCCCGCTATTGAGCTGCTTTCTGCCGATGGCGATAGCAAGAAGGACCAGGGCACCAAGAGCCAAACGCAGTCCGCCAAGCACTTGTGGTTGGGCTGCCAGCGGGGCAAAAGTCTGTACCGTGCCTGTGGTCCCCCAAAGAACTGCGGCGGCTAAGATTTGCCACTGTCCTTGGATTTGTTGGGCTTGCTCTAAGTTGGTGTTTTTCAATTTAGTTTTGTCGGCCTGCGTTCGGCCAGCCCGCAAGGACCGAGCGAGCACTTCAGGGTTATTGGATTGTTATTTGGTAAGAGCAGTGTTCGGTAAAAACAACGCAATGTCCGGGAAAATGACCAGCATCGCCGTAACGAACATCAGGATCAAAATAAAGGGAGGAGTGTGGCCAATGACTTCGAGATACGGCCTTCGGAATATCAGCTGGGCGGTAAAGATGTCGCAGCCGAACGGTGGCGTCGCAGAACCGACTGCCGTCTGCAGACAGACCAAAGTTCCAAGCAGGACCGGGTCCACTCCTGCGGAGACAACGTAGGGTTGAAAAATCGGGCTCAGGACGTAAATAGCGACAATTGGGTCAACAAACATACAGGCAACAAAATAGGCGATGATCACTACCACTATTACTCGCAATTCCGACGGATCAGTCCCAAGCAGGTGCGGCATCACTGCCTGTGGGATGCGGAGAAAACTAAGCATCCAAGATAGGGCCTGTCCGGCTCCGACCAGAATAAAAACCACTCCGGTAATGACCCCGGTCTGCAAAACTGCATCATGAATCTTGTGCAGAGTCAAACTCCTGTAAATCAGCAATTCCAGAATCAGCGCATACGCAACCGCTGCTGCCGAAGCTTCAGTCGGGCTAAAGACTCCGGAATAGATGCCGCCAATGATGACAACTGGGAAGCCCATCACCGGTAGTCCATCTTTAAGAGCAGCCATTCTTTCTGGCCAGGCAACCTTAGGCAGTTGACCGATTTTATTCTTTTTTGAATAAAGGTATGAATAGAGAGAAAAGAGAAAGAACACCAATAGTCCCGGCAAAATTCCAGCTAAAAAAAGTTTTCCAATTGAGGTACTGGTGGCTACACCGTAAACGATAAAACCGATACTGGGCGGGATTAGATAGGCGATATCGCTGGCGTTGATAATCAGGCCTATAGAGAAGGAACTGGGATAGCCTGCCTCTAATAGCATTGGTCGCATGGTCCCGCCGATAGCGGCCACCGTAGCTTGCGTTGAACCGGAAACGGAGCCAAACAAAGTACAACTGGCATTGGCCGTTATCGGCAAGCCACCTGGCAGGTGACCGACAAATGCCTGAACCATCCGAATCAGCTTTTGTGCTGACTTGCCGGAGGTAATCAGATTGGCCGAGAGGATAAACATCGGCACACAGACCAAGGCCGCCGGGGTAACTCCGGTCAGAACCTGTTGTACCAGAACCTGGGAGCTCATATTCGGCATGTAGATGGTGATATGTAAAATCAGTGATCCGAGAAGCACGATCATGAAGGGGAAGCCGAGCAGTAGCATACTTATCATGCTGATCAAGAAAACAGTCATATTTTACTCTCCATCACATAACTCTTCTTCATCATATTCACTTTGCTGCTCAGGCGAAATCCAGGTGTCCGGTTCGACTAAGTTTTTGATGATGGTGCGTAAAAACTGAATACCAGCAAGGGCGAACCCGATCGGTGTGATGATGTAGAAAACCCACACCGGAAGCCGCAGCGCCGGTGTCTCATGCGCCCGCTGCATGCTGTGTATCAGGTATTCGTAAGCCGCATTGGCCATATAGAACATCACCCCAGCGCTGATCAGGGAGATAAAGATAATAAAGACCTTTTCCACCTTAGGACTCATAATTTCGAGGAAAGCGCCCATGCGGATATGTCGACCCCGGCGCACACCGTAACTGAGTCCGACAAAGGTGGTAAAAATCACAAGAAATTCCGATATCTCTTCTGCAAAATAGATACTGGTAAACAGCTCTCTGGCGATAAAGTTGATAATCAACAGTGCTGCAAGTGCGGTAACGCAAAAGAGCAGACTACCGACCTCAAACCAGTTGAGTAGTTTGCCGACCAGCCGAAAGAATCTGTTGAAAGGCGAACGAGACGTACGCTTTTCATCTTTAGTCATAACAACAACCTTTAAAAAGGTGGTCGCGCCCCCGCAACGGAGAGTGAGGAGGGGGTGCCGCAGGGGGCGACCGGTGGTAACTCCTAGATACCGAGTGCTTGCTTGGCGTCTTTCAGATCCTGGAGCAGGGAGTCAAGCGCCTGCTGAGCGTCCGGACCACCGATTTCCACAAAATTCGAGTAGTTCGATTTGGAAATCTGCTTCATTTCGTCGACTTGGGCATCGTTGAATTCGTAGAATTCGATACTAGGTTTCTCGGCTTTAATCTTCTTCATGTCTTCTTCGTTCCGGGCCTCAATCCATTTGGCAGAAGCAAGGGCTGAATCGGCCCAGAACTGGCGCATCTTCTGCTGCGCTTCTACCGGCAGGGAATCAAAAACCTTGGCGTTGATGGTCGGGATACCCATGTAGGCCTCGTTGTCCATCTTGATGAAGTGGTCGGTAACTTCGAAGAACTTCATGCTATAGTTGGCAAAGATCGGGTTCATCTGCGCATCGATCATGCCCATCTGCAGACCGCCGTAAACCTCACCAAAGCTCATTGGGGTCGGACTGGCACCGTAAGCCTTGTACTGGTCAACCAGAATCTTGGAGGACATGACGCGCAACTTCAGTCCTTTAAGGTCGGCCATAGATTTTGCAGGCTTCTTCGAAGTGACCCACATCCAGTCTTCCCAGATCAGGCCGAGAGGAACCATGCCGTTACGACGGAAAGACTTTTCCAAGACAGCCATGAATTTGCCGTTTTTGACAATCCATTCCAGTACTTCAGGAGCCTTTTCACGTGGCCAGATGTGGTGAAGACCCAGCACCTGGGCTTCTGGAACAAAGGAGCTAATCCAGGCATAATCGGTCACCACAAATTCGATAACGCCCATTTGACAAAGCTCGTTGATGTCGCGTGTGTCGCCGAGGGCGCCATAAGGATAGACGGCGATATCAATTTTACCGTCCGACCAAGACTTCATCTCATCGGAAAACTTCTTTGACCAGACTGTCATGCTATCGTTTTCCAGATCCTCCGTTGCTAAGCGGGCAGTGAATTCCTTTCCAGTATACTCACCGGCAAAGACCATCCCAGCACTGGCCAAACAGACCAGAACTAATGCAAACCCAACCAATTTTTTCATCTTGTGACTCCTTATCCTTGGGGTGAATGACAGTGGGAACAAGTTCCCAGTAATAAAAAAAGCAGAACAGCTAAGAGATTTATTCATCTATTTTCAGGCGGAACAGGGAACCGAACCCAGAGACCGTTTGCTGCTGTCCGAGCGACTGCAGTACATGCCAGGCCAACGCTTGATTACTGGTGACCACCGGCTTGCCGAGTTCCTGCTCGGCTCTCTCAATCGCCAACGATGAGCGTAGAGCGGTACAAGAGATGAACAGCAGATCAGCCTGTTCGTCACAGACTTCCAGGGCCGCACGGTAGATGGTGTCCGGTGAAATCGAGGTCATATCGATATCGTTTTCAAAGCCGAAACCTGTGATATTCAACAACTCGTAACCCTGCCGGACAAAATGCTGACCCATCTCAGCATTGATCTCATCATTGTAGGGAGTCAGAACAGAGATCTTTTTTGCACCAAACGCCTTAAAGGCTTCTTGTGCGGCAACCACCGGGTTGGTAACCGGGATGCCGGGCCATGCAGCATGGATCAACGCGTTCAGTTTTTCCGTACCGATAGCTATAGTGCCGGAGGTACAACCATAGATCATCGCGTCGACACCGAGCCCCGGCAGTATCCCTTCTGCAGCACGGGTCACATCACCAGTCATTGCCAGCAAGTTTTCGATGGTGAGTGGATTGGCATTTTTGACCCGGTTGGTAAAAACCTCTAACCCTTCAGGAAAGATGCGGCGCAAATCCTGTTCACTGTTGAAATCGGTTGCAAGGGCCAGCAGTCCGACCCGCCCAAGGGGAGCGATGTTGTCGAGTTCAACCGAAGCCTGTACTTGCTGGACGTTGACTGTCTGTTCTTTACTCACAGGTTTCTCCTTAACCGATAATCGGAATTTCGGCCGATGCCCGACGCGACAGCATTTCTGCTCCCGATTCGGTGATCAGCAGATTCTCTTCGTGAACCATCTGCTTGCCAGCAGCGAAAGTCATCCCCGGCTCCAAGGTAACAATCATGCCAGGCTTCAGTTCAGTATGATCAGCCGGGGTCACAGAAGGTCCTTCGGTCAACTGGATACCGAGGCCATGCCCCATACGACCGACATCGTTACTCAGAGCACCACCTGACTCCAGCACCGTCCACATCGCTTGCCAGAGATCGGACATTTTCGCTCCCGGACGGGCTGCGGTAAAACCGGCATCAGTCGCCTGATAGACGGTTCGGTAAGCCTGCTGCAACTGGTCGTCGGCATAGCCGAAAGCAAAGTTACGATCGAAATCACTGAAGTAGCCATCGAAAGTGGTGCCGGTATCGATGATCAGTACGTCGCCCTCTTCCAAGACCCGGTCATTCGGTCCCATGATGATGCTGTCGTAACCACCGGCTCCAGAGCCGGAGATCAGGTAGGGTGAATTGTCGGCGCCACGCTGCAGCAGGTCGATCCGAAAACGCTGGCAAATCTGGCGTTCTGTTTCACCAATTTGCAAACTGCACGGCAGAGCTTCAAAGGCAGCTGAAGTCAAATCGCAGACAAAACGAATTTTTTCTATCTCCTCCGCTGACTTGATATTGCGTAGATGCCGGATCAGTGGCATCGAATCGACAATTTCGAGCGGCTGGATCGCTTGCACCAATAGCTGATAATCCCCGGCCGGCATCCGTAGCAGGCTTTCGTGGCCAAGGGTCACACCGAGGCGACCGAAACGGGTAGTCTTTTCTTTGATGACCGCTGACAACAGTGAAATACCGTCATCCTCAGGACGAGGGGCCGGCCAGGTACGGATATCCTCAAGCCAGGTCGAGACCATACCGCTGAGGCCAATCTCTGGAATAATCGCGATCGGTCGTCCTTCCAGCGGTACAATCACAAACCAGGGCCGAGTGGGACTCTCCCAAAACTGACTAAAAAAACCGCTGAAATAACGGACATTCGGTTCTGTCGTCAAGAGCAGGGCATCGATCCGCTGCTCGCGCATCAACCGCTGGGCCTGTGCGGTGCGTTGTTCGAATTCGGTATGGGTAAACCCTCGAGGAGGAGCTGTTAGCATGATTTATCCTCGTTAGCTACGGGCATGGTTGCAGCCACTTCATCAGCGCTCCGGCCGACCAAGGTCCGATAAATCTCTGGGTCGGTCGCGCCCTCAGTTCCGTAGAGCAGGACCTGGCTACTCTCATTCAGTTGCAGCGCCTCTTTCAATTCAGGATCACTGCAGGCGGCAATCAGAGCGGAAACCCCGGCGACAGCAGACTCACCAGCGATCACCGGCCGAGAGGCATAGCAGCCGTCAGCCAGGGAGCGCATCGCCGGGGCAATCAGCTCGTCGGGGATTGTCATAAAATCATTAGTGCCACAGCTGAGAATCTGCCAGGCCAGAAAAGACACCTTACCGCACGACATCCCAGCCATAACTGACTCTTCGACAACTTTGACCACGGTCGGCTCACCGTTTCTGGCACTCTGAAATAAACAATCGGCGCGATCTGGCTCGACAATCACAAAACGTGGACGCTTGCCACCAAGGGTCTGCCACAAATAGCCACACATCGCACCAGCCAGACCGCCGACACCACCTTGAACAAAGGTATGGGTGAGTTGGATATCTGCAGGCAGCTGGGCACTGATTTCATTAGCCATCACCGTATAGCCGGCCATGACATGGCGAGGCAGATCCGTGTAGCCTTCGTAAGAGGTATCGGAGACGATAAACCAGCCGTTATCATCAGCCCGTTTGGCGGCCTCAACGACCGAATCGTCATAGTTGCCAGCGATCCGGACGACTTCGGCACCTAACTCCTCCATGGCGGTTTGACGGCCAGCACTCACTTCGGCGTGAATGTAAATCACACATTGGCAACCGAACAGCCGGGCTCCCCAGGCGACCGAGCGACCATGGTTACCATCGGTGGCGCTGATGACGGTGATCTCCTTGACCAGTTCGGCGTAACTGCCATTGCGGATACTTGCGAAATTGACCTGTTGACCAACACGCTTCGAGATCTGTTGCTGAAGCAGGCAAAGCACCTCATAGGCTCCACCTAACGACTTGAAACTACCGAGACCGAAACGCGTCGATTCGTCCTTGTAGTAAATGCCGGCAATCCCGAGCTCTTTTGCTAAGCCATCGAGACTGAGCAATTCTGTCGCCCGGTAACTTGGCCACTGACTGATTTCGGTTACCGCACGCTTGCAGGCCTGAACATCAAAAATTTCTTTCAGTTGTGCTGGATAGTCGCCCTGCCCATCGGCAACCGGGTTGTGGAAATAATCGATCTGCACCTTGTCATAAACTGTATCTAACATAACTTGCGTACCACCCTGTCAGCTTGCAGTAAGTTGGGATTCGACCAGATGGACCCAGAAGTCGGCTCCAGTCGTCAGGTTGTCATCATGGAAGTTGTAGCGGGGGTTATGCAGACCGGCACTCTCAGGATCTTCAGTGCCATTACCGATAAACAGGAAGCAGCCTGGCTTGATCCGCAGCATCTCGCCGAAATCCTCTGAGGCCATAAAAGGCGGACAATCAAGGATGAGCCTTTCTTCACCAACAATCTGACGAGCGACCTCTTCGGCGATAGCCGCTTCAGTGCGAGTGTTAATGGTAGAAATAAATTCATTGCTGTAGGTGAAATTACAGCCCGCGCCGTGCGCTGCGCAGATACCATGGGCAATTCGGCCCATGGCTATTTCAATCTGTTGCTGCACGGCCGGTGTAAAGGAACGAGTATCGCCTTTGAGAGTAACAGTCGTCGGCAGCACGTTAGTTGTTCCATCGGCAATGAACTCGGTCACCGAAATAACGGCATTATCTACAGTATTGAGGACCCTTGAGACCACCGACTGAAGTGCTGAAACAATCTCAGCGCCGACCAGGATCGGATCGATCCCGAGGTGCGGTAGTGCGGCATGTGTCCCCTTACCAGAAATGATGATTTCGAAGTGATCCTCACACGCCATCACAGGCCCCGGTCGTATAGCCAAGGTTCCGAGAGGAAGCGACGGCATGTTATGCATGCCATAGACAGCGTCAGCCGGAAAGCGTTTGAACAGACCATCGGCGAGCATTGACTTGGCGCCATAGCCAAGCTCTTCGGCAGGCTGGAAGATGAAATAGACAATTCCGTCAAAGTTACCTTTATTAGATAGGTGCTGTGCAGCACCGAGCAACATCGCCATATGACCATCGTGGCCGCAGGCATGCATCTTCCCGGTAGATTTCGAGCGATAGTCAAAACTGTTTTCTTCGACAATAGCCAGAGCATCCATATCGGACCGCAATGCAATGCTTCGCGACCCGTGGCCCCGCTTGAGGATGCCAACAACTCCGGTGCCACCGACCCCTGTGTGCACCTCGATATCAAGGCCTCGCAGCAGTTCGGCAATAGTTGCAGCGGTACGCTGTTCTTCACAACCTAATTCGGGGTGCGCATGGAAGTCATGACGCCACTGAGTCATCATTTCATGGAGATAAGCTGTAGCTTGAGCGTGTTTGTTCATATCAACAATCCCAAAATAGGCAAAGATCAAAAAGTGACTTTAAACCAACGTTTTAAATTTTACCGCAACCCTCAAGAATAAATTCTGCAAAGATGGTCGTTGCAGGTGTTTATTTATTCAAATAACAAAACAACAGCGCCGAATTTAGTTTTTCATGGAGTAAGTGCCCTGCCGACAATAAACCAGTACAACTCTGCCTGAAAATGAGAAAGAAAGAAAACAGACACTTTCATTACAGGCAGGCATAGTTACAATTTATGACATCAAACGTCGCCTAAAGCCTAATTGTCGCTCGTCTGATATTTTGTGTTATTGAAATTTGAAGGCCGTCTGAAGCCAAAAGGCAGTAATTCCTGGAACTCCTGCCGTTGACACACTTTGAAAATTCTCAGAAATTCTCTCGAACTGATCTACGGGCTGATTATTGACAGAAATGAACAATTATTACTGACCCTGATAAACAAGAAAACGCCCCAGAGTTTCCCAGGGCGTTTTACGTTCAATTCTTTCTGCGTGACTCCCGTCGTGGGAATCTGTATCGGATCACCCAACTACTATGATCCGGGCTTTATCTACTTTTAAATTGATTGGGTTTTTCCTAAGTGGCCTGGCGGATCAGAAACTAGCATATAATCTTCCTCCTTAATCCTTATAGACCTCTTGTGCTATTGAGGTAATTTCACTATAGCACAAAAGCCAATTTGAGATACAAGAGGGGTCGGCCAGACTTTATCAGGCGACCATCATTTTGCGTATTAAAGAGCTTACTAAATACCTCTATCAATAATAAGCCGGTTGTTACTTACCTTGATATATTGGAATGAATTTGATGCAGATAAGACTCTGGATATTTGCGAGATGATTTTTACTGAAAATCCTCCCACATTGTTTTGATGCGTTCAGATTGGCTGAAAAGCTAATTTACTGCAAACCCTGACTTCTAAGAAAATCTGCTGATAAACTCTTATTGAGTTCGACTGAATCTGACAATGACTGTCAGACAAAGCTTGAGCTACTAAAAATAATGCCATTTTGATATTCCAAAATTTATGATGTCCGAGGCAGATCTTTTAACACCGCATTCGGTGCCTTGTCCGATGCAATGTTTGGCTAGTCATTGATTATACTTTCTATGATGTCAAAAGCTGTCACAAAACCAGAGGGAGCACTGTCTGCTCCATGCTCACAGATCCAATTACACATATTACCTTTTTCGTCATTGTTTACGGACTTTAAGGCTGGAGTATTTGTTTCTACACCCCGATTTTTTTTCAAAGACGCTTCCGCTTTTCTGACCAAATTCCTCCCCTAGAAGCCTTAATGCCTTTTTCATTGAGGTGTTTTGCAAGCTCCTCATAGGTCATAATTCCAAATTCGAGCTGCAAATTAATTGTCTCCGCAAAAATTCTCTCTCCAAATGCATCTGCTTTTTTTTGAGCGAGCCTCATTTAATTTAAGTGTTTTTGTTTTTATATCAGCAACATAGAACGAAATGTCACCAATCCACTAAGAGGAAACCCCTGAATTATAAGTATTACTAAAGGAACTCATCATTCGCTGAACTCAAGAACGGTCACGCAGGATGAATTCCACGAGAAAAAAATTGGCGTTCTCAATTTTTTAAGTAACTGGAAAGTAGAATGCTCTTACATCAAACAATACAAAAGGAGAAAAAATATGAAACAACAAGATGTTATGGAAAACCTCACAAAAAGGCAGTGGTATTTTTTTGCACTGCGGGAAAACGACAAAAGGCCCCAAGGGAAGGGATGGCAAGAAACCGCAACTACTGATCAGACAGCAATCCAGGCGATCCTAAATTCCGATTTAAATATCGGTGTTATGACCGGAAAACAATCGGGCATTTTTGTACTTGATATCGATTGTAAAAATGATGCTGGCGGATTCGAGTCACTAAGAGAACTGGAAAGCAAACACGGCACTCTGCCACCCACATACACCGTTATGACACCATCAGGTGGGATGCATTACTACTTCAAGTTCCCAGAGAAACAAGAAATTAGAAACTCGGCGGGGAAAGTTGGTAAGGGCATAGATATTCGCGGTAATGGAGGATATGTCGTTGGCTGTTCATCAACCATTGATGGAAATGAATATCATCGCGCAGATGGGACACCAGATCATGTGGTAGATGCGCCTGAATGGCTACTGAAGCTCTTGAATGCCCCGAAAAAATCTACGGCAATTAAGCCAAATTCTGGCACTGTTATCAATTCGATAGGGTCTCAAGTGAGTAACGGAATCACTCAAGGGTCGAGAAACGATTCTATCTTTAGGCTTGTCTGCTCGTGGATGGCGAATGGATACCCATATGAAACGATTAAACAGATGGCGTTGATTGAATCTCAAAAGTGTGATCCGCCTTTGGAGGAGCCTGAAGTAATTTGCTGCGTCGACAGTGCCTTTGGCCGATATAAACTAGGGAACCCACTTCAGAGGGCAGTTGAAGAAATCAACAGCAACCATTTTTTTGCAATGTATAAGGGGAAAGCCTTCATTGTAAAGGAAATGACTATAGAGGAGCCATTAGAAGAGCGCCTGCAATTCATGAAATCTCATGATTTCAAAACATTTATGGCAAATAAGAAAATTGAGATTGACGGAAAAATCAAGTCCCTTGGTGATTTATGGATAACGAGTGAAGATAGACGTGGATACGACAGGATTACTTTTAGACCAGAAGGTTGTAAGAATTCTGAGTATAACCTCTGGCAGGGATTTACGTGCGAGCCCAATAAAGAGGGGGACTGCTCATTGTTTTTGGAGCATATCAAGGACAATATCGCTGACGGCAATATGGATCTATATAACTACATGGTGGCTTGGATGGCCAATATTATTCAAAATCCAGCTAAGCGGGCAGGTGTAGCTTTAGCACTTATTGGTGAGCAAGGTTGCGGGAAAAGCATATTTGTGAACCAATTCGGCAAAATGTTTGGAAGACACTACAAACATATCAGTAATATCAAACAATTAGCTGGAAACTTCAATGGACATCTCCAAGATGCTATTTTAGTAAACTCTGATGAATCGACCTGGGGTGGGGATAAGGAATATGAATCTCAGCTGAAGAGAATGATCACCGAGGACACGATAGTTATCGAACGAAAAGGTATCGATGCGTCCGAAGTGAAGAACTACATCAATATCATTATGACCAGCAATAATGACTGGCTTTTTAATGCTGCCCCAGAAGAGCGCCGATACTGTGTCATGTACGTAAATAATAACAGGAAGCAGGACAGAGCTTACTTTTCGAAGCTGATAAATCAGCTTGATAATGGCGGACGAGAAAAATTGCTGGCCATCCTCCAAGAGTATGATCTAAGCGGTATAGATCTGACCAAAATTCCAGCAACTAAAGCCCTTTTGGATCATAAAATTGAATCTTTACCTCCGGTTGGGAAGTTCTGGTATGAAACCCTCAAAAAAGGTTACTTCGGGAACCAATCAACGGGATTTGAGCAACATCAAGATTGGAATGGTGGGTCAATCAAATGTGAGCTATTGTTCAATTTTTACGTCGATTTCTGTAAGACTACCAGCATTAAAAATTACTCCACGAGTGCTGAGTTTGGCAAAAAATTAAGACGCTTAGGCCCTGAAAAAGTGGAGAAAAGCAAAAAAAGCTCAGGGAATAGTAGAGTCAACTACTATGGCTTTCCGACCATTGAGGAGTGTCGAACTGAATTTGAAAATAAGCTAGGATATCCCATTTTATGGGAGGAGTGGTATCCTACCAACTGATAGATAGCTTATTTAACCAATGATGGGGATAAGTGTCACAGGAGTCATAGGTGTTTGTAATTTATAAAAAATTATTATACCTAAAAAACCTTATAGGTATGAAAAATGCTGTATCTGCTGTGACACCCCCCCATTGGCTTAACCTTTTCTGCTCCCTTTGTATAACGATTTATCGCCAGTTGTTGCAGCAATATTGAGAAGCAAAAGAGATGATAGTAACCTCAATAAATCCCCGGCTACATCAAGCTTGTCCTTTACATCTGAACTTCCCTTCATTTTCGACAACCGATTATTGACCTTCTGTATAATCGCTTTCGAAACGGACAAGTAAAAAATATCTGCTTTTACCGCTTCAGATAACGATTCTAATTCCCCATTGCTAAAGTCATCAATTTCCAATAATAATTCTGAAAGCTCCTTATTGAGCATTTCATAGTCAGCAAACCTCATTATTTCCAACTCCTTACAGCTCTTAAGCTGCTGTTTTTATAGATTTAATCTATTTATAATTGGAAATAAAAAAGTGAATTGATGTCAACCCCCAATAGATACGTTAAGCTTTCTCGTTTGGATAAAGTTGTGGACAGTCCCACGGGAAACTTCAAGAATTTTTGCAATAGAGGAAATAGAGACTTTTTTAGCCAGAAAATCTGTAATTAATTCCTCTTTACCATCCAGTTTCGATTTACTCAAAGACCCTTTCGGGCGACCCAGCTTAACCCCAGCCGCTCGTTTTGCTTCAAGTGCTTGTTTTGTCCTTTGGGATATCAGGTCCCGCTCCAACTCGGCAAATAGCGACATCATCGTAACCATGACTTTTGATTGCATATCGCCATTTTCAGTGAGAAGCATATTCTGTTTAATGATATGGATTTTGACTCCCATACCTACCACGTCATTGATGATGTTCAGGACCTCTCCCGTACTACGTCCAATGCGTGAAAGTTCCGATACAATTATTTGATCGCCTTCGCGGAGTGAGTTGATCAGTGAGTCGATTTTGCGCTCTTTAGTGCTTTTACGGGAGGAAACTTCGATTTCAATAAACTCATCAATTCCCATATTGTTACGGTGGCAATAATCCAGAATTTCAAACTTTTGATTCTGGAGGTCTTGGTGATTTGTGCTTACCCGAAGGTAACAAATAATTCGTCCCATATTCAGCTCCTGTCCTTGTAAGTCAATGTAATTATTAGATTATATTATTTTGAACAGGAGGTGTATATGGATATATGCATATTTTTAGTATTCTATTAACAGAGAAAACCTTGGTTTTCTTTGACTAAAATTAAGACAAACAAAAACCCCGAATCAAAAAATCGGGGTTTAGTCCACAGAAGCCCTGGCCGAAACCAGGGTTTACTTAATGTCACTACATTCGAGAATCAATAACGTCCGTTGAGTTAGTAGTTACTCAACTCTCGCTTGCACAAAGCTATTTTTGGGAATCAGGTAAAATATTTCTTCAATTTGCGTTTGGATGGATTTCTCTCTATAACAAGAATGTCGAATTAAAAAACTTTCGCGATTGATTTCTTTCAATGCCAATGAAGAGTCAAATCGTTACGTGATGAGTCTATTAAAATATTTGGGGGTCCTATGAAAAATGACATTTTGCAGCGGCTGAAAATGTCAGACCATTTGCCGATGCTTTTTGTCGGTTCCGGCATATCGATGCGCTATCTCGGTCTGGAGAATTGGGAAGGGCTGCTACGAAAATTTGCAAGTCTTGCTAGGGATGATGAATATGCTTACGAAATCTACAATGAGCAAGCAAGGGGGCAGGAGTGTAAGGAAGGACTGCTACCGAAAGTTGCAGAACTGATCGAACGTGATTTCAACCTGCGCTGGCTTAAGGACGAGCAGTTCAAGGAGAACCGGACCCAATCAGCGAAAGAGATTGAACGTTCTGTTTCACCATTTAAGATCGAAATAGCGCGTTACATGCGGGATATAAGTCAAGAGCATAACCCTGAATATATTGCAGAGATTGACCTGTTCAAAAAGCTGGAAATGCGCAGCATTGGTGGCGTATTGACCACTAATTATGACACCTTCATTGAGGACCTTTTTCCCAGCTATACAATGTACACGGGCCAGGAAGAGCTGCTTTTTTCTACCCTGCATGGAATCTCCGAAATCTACAAAATCCATGGCTGCTGTACCACGCCTGAATCTATCGTTATCAATGAAGCCGACTATAGCGATTTCTCAGAAAAGAAAGCCTACCTAGCGGCAAAAATCATGACAATCTTTCTGGAGCATCCCATCGTGTTTATGGGGTACTCCCTCTCCGACACCAACATCGAAAATATTCTGAAATCGATTGTTAAATGCCTTTCAGAAGAAAATCTTGAACATATCAAAGAGCGGTTGATGTTTGTCGTACGAGCCAAAGAAGGCGAGGAAGAAGAGGTTTCCAGCTACAGTAAATCGTTCGAAGGTGGCAAATCGATTGAAATGACCCGCATCCGCCTGAAAAGCTATGAACCACTTTACCAGGCGCTGCTCGAGAACCAAGCAAAGTACAATGCCCCCATGCTGCGTCGTTTGAAACAGGATATTTACGAGTTGGTGTTGACGAATAAACCAACAAACAAAATGCAAGTTGTGGGCCTTGAGGACGATCACCTAGATGATCTGGAAGTGGTCGTTGGTGTCGGAGTACTGGCGGATTTTGGGCAGCAGGGCTATATAGGTATCACTGCAAGCGAGCTATACACCGATGTGGTCCTCGATAATCAGAATTGGGATGCGGAATCCATCATTTGGAAAGCGCTGCCAGATCTATTGCGGCACAATAGCAATCTTTTGCCGATATACAAGTACTTGGCACAGTACGAAGGTGACCTTCCCGAAAAAGTTCAGTCAGTAAACGGCATTAATGACTTCGACAGTTTGCTGTCCAACACAATCATAAAAAACCGAGATAAGCACAAATGCAGGCAAGAGACGATTGCTACATTGTGCAGTCAACTTTCGGTCGAAAAGTGCCTGCAAGCAATTCCTTACTTAAAGAAAGAGAATATAGACATTCATGAGTTGCATGTTTTTTTGAAAAATATTCTGACTAATGACCCGGAGGCTTTTTTAAAATCCAAACAGGGCTTTAAGACGGATCTGAAGCGGGTCATCAGAATTTTTGACTGGCTTAAGTACTATCCATAAAGCAAAAGAGCCCTCCTTACAGCAAGCAGTAACTGCTTACCTTAGGAGAACCCTTTTTGTTTTACAAGTGTGGCACACACGCTGGTTAGCAAACAGTAACTGTTCACACCACCATAGCGCCGGTAACTGATGAGTAAACTTTACACGAATTAGTTATGTACGCAAGCAGGAAAACGATTTTGTATGCTTTGTGTAGACGTTTTCACTCGTGTTTAGGCCCGGAGACAGAATTTCCCCCGGTAGGCAGGCAGACATTGTGATGTCTCATATATGAATAATAGCGGTATCACAACTTAGAAGTGTCTAGCACTTTTACGAGCAAAACCAATCCCGCTAATTTCGCGTCCCACAAGTTGCCTGAAAAAGGGTCTTATAAGTTCAAGGACTCATGAGAATAGGAGAGAATCTGACATCGTCTGTTAGGTCAGATTCGGGCTTTTACAGTTTATGCCAGCTATCAGCCTTGTTGATGACGCTCACTATTTAAACTCCTGCTCACGAGCACATTCTGATTGGTAGGTTTCGTTTCACTTGGCAAATAAAGCTAAGGGAAGACAGAATAAGGTAGAAAGCACTACCAAAGACGTCTTTTTTAATGAAATTTCCTGTCAAAATGAAGGGATTAAATTGAACAGCACAAAAAGGATGGGTTAAACCATTTACACTGTGGCGAACTGCGGCAGACCCTGGGCGATATCAACCTCTACCTCAACCGGGTAGGCATCGATCCCGAGCAGCGCCCCGGACAAAACCTTGGCGAGCATATATCCCTCCTGAATGTCGATTGCAATACCCCTTAAGCGGGGCAAAATAAATCCGGAAGAGAGGAGTCAAAGGAGCTGAAGAACTCCTTTTTCCTGCACTACCGGGTACTGCCTTACTGGTGAGCCTGATTCTTTTAGTGCCCCAGATTGTCCAGGTACCTCTCGGCAACAATCGCGGCAATCGCCCCGTCGCCAACCGCAGTGGCGATTTGCTTGAGGATTTTCTTACGCACATCGCCGGCTGCAAAAACACCAGTGATTGAGGTTTGGCAATCTGAATCAGCCAGAATATAACCTTCCGCATCCAGGTCGAGAATGTCAGCGAGAAAATGTGCTTTCGGTGTCACCCCAACAGCGACAAACATGCCGACGACATCCAGGGCTCGGGTTGAATCTTCCTGAATGTTGCGCAGGACAATGCTGGTCAAACCGCTGTTATCGCCGATTGCTTCTTCGACGGTGCTGTTCCACACCATCTCGATCTTGTCATTGGCGAAGATGCGCTCCTGCAGAACCTTGGTGGCACGCAGTTCATCGCGGCGATGCACCATGTAAACCTTGCTTGCAAAACGGCAGAGGAAGAGGGCTTCTTCTGCGGCAGTATCACCACCGCCAATAATGGCAACGGGCACATCGCGAAAGAAAGCGCCGTCGCAAGTAGCACAGTAAGAGACGCCACGTCCAGTGAATGCAACCTCACCCGGGATATCCAGCTTGCTCGGCTCGGCTCCGGTGGTAATGATCACGGCGCGGGTCCGGTATTCCACTCCATCTACGGTAACAATTTTTTCATCACCCTTAGCAATCAGGCCGGTCACTTCACCGGTCATCGTCTCCAGGCCGAACTCCTGGCAGTGCTCCTGAAAACGCATCATCAGGTCGGGACCGTCGATACCGCCCGGAAAACCCGGGTAATTCTCCACCTTGGTGGTGGTCATCACCTGGCCGCCAAGAATCATTCGCTCTACCAGCAGGGTCTTCAACTTGGCCCGCGAGGTGTAAAGGCCAGCCGTTAATCCTGCCGGCCCACCACCAATGATCAGTACATCGTAAAGGGTGTCACTCATAGCATCTATCCTGTTCTATTTTTGTTGCATTGAACCGCAGAAAATCGGCGCTAACCATAGCACAGCGGCCGAGAAGAGGGGAAGCACCTTGGTGCTTGATTTCACAATCTCTGTAAGCCTAGTATATAGAGGATAAGGAGTTACGCTTTCTCATGTCCAGCCTGAGGCCATCAGACCACAAGAATCAAGACCAGAGCTGCCATGATCAAAACGATCACGGGCTGCTGGATCACGGCATCACCCGTGGTTTTATCATCGCTATTGGCCTGACCGCTGTTACCCTGGTCGCTGAAGTGGTTGGCGGCTTCTGGACCAACTCCCTGGCCCTGCTCTCCGATGCAGCCCACGTGTTCATGGATCTTTTCGCCCTGATCCTGTCACTGGCGGCCATCCACCTGGCCAAGTTTCCGGCCAGCGACACCCGCACCTACGGCTGGCATCGTGCTGAGATTTTCGCCTCGCTGATCAACGGCACCACCTTGCTTTTGATTGCCTTCGGCATTCTCGGAGAGGCCTGGGGCCGGCTGCTGCAACCGGAAGCAGTCAAGAGCAAGGAAATGTTCATCATCGCCATCATCGGCCTGGTCATGAACCTGATTGCTGCCAGCCGCCTGCATGGTCACTCCCACGACGACCTCAATGTCCGCAGCGCCTTCCTGCATGTGCTGGGTGACGCCATCGCCTCGGTTGGCGTCATCATCGGCGGCATCATCATGCTCTACACCGAGTGGTTTGTCCTTGATGCCCTGGTCTCCATGATCATTGTTCTGATTATCAGCTGGGGAGCGATACGCATCCTTCGCGAGGCCGGACACATCCTTCTCGAAGGTGTCCCAAAACACATTGACATCAACGACCTGGTTGACAAGATGCGTGCAACAGAAGGAGTCAAAGACATTCACCACCTGCACGTCTGGTCAATCTGCTCGCACATCACGGCTCTATCCGCACATATTGACATCGAACCGGACTACCGCTTGCGTCAGGGAGAAATTATCGGTACTCTCGAACAGCTGTTGGACAACGATTACCATATCACCCACACAACCATGCAGGGAGAGTGCTCAAGCTGTTTGACCGGACCGATTATTCAACAGCTTAAGCATCGCCCACGCAAGGCAACCGGCGGCCACAATCGTCATTCGCACTGAGGACTCATGCATCGTCTTATCAAACCGATTTTCTGGACTTTCCTCTTTCTGGTCATGATGCTCGTCATCGATCAGGTTCTGGTACAGTTTCCCCCTATTCATCCGGCCCACGCTGCCGTCAGCAACTTCTACCAGGATTTCCGCAGCCGTCTCATTGATCTTGCCCTTGGCGAGAAGAAGGCAACCCCGAAATCGATAGAAGCGGTGATTGCAAAACAACAGAAAGAGACCACTCCGAAGAAGACCGAGCAAAGCAAGGGACAGCAGACCGAAGCCACGGCCGCACCAAAAGCTCAAAAAGCCCAGCGCTATATTTATTCTGACGGCAAAGGAGAGTTGCACTTTGCTGATTCGCTGGACGATGTTCCGGATGAATATCGAGGCTTGGCGCAACCGATGGGGAAATAAACCAGGGACGCGGTTCGCAGTGTAAAAAAAGACAAAAAGCCGAACGGGGCCAGCTTTCACGCTGGCCCTCAGATCACTGACAAGCCCCTCATTTCCGAATGTGGGGCTTTCTTTTGTTGTTTATCTGTAACGAAATGATTCGTTATACGGTCGAGTCAAGGTTGGCTGAAATGATGCTAGAAATGTCTCCGAGAGCTGTCTGGTTCTCCTCCTGAACAGACAAAGTCCTCGCCAAAAGGGCGGGGACTTTGTTTGTTCAGAGAGTGATGCTTATTCTCATGGCTGCCAGATCTTCAACAGCGCATCGGCCATCTCAGCAGGGCTGTCGGCGACACTGACACCACACTCAGCGAGAAACGTTTTCTTGCTGGCAGCGTCACCTTTGCCACCGGAGATGATCGCGCCGGCATGCCCCATGCGTTTACCGACAGGTGCGGTAGCGCCGGCGATGAAGGCCGCGACCGGCTTGGTCATATGGTCACGAACAAATGCAGCGGCCTGCTCTTCGGCATCACCACCGATCTCGCCGATCATGATGATCGCCTCGGTCGCCGGGTCATCCTCAAACATTTTCAAAACATCAAGATGGCTGGTGCCGTTGACCGGGTCGCCACCGATACCGACACAGGTGGTTTGACCGATGCCACGGGTCGTCAGCTGCCAGACAGCTTCGTAGGTCAGGGTGCCGGAGCGGGAGACAACACCGACCGGGCCCGGCTTGTGAATGTAACCGGGCATGATGCCGATCTTGCATTCGCCAGGAGTGATCACGCCCGGGCAGTTGGGCCCAACCAGGCGGCAGCTCTTGCCTTCCATGTATTTTTTGACCTTGACCATATCAAGAACCGGTACGCCCTCTGTGATACAGATCACCAACTCGATACCGGCTTCGACCGCCTCCAGGATCGCGTCAGCACTGCCGACCGGTGGTACGTAGATAACCGAGGCGGTGGCGCCGGTTTCTTTGACTGCGTCTTCGACCGTATCGAAAACCGGAAAACCGTCAACCTTGGTGCCGCCTTTACCGGGGGTGACTCCACCAACCATCTGCGTGCCATAGTCACGGGCGCCCTGAGCATGAAAGAGACCGGTGGCGCCGGTGATGCCCTGGGTAATGACCTTGGTATGTTTATTGATCAATATGCTCATTGTTGTCTCTCCTCCTTAACGGCCTTGACGATCTTTTCAGCCGCATCAGCCATGCCATCAGCACTGACAATATTCAAGCCAGATTCTGCCAGCAGCTTCTTGCCCAGGTCGACGTTGGTCCCTTCGAGGCGAACAACCAAGGGGACTTTGACACCGACCTGCTTGGCGCCTTCAATAACTCCGGTCGCAATTACATCACATTTCATAATACCACCGAAGATGTTGACCAGAATTCCCTCAACCTTTTGGTCGGAGAGGATAATCTTGAAGGCTTCCGTCACTCGCTCGATGGTCGCACCGCCACCGACATCGAGGAAGTTCGCCGGATCGCCACCATAATGCTTGATGATATCCATGGTCGCCATCGCCAGGCCGGCGCCATTGACCATGCAGCCGATATTGCCATCCAGGGCAATGTAGGAGAGGTCGTACTGCGAAGCTTCGATCTCCATCGGATCTTCTTCGTCATAATCACGCAGGTCGAGAATCCGGAGATGGCGGAAGAGAGCGTTCTCGTCAAAATTGATCTTGGCATCGAGACAGAGCAGGTTACCTTCGCCGGTCAGGACGAGGGGATTGATCTCGAGCAGAGAGCAATCAGTTTCGACAAAGGTCTTGTACAGGTTCATCAGCAGTGGCACAGCCTGCTTGACCTGAGCGATTTCAAAACCAAGCTTGAAGGCCACTTTGCGGGCCTGGAAAGCAGTCAGCCCCACCACCGGGTCGACCGCCTCAAAGAAAAGTTTCTCCGGAGTCTTGGCGGCGACTTCCTCGATGTCCATGCCGCCTTCGGCAGAGGCCATCAGAGTGACCTTGTCAGTAGCACGGTCGACCAGGAAAGAGACGTAGAATTCGTCAGCGATGTTGCAGCCGCGCTCAATCAGAACACGTTTAACGATTTTGCCCTCGGCTCCGGTCTGGTGTGTCACCAGGGTCATACCGAACATCTCACGGGCGAATTTCTTGGCTTCATCAGCGGTTTTGGCGATCTTGACGCCGCCGCCCTTGCCACGCCCGCCGGCATGAATCTGGGCCTTGACTGCATAAGGGCCCTCGCCGAGGCGCTTGGCCCAGTCGCGGGCCGAATTGATGTTGTAGACCACATGTCCTTCCGGGACAGGAACCCCGAAATTCCGAAGAATTGCCTTGGCCTGATACTCGTGAACATTCATGGTTGCTTACCCTCCGCAAGAGATAGATTTTAAGGTCGATCGCGTCGATCAGCCAATTTTGTTGTATACGCAAAGATGATGCCGAACACAGCCTGTTAAAAAGTCCCTTAGAATTGAGTGTTTGTCAAATCGATCCCGGTGCTTTTTTACCCAAGTGGCGAAAGTTCACCGATTTGGGCGAAATCCGCCCATTGGTCAGACCACTGACCTTTCGTCTAAAAAGAGCTTAGCGCGAACCGCTTTTTTTGTCTAAGTCAAAAATTCACCCCAATTAAAACCCGACTGCTTTTCAGGTCACCAGAAGAGCCTGACCTGGTGGCGTTTTCATGAGGCGTGACGGTTATTCAACGCTCGTGATCGTGCGGCTTGCTACTGTGTGGGGGAACCAGCGGGGGTAGGCTTGGCAAGGGCTGCTTACCGGGGGAGCAGACCGGACAGCTCTGCATGGCAAAAGGTTTTTCAAGGCGACATTTTTTCAGCAATTCGTCATTACTGAAAATTTCCATGGTCGGTCCATCTGCCATCACCAGGCCTTCGTGCAGAACGATGGTACGATCGCACAGTTCCAGGATCATGTCGAGATCATGACTGGTGACAATGCGCGTATGATGGAAAGCCTGGAGCAGGGAGATCAATTGACGCCGGGCGTGGGGATCAAGTCCATTGGTTGGCTCATCAAGCACCAGAATCTCCGGCAGCATTGACAGAACGGTGGCGATCGCAACACGCTTCTTCTCGCCACCCGAGAGATGGTATGGGGGCTTTTCGCGGAGGTCTAGAGCATCCACTCTTTCCAGCGCTTCCGTGACCCGGGCCTCGACTTCCTCGTGAGCTAGTCCCATATTCAAAGGGCCAAAGGCGACGTCATCGAAAACCGTGGGCATAAAAAGCTGGTCCTCCGGATCCTGAAACACCATGCCAACGGTGCGCCTGATCTCGGGCAAAGTCTCCTTCGACAGGGTGTCGTCACCAATGATAATCTCTCCCGAGGTTGCTGCAAGATAACCATTCAGGTGAAGTAGCAAGGTTGACTTGCCTGCGCCATTAGCGCCGATGATCCCGACCGATTCGCCATGGTGAATCAGAAAAGAAACCTTTTGCAAGGCAACGGTTTGATCAGGGTAAACGTGCTGCAGATTCTTGACGTGGACAATATGGTGGCTCATGGCATGGTTCCTGTGAAGAGGCCGCCGAGGAGTTGCGGGGCATTGAAAATGCGGAGCAGAATGAAAAGTGTAATCCAGCCAGCCATGAACAACACTTCCGTGCGTCCAAAGTGGCTTGGCCGACGTGAGGAATGGACTTCACCGGCAAAACCACGGGCCAGCATCGCCATATGAATACGTTCAGCACGTTCCCAGGTGCGCAGCAGCAAATGACCGACAAGAGAACCAAAGTGCCGGATGCCGAGGCCCCGTTTACCGAAGGTGCGTAATTGACGGGCCCTTGCGGTACGGACCCCTTCGTCTGTAAGGACGAAGATGTAGCGGTAAAGAAAGAGCAATTGCACGGCAAAGGTCTGCGGCATCTTCAACTTTTCAAGAGCTTCGCAGATTGACGGGAAACCGGTAATAGCCACCAGGATAATAGCTGCACTCGCCGTGAGAATAGCGCGAATCAAGATCGAGAGACAGGAGATCCAGCCACCCCAGATATCGAGTGAGCCGATTTGCATAAGCACCTGGCGATCAAAGACCGGGTTGAAGAGACCGATCAGCAGGGCAAAAGGAATTACGATCATGATCTTGCGCAGGATATAGCCAAAAGGCAGGTCACCGACCGCCATCAATACGGCAGGGTAAATCATAAAGGGCAGCATGGCCGAGATCTGGTAGCGATCGAAGGAAACCACGCAGACGATGAAACAAAAGGTTGTCAACACCTTGGCACGGGGGTCAAGACGGTGTACGGGAGTCTGGCGCAGGGCAAGCAGGTCGAGCTGCTTGAAATCGAGGAAAGAGCCGTCAATTGCCAGCATCTTAAGCCTCTTCCCGCTGGGCTGCACTTCGTCTCTTCAAAAACACACCGATCAGACTACAAACCACCAGGGTGATCCCGCCACCCAGGAGACCGGAAAGGCTGGTCCCCATTCTCTCAGCGGTAGCAGAAGGGGTCACTCCTTCTTCAGCGGGGAGCGCATAATCAGGAAGGAGGGCAGTCTCTTCCTGAAGGTTGGCAAGCTGCTGGTGTTCTTTGTAGGCACTCTCTGGTAACTCGGGAGTTCCGGTGATTTTGGCAATCGACCATTCCAGTCCGTCCGGGTTCTCGGAAACAAACCATGACAGCACCGCGCCGATCAGCAGGGTCGCAACCAGAAAGTTGGCCAGCAGAGATTTTATCGGTAAGTCGCCAAGAGGCTTCTGCTGCAAGGCACTCTCCAGGATCTCTGGACGTGCCTGATAAATGAAGGAGACGACCAGCGCAGTGACCACACCTTCGACTACGCCGATACCGAGGTGGATCGGTTGCATAAGCAGGAGAAAGGTAGCAAAGGGCAACACGGAGACGCCGGAAAGTACGGTTTGCAAGACCACGCCCAAGGAGCCGAACTGGAGGGCAACAACCGCGGCGATAATTGATGCGGCGACCATCCGGGATTGACGTGGATCGCGACCGACCAGCTTCTTGTAGATTAAGGGATAAGCAATGAACGCAGGGAAGACCCCGAGGTTGAAGATATTACAGCCAAGCGCAAGCAACCCGCCATCGGCGAAAAAGAGCGCCTGAATCATCAGTACCGAGGCGATAGTCAGGTATGCGGCAGAGGGCCCGAGAAGAATGGCCAGCAGGAGACCGCCACCGAGGTGGCCACTTGATCCGGTTGCCGGGATAGTGAAATTGATCATCTGCGCAGCGAAAACGAAGGCCCCGAGCACACCCATGAGCGGCACCTTGCGATCGTCAAGGTCCTTGCGTACACGAGCCGAGCAGTAAGCGATGGTTCCCGCGGCAGCTGCCCAGAACGCGCCTCCTACGGCAGGGGAAACGAGTGCATCTGCCATGTGCATCGTTGATCTTCCTTTTGTCACGCTGTGCTCAATTGGAGCTCACTCGTCAACAGGGTAAAGTGAATTCCTGCAGAAAGGCGTAACAGCTGTGCAGTTAATAGGATCTTAACCAGCACTTTATTGTCCAAAAGGGGGTTGGGTCAAGAGGAAAGTGTTACGAATTGTGAAATCGTAACACCGGAAAAGACATCAAGTTTTTTGCCTGCCGACGAACTGCAGTGGAGTTCTACAGGCTCTGCAGAGGGCTTGATAGCTGAGACCGATCTTGTTGTGCATGATGCTGGTCAGAAGGTGCTCACGACAGCTGCAAGCGTAGAGAAACGGTCTTGGAACAACTCGGACGGGCGTGGTCTGGTAGCTGTGGCAGCGTTTTGGCTCAAGGCCGAAACAGTCACGCATAATCGCCTGCCACTCTGTGCCGTGCGGCCTTGGCTTCAGTCGTTTTTTTCGCGCCTGCCAGTTGACGACCAGATGAACCACTTCGTGGGCAATGGTCTGCTTTAGATAATCTTCAAGGTTATCTCTGAGCAACTGCAGATTGATGCGCAGACGGGTCGCTCCCTTTCTCTCAACAATGGCCTGGCCAGCACAACGGCCGCGCAGGGAGAAATCTATCGAGGCTTCCGGTAGCTTTATGGCATAAAAATCGCGCGCGCGCTTTTCGGCGCAGCGAACCGCTGCAAGGGCTTTTTCCTGAAGCTCTGCTCTGGAAAGCTTATCGTGCATACTTAAATACTTATCTTGAAGAGTTTGGGTGTGCGGGTATGATACAGAGGGTCTTTCTTTAAGACAAGCACTTGAGTTGTGAGTCAGGTTTGTTCGCGGCGCAGGGTCTTGATCAGCTCTCTGGCCGGTTGATAACCGGAATGAATGAGCAGGACCTTCTCGCAGTCGGCCAGGGCCAGCTCAAATTGCTGCATATCGTAATGGGTCTGAGCCCGACCGAAGTAGCTATCAGGACGATTTGGATTGATGATCAGCGCCTGGTCGAAGTCTTTGAGTGCTTTTTCGTATTTTTTCATAACACGGTAGCAGAGACCACGATTCGCATAGCCCCGGTCACCTTCGGGGTCGTAGCTGATAGCACTGGAGAAGTCTTTGAGAGCTCGTTGGTGACTGCCGATCGCAAAGTAGGCCATGCCCCGGTGATTGTAGACCAGGCCACGCATTTTGCGATCAAGCTGCATGCCGAGGAGTTGACCGTACAACGCGACAGCATTTTCGAGGTCATGATTGCTGTGGGCTTTCAGAGCACTTAGCATGGTTTTTTCCAGGTGGCTGGCCATGGTTGACGGGATCGGTCCAATGCGAGCCGGTGGTTCTGTTGTCGTGGGATGAGATATGGCTATAAACTCCTGATCCAGAACCTCCCTCTCGACGCTGGCACGTCGTTTACGACCATGCTGACGGATCTCCTTCTGGTAGTCACGAATCTCCTGAAAGATCAGGTCAGAAAGGGTCAGGGTGGCATTCAACGAAGCCAGCTTTCGGCGGATCGATTGGTTGGGCAAGGAGATATCCGATTTGTAGACCAGTTCATGCTCTACCTCAGCCCAGGCATCCTGAAGAATAGTGCGCAACTGGACTTCACAGACTTTACGTACCCCGGGCATGGAACGGCCGGTCTGGGTCGCTTCCATACGCAGGGTCAGATGGACAGAATCATAGCCGAACTCGCGGAAAGAGTGCTGATTGGCTTTGCATTCTGTATCGAGAACTTCAAAGTGAGTGGCGAGCAGGTTGGAGACTGTTTCAATATCTTCAAGAAAAGGACAGACGATACGCAGACCGAAGAAATCATTGATCGTCACCATGCGTCGGCTGTCATTGGTTTTGTTCTGCTTGCGAAGCTTGTCAAAGTAGGCCTGAAAGCTTTTGATGCGGTACTTGATGGCCGGAGTGAGACCCTGCGGTTCAAGGATCAGGCGAACATCCTGGGCAAGCTGCTGCAGCGCCTCCTTGTAGACCGGCAGCTGCTGGTCATAAAGAACCTTCGTACTGCTCCGATCAGGAAGACGGTCATGGCCGGTTGCGGGAGTCCTCATACTGAGCTCCAAAGATCATGGTAAAGTGGAATTCTGTTCTTGGTATAGTGTAAGGGAAGATATGACCGAAGCAAGGAAAGCAGTAAAAAGTGTCATAAATACCCCAGTTTCAGAGCAGTCGTTTGAGAATCTTTACCGTCATTTGGTCGGCGGTGAACGGCTTGCAGAGGTTGTCGTCATCTATCACGAGGATGTTCTTGTTCATAAAACTCTGTTCATTCGGGGTTACCTCTGGCACTCGAATCAGGGTTGTCTGCTATCATGATAATGTGGCCTGTGTCGTGTTATAAGGCGTTAAAATAAAGGCACATGATCACTCTCCTCTGCGATAAACCATCTCAACCAACATTAGCTTTTCATCCCTGACGCTCTATTTTATGAAGTGTCGAAGATAAAAAACGGCCTGTATGCACAGGCCGTTTAAAAGATTCTTTTGTGTTTTGGTTAGAACGGACTGGTGTTAGATGATGCCTTTTTCTGAGAGGTCCTTGCTGACGGTATTTACAAAGTCCTGGACCATTTTCTCGAAGTTCCCTTCAATGACTGTTTCGAGTTGGCCTGACCAGATCATCTCCTCGCTTTCCAGGTCGTACATAACCGATTCAACGGTTGCGATAACAAATTCGGTAGAGGTTGGAGGTTCGTATACAATGTCGGTTCTTCTACTGTAGTAGCTATTCCAGTTGTTGTAGTAGCCTCCGCCTCCACGCCTGCCACCGTAGTTGGGTCCAGAGGAGTAGCTAGAGACACGGCCAGGTGTCGTCACCGTTTCTTTTCGTGTATCGATCAGTTTGGTGATGAGGACCGAGTCACAGCCTTCCGCCTTCATCCTCTGAGTGATGGCTTCACGGTTTGCTTCCTGATTATTCGGCAGGTCTCTGTAGCTGGAAAAAGTTTTTATGCCCTGGCTGGCCAGTTGGCGACCAAAGCTGTCTTCGAAAATCCTCCTGAGGGTCTCATCCTTGGAAATGCCTATTATGTAGACGCTTTTGACTTTCTTGGTGAAAGCAGGATCTGACCATGAGCCACTCATTGTGGTGCTGGAACAGGCGACAACCAATAAAGCGACGAGCACTAATCCCATAGTTCGCGTTAAATGACTCATAGCCTCATTCATCCTTTGAGTTAGCATTCATTACTTTGCAAAGAATAACAGACTTATTGTCCGATCTCAAATTTGGCTGTTCTGGATTGCAACGGTTATCGGTGCCCACCTTAAAGTAATGTGGTTTATCGTTATGTCGGCAGCTCAAATGATTCGCGGATCGTTAAGTAGCTTTTCCGCGGGAGAGGATAAACGCTCTTGCAATCAGGGCCAGCAGAACAATGGCCGCCAGGGTATGCCAACCGCCGGCAGTGTGATGCTCTGCCGGTGTTACCCAGCAGCTGATATCGATGCCAGCCCAGGCATAGAACAGATTAGTTAGCCAGCCGAGGACCAGGGAACAGACGGAGATCACGGCCAGATATACCATGGTCGCCTTTCTTCCCCAGAAACGTGCAACAACCGTCAAGGTGGCCGCGTTGGTCGCCGGCCCGGCCAGTAAGAAGACGAGAGCTGCCCCGGGCGATAATCCTTTGAGAATCAGTGCTGCAGCAACCGGAGTCGAAGCGCTGGTGAACATGTAAAGAGGGATACCCACCAGCAACATCAGCACGAGTGACCCGGCCTGATTCTCAAAGAGCAGGGCAAAGAAGTCGACCGGCAACAGCGTCGCCAACAGCCCGGCAACCAGCAAACCGATCAGTAACCAGGCACCGATATCTTTCAGTAATTCACCAAAGGCATAATGAACACCAGCAGCCATGCATTTGGCCAAAGGTGCATTTGCATGAGACTCTGATTCACAACAGGAGCTCTGGCATCCGCAATCATTCTGCTCAACGTCAAGTTCCGATGTCTACTGCGGCAATAGATTGATCAGGATACCGGTCAGGGTTCCGGCAATAAATGCAGCAATGGGACGTATGACCGTCATCACCGGATCCAGGAGAGCCCAGGTGATAGCAATTGAATCAACGCCCGACTCCGGAGTCAAGACCAGGAAAGCCGCCGTGGTTGAACGGCCACCCAGATGCCTGGAAACGGCATCCTCAGGAACGATGGCCTTGATTAATCCGGCGGCAAGAAAACCGAAGATGACATAGGGGGCGGCATCGGTGAAGATAGGCCAGGTCTCAATCAGCAGATGCTGGAAGAGCTATCATTACCTAACCTTCAGTTCTCGTTTGCTGGCGTCTTCTTGCGCGCGATAAGAAGTTTAGCAAAAACCAGCAATATGGGCCCGCCGTGCATGATCAGATCAAAGATATCCACAGGGCGATTCAGCAGGCCATTGGCAAGCATGCGTAACTTTTCAACCAGGTGTGGCTCAGGCTTGAAAGGCGTCAGGGCCAGAAGGATTGCCACAGGAAGCAGAAATGTCCAGGGTATGGCGTTGAAAAACTTTCTGATCATATTTTACCCTTCTCCTCTCCAGTTTTGTCGATTGCTATCATGCACGATTGAACAGTCCTGTCAAACAGGTTAAGCTGTGACATTGAATCATCCTTTAAGCCTCAAACGCATGAAAGGCACCTCACTATGAAAGTATATCTGATGCAGCATGCCCTTGCCTACTCTTCGCAAGAGAACCAGGAAAGGCCCCTCAGCCCAGCGGGTATTGATCAGGCCAAAGCTTCCGCAAAGGGCATCAAGCGCCTCGGTTTGAGCTTTGACCTGATCGTGACCAGCACCAAGCGCCGGGCACACCAGACGGCAGCCCTGATTGCCGAGGGAGTGCGTTTCCCGCATAGTGACATCATGACCTCAGAGGTGGTCCTGCCGCAAGGGCAACCGCAAGAGCTACTCGATCTGCTGAAGAAAGAGTCGCCACAAAGCAGCGTCCTGGTCGTTGGTCACATGCCCCAGCTGGCAAAGTTGAGTTCGCAGCTATTACAGGGGGGAGAGATGCTTTTCGAAAATGCCGGCCTAGCCTGCTTCGAGATCTCTTCGTCACACCCCGCCCGCCTGGAATTTTTACTTACTGCGAAACAGTTGGCCGCCTGACCGGGCCCCTTATCTCAGGAGATTTTCATCATGATCAAACGACAATTTTTTTTGCTATTTCTGGCTCTGGTGTTCACCGCCGGAAGCATGGTCTCGACCGTCGCTGCTGCAGGCAAAGGCTTCTATGATGATGGGCAGACCAAGTGGGAGTACCTCTTCAAAGATGGCGTCATCAGTGAAGCCAGGTGGTATAGCGAGGCCGGCGAACTGATCTCCCGAGAGACCTACGTTGCCGGACAAACGGATAAAACGGAAGGGTATTGTGCCGACGGTTCTGTGGAGTGGCAGGTCAAACTGCTCGAAGAGGGACGTCAGGAAATCACCCGTTTTGACCTGGAAGGTCAAAAGACAGAACTCTACCAGACCGTTGCAGGTCAGGTTGATGGTGTCTATACGACCTTCTACGGAACTGGTCAGGCAAAGCAGATGGTCACCTACCGCCAGGGTGTTCTCAATGGCCCCGCAACAACCTTCTTTCCCTCGGGACAGGCGGAACATGAATTCTCTTACAGCAACGGCGAAGTGGATGGCCTCTACCGCACCTATTCAGAGGAAGGAAAGCTTCTCTCTGAATACATTTTTTTAAGTGGACAACTGCAATAATGTTATCGAGTTACAACAGCTTTCTGCTGTTGCAAACGTCAATAGAATAACGTTTTGTTTTAATGACTATTGTTGTATAAAGGACGTTGCCTCAAAAATTTGAAGCAACGTCTTTGACGTTTTTTTATGGTCTGGTTTCGATTGGGTTGGTTGTTTTCGGTACATTATCAGGAGGTGACATGATGAATCTGCAAGGATTGAAGAGCCACGGCCGGCGTAGGGTTGTTCTGCCCCTGTTGCTGGTAATGCTTTGTGGAACTCCGGCGGCGGCGTTCCAGTTTGAGCTTGGCGAGTTGGAGGGTAGTCTCGACAGCACGGTCTCATATGGCATGAGCTGGCGGATGGATGATCAGGACAAGGATATTATCGGCTTGAGGGAAGGCGGAAACGCCTACTCGAGCAATGGAGATGATGGCAATCTGAATTACGACAAAGGCGATCTGTTCAGTAATGTCACCAAGATCACCAGTGAGTTAGCCCTCGACTACGACAACTTCGGTCTCTTCGTACGCGGCTCGGCTTTTTACGACTTCGAAAACAATGATGAAGATCGAGAGCGAACCAAATTGAGCGATGACGCGAAAGACCTGGTCGGCAAGGACGCTGACCTGCTTGATGCCTATATCTGGGGGAACTTCGAAGTTGGGGACATGCCCGCCCAGATCCGTCTCGGTGATCAGGTTCTGAGTTGGGGTGAAAGCACTTTTATCCAGAACGGCATCAACATCATCAACCCCTTCGATGTCAGCAAGTTACGCGTACCTGGCGCAGAGCTAAAAGAGGGCCTTGTGCCGGTAGGCATGATTTCGGCATCAATCAGCCCAACAGAAAACCTGACCTTGGAAGGTTTTTACCAGTACGACTGGGAAAAGGTCGAGATTGACCCCACAGGATTCTATTGGAGTTCTACAGACATCCCCGGTGAAGGCGGCGACAGGGCTGTCCTCAGTTTCGGTGATTGGTCGGATCAAGGTACGGACTGGGGTGTTGCGGACTTACCATGGGGTACGGTGTTTTTGCCTCTGCCAGCCCCGGAAGGGGCCGACGACCGTTTCATGATGGTTCCGCGTGGCAAAGACGAAACGCCTTCTGACGATGGTCAGTACGGCCTGGCGGCGCGTGTTTATGCGCCAGGCTTGAATGATACAGAATTTGGCTTCTATTTCATTAATTATCACAGCCGGTTGCCGGTTTTAAGTGGCGTGACGGGAAATCAGACCGGTTATACTAGAGCCATGACGGCAGCCACAACATTGCTAGCTGACGCCACAACAGGCATCAATTATGGTTTGACTAATGGCCTGACACCTACCGAAGCAGTGACGATTGCAGCCGGGGCTGTCAACGCAGGGTATTTGGAAAACGTGGCGGGGACAGGCCCAGATGGTTTGGCACTTTCCTATGCCGCCAACGAGTACGTCCAGACGGCACAATACAAGGTCGAATACCCGGAGGACATCAAGGTGTTAGGAGTCAGCTTCAATACCGCAATCGACAGTATCGGGGCGTCCTTGCAGGGTGAATACTCATACAAAAAAGACGCACCATTGCAGATAGACGAGGTTGAGCTGCTAATCGCTGCACTGACCCCCCTGGCCGAGCTGAAACCAATCTTCCTCGAAAACCAGATTACCAACGGCGAGCAAGCAGAGCTTTCAACGTACATTCCCGGATATATTGAGAAGGATATCTCTCAGGTCCAGATGACGATGACCAAACTGTTCGGACCAACGTTTGGCGCGGACCAGTTTGTAATGGTCGGTGAAGCAGGCTTGACGCACGTTCACAGCATGCCTAAAAAAAGCGACCAGCGCCTGGAGTCTTCGGGCACATACGTAACCGGCAATCCCAACCAGGCCGCAGTCGGTGGAGCACATGAAGGCAAACCTGCAGAATCATCCGACGCATTTGCCGATGCAACCTCTTGGGGCTACCGCATGGTCGCCAAGATGGACTTCAACGATGCCATCGGCGCCGTCACGCTTTCACCACGAGTTGCCTGGTCGCATGACGTCAGCGGTAATACACCAGGGCCGGGTGGCAGCTTCCTCGAAGACCGCAGAGCGATAACCTTCGCCCTTGGTGCCAGCTACCAGAGCACCTGGTCAGCAGACCTGAGCTATACTGATTATTTTGGTGCAAGTCGCTATAATTTGTTGAATGATCGTGATTTCGTTGCCCTCAATATCAAGTATTCCTTCTAATCCGAAGGAGGGAGAATTATGAAAAAAACAATTTGCAAATTATCGATATTTCTAATGGCCGGCCTGCTTTTGACCAGCCAGGGCTTTGCAGGCGTTTCTGCAGAGCAGGCGGATCGTCTCGGCAAAGATCTCACCCCGATGGGTGGCGAACAAGCCGGAAACGCTGATGGCACTATCCCAGCTTGGGATGGCGGCATCACCACTCCACCGGCAGGTTATGAAAAGGGCATGCACCATCCAGACCCTTACGCCGCCGACAAAACACTCTTCACCGTAACGGCCGACAACATGGCTCAGTACGCCGACAAGTTGACCGCCGGTCAACAAGCGATGCTGAAAACCTACCCGTCGTACAAGATGAATGTTTATCCGACCCATCGCAGCGCGGCCATGCCACAACGTATCTACGATGCCACCAAGTCAACCGCAGTTACTTCTCAACTGGCTGAAGGTGACAACGGCGTGACCGGTTCGATTAACGGCATTCCTTTCCCGATTCCTGAAAAAGGCATCGAGGTCATCTGGAATCATATCCTGCGCTGGCGCGGCAACGCTTTTGACCGCAACTTCGGCCTTGCTCCGATGACTCGCGGTGGTGATTTTACCATGGTTGAGTTCAATGAAAAGGGTGATTTCCGCTACAGTCATGAGGGCATGACCGAGGAAAAATTCAACAATACCATCGCCACCTTCAAGCAGGAGATCTTTGCTCCTGCACGTGTTGCCGGTCGGATTCTGCTGGTTCACGAGACTCTTGACCAGAACAAGGAAAACCGTCGTGCCTGGCTCTACAATCCCGGTCAGCGTCGTGTGCGTCGCGCTCCAAATGTTGCTTTTGATAATCCAAAAGAGGGCGGCGACGGCCTGACCACCAGCGATACGGTTGACATGTACAACGGCAGCCCCGAGCGCTATAACTGGGAGCTGGTTGGCAAAAAAGAGATCTATGTTCCTTACAACAGCTACCTGCTGCACAGCGACAAACTCAAGTACAAGGATATCCTCACTCCCTTGCACCTGAACCCCGACTACCTGCGTTACGAACTGCATCGTGTCTGGGTGGTTGAGGCAACGCTCAAGGAAGGCACCAGCCATATCTACAAAAGGCGGACCTTCTATGTTGACGAAGACTCCTGGCAGATTCTGGCCATGGACCAGTACGACAGCCGCGATCAACTCTGGCGTGTTTCCGAAGGTCATTGCATCAACTACTATGAAGTACCGACCTTCTGGTCGACAGTTGAGACTCATTACGACTTGCAATCGGGACGTTATATTGCAATTAATCTCAACAATGAGCACTCCATGTACAATTTTGATGTAAAATTTACTGGCAAGGAATTTACGGCCTCAGCATTACGCCGTTCCGGTAAGCGCTAACAGCGCATAACGTTAATTAAAACGGCCGGGCTTAAGGCCCGGCCGTTTTAATCTTTAGAATGGAAATTGCGTGAAAACCTCTTTTTCAGCATTTTTGCATTTGCACCTCAGATCAACCCTGAAGACCGGATTGATTCTCTTCCTCTTTGCGATCTCCCTACTACCAAACCCTGCTTTTGCTGCAAACAGTCAGATTCTTCCTTTGGCCGAAAAATCTTTACTGCTCGATGGTCAGGTTATTGGCGACCGTATCATTGTCGTGGGAGAGCGTGGTCATATCCTGATTTCTGGAGATCATGGTGTCTCCTGGCAACAGCAGGAGGTACCGACACGAGCGAATCTGACCAGTGTGTTCTTTATTGATCCGGCCAAAGGCTGGGCGGCAGGGCATGACAGCGTTATTTTGCAAACCAGCGACGGTGGCCACCACTGGCAGGAAGTTTATGCCGACCCTGAGGACGAACGACCGATTCTCGATCTCTGGTTCAGGGATGCCAACCATGGTTATGCGGTGGGCGCTTATGGACTTTTCCTGACCACTGAGGATGGGGGCAAGAGTTGGCAGCCTCTCGATTTCAATCCGGCAACACTGGTGGCGAATGGCGATGGGGCTGATGATGAGCTCGTAGAAGAGTCCTGGGGAATTGATTT
The DNA here is from genome assembly GCA_030005635.1 of Deltaproteobacteria bacterium IMCC39146. Classification (GTDB taxonomy): domain Bacteria; phylum Desulfobacterota; class Desulfuromonadia; order Desulfuromonadales; family BM103; genus M0040. Next base: position 132,469 of record JARUHP010000006.1, read on the forward strand.
TCATCTCAACCAGATGGCTGCAACACCTAATGGCCGAGTCCTGATCACTGCCGAAGCAGGCAACATTTATCGTTCCGACGATGCCTGCCGCTCCTGGCTCAGTTTACCATCGCCCTATGAAGGCTCCTTTTACGGCAGTCTACCTCTCTCGCAAAACAGCCTTCTGGCTTTTGGCCTGCGCGGGCACCTGTTTCGTTCAGAAGATACCGGCAACTCCTGGATGTCTGTTGCTTCAGGGACCCAGGCCACACTCAATGACGGCATTCGATTGCACGATGGCCGCATCGTCCTGGCCGGTCTGGCCGGCACGCTCCTGGTCAGCAGCGATGAGGGCAACAGCTTTACCTTGTTCTCCCAGGCAGATCGGGCAGGTATCGCTAAAGTTCTGCAGGCCGACGATCAGAGTTTGATCCTGATTGGCGAACAAGGTGTGAAGCGCGTGGAACTCCAGTCCATAGCAAAGGAGGTAGGACAATGATGGCCAATCTCCTCGATCGACTGGAAAATTTTATCTTTGGATTTCGCCCCCTGATCATCTGTGTTTTTGTCATCATCACCCTGGTTATGGGCTATGGTTTGACCAACTTGCGTGTTGATGCCAGCTTCGCCAAGCAATTGCCGTTGCAGCACGAATACATGCAGACCTTCATGGAGTATCGCAACGAATTCGGCGGCGCCAACCGGGTTTTGGTTGCCCTTCGTGCCCGTGACGGCAACATGTTCACGGCTGAATTTTTCAACGCCCTCAAACAGGCCACCGATGAGGTTTTCTTCCTCGACGGTGTTGATCGTAGCCGGGTCAGTTCACTCTTTACACCGAACGTTCGCTTTACCGAGGTGGTTGAGGATGGTATCGCCGGCGGCAACGTGGTCCCGGCCGATTTCCAGCCCACGGTAGAGGGCCTTGATCAGGTCCGTAAAAACATTCTTAAGTCGAGCATTGTCGGTCGTTTGGTAGCGAACGATTTCACAGCTGCAATCATCAGTGCCGAGTTGATCGATTTCGACCCGCAGACCGGCGAGAAGGTCGACGTCATAGAAGTCGGTCATCAACTGGAAGCCCTCCGTGAAAAAATCGAGAACGATCAGATCGAAGTCAATATCATCGGTTACGCCAAGGTCATCTCTGATATTGCCGACGGCGCCAAACGCGTTGTGCTCTTCTTTGTCTTCGCCTTCTTTATCAGCGGTCTGCTAGTTTATCTTTTCACCCGCTCTCACCGGGTGACAGCGATGGCCCTGATCTGCTCACTGATTGCGGTCGTCTGGCAACTTGGCTTACTCACCTACCTCGGCTTCGGTATCGACCCGATGGGCATTCTGGTTCCTTTTCTGATTTTTGCTATCGCAGTCAGTCATGGTGTGCAGATGATCACGGCCAATCGGGCCGCTGTGTTTAACGGTGACGATGGCCTGACTGCGGCACGCAGCAGTTTCCGCAGTCTGCTGGTGCCTGGCGGTGTTGCCCTGATCTCTGATACGATCGGCTTTATCACCATTATGCTGATCGATATTGAAGTGATCCAGCAGATGGCGATTACCGCCAGTCTCGGTGTTGCGACTATCATTTTCACCAACCTGATGCTTTTGCCGATCCTGCTTTCTTACATCGGTTTTCCAAAAGATTATCAGCAGCGTCTGCGTGACAGCATTGAAAGAATGGATCGCTTCTGGATGCGGGTGTCAAAAACTGCCAAGCCCTGGCCTGCTGCCGCGCTGATCCTCTTTGCCACAGGCTTGATGATCTTTGGGGCCATACGCGGCAGCGAGATCAAGATCGGTGACCTGCACCAGGGGGTTCCGGAGTTGCGTCCGACCTCACGCTACAATATCGACAGCAAAACCATCACTGAGCACTTCTCCATCGGTGTCGATATGCTCAATGTCATTGTCGAAACTGTGGACGATGGTTGCATCGATTACGAAGTTATGGAAAACATCGATAACTTCTCCTGGCAGATGACCAACACTACGGGCGTGCAATCGGTCATCGGTTTGCCGGGGATCGCCAAGGTCATCAACGCTGGCTGGAGCGAAGGAGCTCTCAAATGGAGAGCGCTACCGCGCAACCGCCAGGTCCTGGTCGAGGCGGTACAATACATACCGACCAGCAGCGGTTTACTCAACTCCGACTGTTCGGTGATGCCGGTGATGATCTTTACCGCGGACCACAAGGCGGAAACCATCTCCCATGTAATCGATGCTATCAAGAACTACCAGGCCGAGAATGGTACGGATAAGGTCAAGTTCCGCCTCGCAACCGGCAATGTCGGGGTTATGGCGGCAACCAACGAAGAAGTCTCGGCCGCGCAATTCCCGATTCTCATTTATGTCTTTAGCGCAATTATCGTCCTCTGTCTGCTGACCTTCCGTTCTCTGCGCGCTACCCTGGCGATCACTCTACCACTTGGTCTGGTTTCACTGCTGGCTTATGCCTTGATGACGCAACTGGAGATCGGACTGAAGGTTTCAACCTTGCCGGTTGTTGCCCTTGGCGTCGGTGTCGGTGTCGATTACGGCATTTACATCTACAGTCGCTTCCAGTCGCACCTCAACGAGGGCATGACAATTTACCAGGCTTACCACGAAACCCTCAAGGTCACCGGCAGCGGCGTCCTGGTAACCGGTATTACCCTTGCTATAGGCACAGCAACCTGGATCTTTTCACCTCTGCAATTCCAGTCGGATATGGGGATTCTGTTGACCTTCATGTTCCTGCTCAACATGCTCGGCGCCTTGTTGCTCTTGCCGGCTCTTGCGAGTTGGCTGCTCAGGCTCAGAAAGCGTACTTGATTGCGTAAGTTAACAGTTTCAGTAGCAGGAGAGCTCTGAATGGTAAGTTCCTCCAGTTGGCAACCACGCTCCCCTTCGGTGATCGCAGCGATCATGGCAACCTGCGAAAAATTTCCTGATCGACCTGCTTTTGTCTACCGGGTCGCCAAACAGGAATTCACCGTCGACTACGCCAAGCTGCGTGAAGACGTTATTCTCCTGACCAGGGCTTTTGAAGAACGCAAGATCGGTCGGGGCAGCCGCGTCATGCTGCTCTCTGACAATCGCTACGCCTGGATCGTTACCGACCTGGCGCTCATGGCCCTCGGCGCTGTGACTGTGCCGCGGGGCAGTGAAACCCCGACCCAGGAGCTGGAGTTTATCCTCAATCACGCCCGTTGCTCTTTCATGGTTGTTGAGACCGATGCCTTGCTGGCCCGTCATCAGGAAATGCTCAGCACCCACAAGGAAGTCAAAACCCTGTTTATCATCGAGGGCAGTGACAAGCACACCCTCTTCAATCGTCTTTACGCCTACAACGATATTCTCAAAGACCGCACCCTCAGCGATGATGATTTCAAACGCTTTGATCGCATGGTGGCTAAAATCACCCAGAAAGACCTGGTAACGATCATCTTCACCTCCGGGACGACAGGCAAGCCGAAGGGGGTCATGCTCAATCATCGCAACATTCTCTTTAACACGGAGACCTTGCCGCCGGTAATCGCCATCACCGAAAAAGATTTATGGGTGTCCATCCTGCCAAGTTGGCATATTTTCGAGCGGGCCCTCGAGTTGCTGGCTTTGAGTAGCGGTAGTTGTATTGTTTACTCGAACCTGAAAACCTTCACCAATGATCTGGTGACTTATCATCCGACCCTTGTGGCGACGGTGCCGAGGCTGTGGGAGTCGCTCTACACCAAAGTCACAGCCGCCATTTTGGAGAAAGGTCCCCGTGCTTTTGCAATTTTCAACATGCTGGTCAAAACTTCAGTCAGGTTTCGCCGCGCCCGTCGCCAACTGACTGGTCAACTGCCACAGTTCAAAGGCTCAAACCTGTTGGTCAAAGGCTGGAGAAATCTGGTCGCTCTCATCGAGTTGCTGCTGCTGGCCGTTCCCTATTGGGTTGCGCAGAAGAAGCTTGAACCTCTGCTGGATAAATTCGGTGGTCAGTTACGAATGGCCGTTAGTGGCGGCGGAACCCTGCCGGCCTACCTGGAAAGCTGGCTCGATGCCATCGGCATTCGTATTGTCAACGCCTACGGCATGACCGAGTGTGCTCCGGCTATAGCCGGTCGCGGGTACAACAGCAAAATTTTCGGCACCCTGGGTCGACCGGTCGGTGTCACGGAACTGCGTGTTGTAGACGGTGAGGACCAAGAGGTTGGTCCCGGCATCGAGGGCAACATCGAAGTGCGAGGGCCACAGGTCTTTGACGGTTATGACGATAACGACGAAGAAAATCGTAAGTCATTTACTGCAGATGGTTTTTTCCGTACCGGCGATCTGGGTAAGCTGACGATTTCTGGAGAACTGGTCCTGACCGGCCGTTCCAAGGAAATTATTGTCCTGGCCAGCGGCGAGAATATCGATCCGTCACGCATCGAAGGCGCTATCGGACAGCTACCATTCGTTAACGACGCAGTTCTGGTCGGTCAGGACCGCAAAGGGCTGGGCGCCCTGATCGTGCCGGACTGGGACAAGTTGAAGGATTTCATGACCGAGCATTTCGGCCACACCACTGAGACCTCCGAAGAACTGCATGATGATCTGGCCATGCGCGACCGGATTAAAAATGAAATCAACCGTCTGCTGCAAGCCAAGAATGGTTTTAAGCCTTACGAAAAGCTACAGAAGATCGATTTCCTCAAGCATGAGTTTACCGTTGGTGAGGAGTTGACGAATACTTTCAAGAAGCGGCGGCATGTGATTGAGAAGAAGTATCGGGAGTTGATTGATCGGTTGTTCAAATAGTCTTTTCGTTAGGCCAACGCAAAGACGCTAAGAAAAGCCAGGAAAGACGCAAAGGGTGATTATTCAGGCTTTTTGAAGTGGTTTTCTTTGCGGGCTTTCTCTACCCCTTCGCGCCTTTGCGTTGAATACTTACAACCTTTGTCAGGGTTATCAGCCCGAAAAGAAAAGGGAGCCTGAACGGCTCCCTTTATAGATTGAAAAATCTACAAGTAAATCAACGACACATCCCCACCCTAACAAAAGTCAAATCCAACTCCATATCAGGAACCTTGACCCGCACCACCTGGTCTCGAACATCACCGATATCAAGAACAAAAGCCTGATGACCACGCTGCTGCATTTTCCTGGCAAAGTCCTGTGGAGTTTTGAAAGTCCCTATGTCCCCCGTCTTGCGACTGCTGCTGGAGAGAGGAGCACACTCTCCTTCACGGGAACTGAGCATCCAGCTATTTTTGTCGACTTGAACTGACGCTTTGGGTTGCACGGGAGCAGCAGCCCTGGCGGGCAGACTTTGCTTCACAACAGCTTTCGGCGGCGGAACAACAGCCTGACGCGCTTTGCTGATGGCTGCGGACGTTTGAGCAGGTGTCGTAGTCACTTTTTCAGCGACCTCTGGTTGCTGAGGAGCCTCTTCTCCAGGCGCGACGCCACCGGCCATAGCCAGGGTTGTCAACATCATCAGACCCAGCAAAGGGCAAAAGATCCTGCGCATCTTCGGCATACTCTTCTCCATAAAATAAACAAGCACCTTCTTTTCGGTTATTGTATCCAAAACATCTTACCTGATAGAAGGCCAGGGACAATCAAAAAATACAGATATTTTAAGGCGTTTGCCTGGCGTCGTAATGTTCGCAGAGTCTACCGAGATATCGTGAGCCGATCTGTTCACAAGCCAGGGCTCTTTTAACAGGAGGCAGCTTCAAGATGACACCAAGCATTGCGGCAAGAGCCCTATGACTTAAAAGCACCTGATTATCGAAGATTAGATTCTGCAGTTTGCCTCGCTCAATCGCCATCAATACACTCTTGTGAGTTGAATTGACCGGTGTAATCACACGACTGGCGCGCGAGGCCAATGTCAGGGCGGAAAGCCGGCAGTTGCGCACGCAGACCCCACAGCCGAGACAGAGCTCCTCATCAATGACAGCACGCTTACGACCAGAACCATCAGCCTGTTCAGCCTGTAGAGAGATGACCTTGACCGGACAGGAAGAAAGACAACGACCGCAACCACTACAGTTATCCTCTACCCGCGCGATAAAGTTGCTGGTATGCAACGGATGTTCATAACCGAAGCGTTGCGCGGCAAGCAGGGCTTCGCAACAGCAGGAACAGCAATTACAGATGAAACTGACCTTGTTCTGAACGTTCTCGCCAAATTGAACCAGATTCTGCTCCCAGGCTTTGTGCAGCAACTCTTTGCACTCCGAAGGTTCAACACGGCGGGCATAGTCGCTACGAATGAGAGAGGAGGCCACGGAATTAAAGGTCATGCAGATATCCATCTCGGCGTCGCAGGCCCGGTTCTGATGTTGACGCTTGTGGCGGCAGTAACAGAGGCCAATCCCAATATCGGTCGCTGTCTCAATAACCTCTGTCGCCCTCTCATAATCCAGAACATGCAGGGCATTTTCACTACTGAGGAGTTCCTCCTGAACAAACACCCGGCCGAGCTGGGTTTTGCCAGTGAGAAACAGTTCGCGAACAAAGTCTTCCTCAACGGTGATGTACTGCTCGTAGAGTTCACTTAATATCTTTTGATCGACATCATTGCGGGTTCGCATCAGGGCAAATTCAAAGAATCCAGCCATAGGTGGCGGCAGAAGATATTCCGTTTTGCCATTGAGTTGAAAATCAACCAGCAGAGCCCTGCTAGCGAGACGCTGCAAGGCCTTTTCGGCAGTCACCTCGGTGACTTTCCAGTTTTTTGCCGCCTGTGAAGCAGTAAAAGGTTTGATTGGTAGTGCTGCAACCAGTTCCGCCTCTTCGGTGCTGAAGAGGAGGTCGAAAATATGGTAAAGCAATTCTGAGGCAGGAGCGCCTTGGGGAGAAAGGTTCAGACGATTGGACAGTTTCTGATAAGAAGCGCGGGAAGTGTGATGGGCCACTGCTACCTCCGCTTAGGAGTCTATCGGACTCTCTTCAGGATCGTCCGAAAAGCTTCTGAGAAGATTCAGACAGAGAGTACCGCGTCGCGGGTGGTTTCTTTGACACGGTACATCGCCTGATCAGCCAAGCGAATTAAAGCATCTTTGGAATCCGCATCGTCGGGGAAAGTGGCGATACCGAAGCTTGCTGTCATTTTAAAAGGGATGTCGTTGTCGTCGCGGAAATCATAAGCGCGGAAAATCTCGCAGAGCTTGGTTGCAAGAGTCATGGCACCGCTTTTTCCAGTGTTCGGTAGCACTATAACGAATTCATCGCCGCCGTAGCGGGCCGACTTGCAGATTTTGCGGACGTTATCCTTGATCAGCTTGCCGATCTCGGCAAGGGTGCGGCTACCGACCAGGTGGCCACAGGTGTCGTTGATTTTTTTGAAGAAATCGAGGTCAATAAAGATCAGTGACAGCTTGCCGCCGAAACGGCGAACCCGTTCAATCTCTTCTTCGATCAGGGTGTGCAGATAACGGCCGTTGTAGAGACCGGTGAGGTCGTCTGTGATGACCAGCTCACTGATGCGCATGAAGTTGCGGGCGTTTTCGATGGCTATCGCCGCATAGTCGGCGATGGTCAGTAGAATCTGCAGATCTGCGTCTTTGAAGATTTTTTCGTTGGGGCCGTTAACCAGTTCGATTACGCCGAGGACATGATCTTTGCTGCGGACCGGCACACAGAGGACCGATTGGGTGATAAAGGAGGAGGCTTTGTCAAACTGGTTGGAAAAGCGTTCATCTCTAGTGACATCTGGGATAACCAGGGCTTCACCATGCTCGGAGACCCAGCCCGCAACCCCTTCACCGGAAACAACCCTCATTCCTTTGAGCTTCTCTGCTGCCGGGGACACCGCGATTTCAAACGTCAAATCGCCGGTTTCCTCATCGCGTAGAAGCAATGACCAGGATTGGGTTTTCAGCAAGCGTCCGACCTGATCCATGATCAGAGTCAGCACATTCTCAAGCTCAACGGTAGAGGTTAAGGCCTTACCGATCTCAATGAGAACTTCGAGCTCACGGTTGCGTCGTTCCAGAGTTTTAAGCAGATGGACGTCAGTTGACAAGGAGTTCCCCGCTTCACAAATAAGAAACCATACGGTCAAGGTCAAAAATAACTTTCGCAAAATAACATATTCTTCAAGAAAGGTCACGAAATTCCCCGCGAAGCCCTTTCCTGCAAAGATGAAGCGCTCTGATATACTGAGGTTATTAGCTCAAACACACGGTTAGGTTATGACCGATGGCTTGCTGAACAATATTATTGAACTGGAGAAGCACATCCAGGCGGAAGTGACTGCTGAGCAGACACGCGCCGAGGAGTGGCAAGTCCGTGAGCTAGCCACCCTAATGAGCGAGTGCGCTGATGCCAGAACGATTGAGGAGGCTCGCTGTCGAGGGTTGTTGGCTAAGCAGGAAGAACAGCTTAAGGGTGAAGGAACTGCCCTGGAAAAAGCTGCTTCCGCCTGGTGCCAACGTCTCTTGGCCTTGAATAACCAGGTATTGCACGATGTTTTGAAACAGCATATGGCAGCCATACTGCCAGGGGGTGGTTATGATCATCCGCATGGCCAAAGTTGAAATAGTCGGCCCCAAACAGGATCTTCTGAACACCCTCGACCTGCTGCACGACAGGGGCATTTTTCAACCCGATCCTCAGCTGCTGGAACGGATTGAATTGGCACGTGAAGACCACCTTCAGGCCCTCGTCCTTGACGAGAACAATCTTCACGAGCGCAGCTTTTTTCAGGGCCTCTTTGAACGCATCACCCAACTTCTTGCTCTTCTGCCTGAAGCCTCCGCAGACCTCCCACCGCTCCAACCTCTACCGGTTATGGATCTTCTCGATGAACTGGTTGACAAGCATCTTGAAATCGCCCGTGAGATGGTGCGCCAGCTCACTGACTGTCAAAATGAAATCGATGATCTGCAACGCGATCTGGCCTTCTGGCAAGCCCTGGAGCCACTCTTAAGTGACCTGCCTGAGGATTCAAACCTGGAAATTTTCGGTGTCACCATCCGCGATGCCCGCCAACTGCAGGCCCTTGAAGGTTTATTACAAAAGCTCACTCAAGGCCGTTGCCACATCAGCAGCGCCACAACGGCCGACGGTTCACTGGTAGGACTAATCGCCACCGATTGCGAGACCTCCGGACCTTTACGCCAAGTCCTCACCGATGAGCGTGTGCCTGAGCTTTCTCTTCCCGAAGAGTTAGCTGATCTTCCTCTATCTAAACGCATCCTCGCCCTGCATGACCGTCTCGATTTACTCCTGGCAAACGCAAAAGGACTCGAAGCTGAACTGCGCGATCTGGATGTGCAATGGCGACCGATCTATCGACGCGCCCTGAACTGGCTGGCTGAACGCCTGACCCTGTACCGCGCGACAGCAACAGCTTATACGACCCGACTCTGTTTCATTATTCAGGGTTGGATGGCCGAAAACGAGGTCTCCGACCTGCACAATGACCTCAACCAGGCATTTACTGGTCGGGTGGTGCTTGAACAGCAGGCCATTCTCGATGAGGAGATCGAGCAGGTTCCGGTCATCCTGCGCAACCCTGGTTACTTTGCACCATTTGAAGTGTTTTCCCGCCTGCTCCCTTTGCCTAAGTACTCCTCTTACGACCCAACCCCATTGATCGGCCTCTTCTTCCCGGTCTTCTTCGGTATGATCCTTGGTGACATCGGTTACGGTATGATCCTGCTGTTAATTGCTCTTTTTCTGGCCAAACATTACCAACCGCACCACTTGGCCAGCGATCTCGGCAAGATCCTCGGTGTGGCCGCACTCTACACTCTCTTTTTCGGTGTCCTTTACGGTGAACTCTTCGGCGATCTCGGCGAAACCTGGCTGGGCTTGCATCCTCTCTGGTTTGATCGCGGCAAAGCGGTCTTGCCAATGACCGTTTTTGCCCTGACCGTGGGCGTTGTGCATGTCCTGCTTGGCATAATTCTCGGCGCCCTGGCCGACCTGCGCCGCCACAAACCCCGCCTGGCGCTTGTCAAGTTTGCGACCCTGCTATCTACACTGCTCCTGGTTCTGGCCGTGGTTGGCTACTTCTATCCCCAGTCGTGGCTGAAGACCGGCCCGCTTCTGATCGGTGTTGGTATCCTTATGCCGGTATTGGTTGCAGCCGAGGGTCTGCTTGCGCCACTTGAGCTACTGAAAACCATGGGCAATATCATCTCGTACATTCGTATCATGGCGATCGGTTTCAGCTCCGTGCTCTTGGCTATGGTCGCCAACCGCCTGGGGGGCATGACCGGTGATGTCATGGCCGGCATTCTGGTCGCCGGCATCCTGCACGCATTCAACCTGTTGCTGGGAGTGTTCGCTCCAACGGTTCACTCTTTACGTCTGCATTACGTGGAGTTCTTCAGCAAGTTTCTCGACTTGGGAGGTCGTCGCTTCGATCCCTGGCAGAAACGCTCCCCGTAACTGAGAACCCGGAAGGAGACGTCTTATGGAAAAAGTCTGGATTGCATTTGCCGCCGCGCTGGCGATCGGTCTGCCAGCCATCGCAACCGCCTGGGCCCAGTCGCGTATCGGTGCCGCTGGTGCCGGCACCCTGGCTGAGAAACCGGAACTGACAGGGGTCATCATCATCCTCGTCGCCATTCCGGAAACCATGGTTATCCTCGGCTTTGTTGTCGCAGCCATGATTCTGCTCATGTAGTAAGACAATGGGTGCATCAGAGCTGAAGATAGCCCTGCAACGCGAGGGCGAGGAACAGGTTCGCGCCTTCTGGCAAGCTGCCGAGGAGAAGGTCGCTAAGCGACGCCAAGAGCTCAAAGAAGAGCAGGAGCAGCTGCGACTTGAAGCCGAACGGCAGCTTCAAGCTGAAGTCTCACGGCGAGGCAACAGCCTGCTTGCTGATTCCCGGATGCAAGCCATGGCAAGCCGTCTGCATGCCGAAGCTCTCCTCGACGAACGCCTGCAAGGTCTGGCAGCGCAATTACTGACAGAGCTGGCAGAAAAGAATCGTGAGGCGCTATGGCAGGCGTTATGTGCCGAACTGCCGTCTACCGAGTGGTGCAAGATCACGGTATCTCTCGCGAGTCAGGCTTTAGCGGTGCGGGATTTCCCGGCGTCCGAAATTGAGATTGATGATGCCATTGTCGGCGGTCTGGTTGCTACGAGTAGCAGCGGCGTGAAGGTCGACAATTCACTTCCCTGCCGCTTGCGCAGGGCCTGGCCCGACCTGCTACCGAAACTGGTGAGTGAGTTGCGTCGATTGGTGGATGAAGATGAAACTGCTTGATTCGACAAAACCTGCAGAGCTGCCATCGGAAGCGCTATTGGCTCGCTTGCGCAGTCGACGTGCCGGGATCGATCTGCTTGATCCTGTCGCGGCAGAAGCGACTGAGGCGACCGTCTGGGTTTACCAACGCCTTAACAAGCGTTTGCGTCGTCGGCTTGAGCCCTTCTTTGAAATACTCGCCATGCGCAACCTGACTCTACAACTAAGATACCTCCTCGCAGGAGAGCTGCCGGGATCCATCACAAACAATTCCCTGCTGGCGAAACCCTTGCGACAGCTGCTTGCGAACTGTGACGAAAACCAGGCCTTGATTGCACAGCTGGAAACTGCTCTGGTCAGTGACTACCCGTTTGCCGTCGGTTTGGCTACATCTTACAGAGAGCAAGGCCCCGGTGGTGTGGAAAAGCAACTCACTGACGGCATGCTTGTCGACGCACTTAAGAGAAGCAGGGATGTTCCTCTTAAAATAACCTTAGGCTACCTGATCGACATGCGCAACTGCCTGATGCTGAGCAGGCTCTGGAGATGGCAAGTCAAGCAACCGCCGACCTTGACGGGAGGAGGAAACCTCGACCGAAACGACCTGCAGAGAATCTGGGCCAGGCACGACAGCGAGCGACTTACCGGTCTGGCGGAACGCCTGACAGGAGAGTCCTTGAGGAACAGAAAAATGGATGGCGGAGTCACAATCGCTATGGAACAAGCCTTCTTAAACGGTTTGACAAGCCTGCTCCGACGTTTAGGTCGCGACCCACTCGGACTGGCGGTGATCATCGAATACCTCTGGCGAGCCGAGCTTGCCGTGCACAACCAATTGTTACGCAAGACCTTGTCCGATGATCGGGACTCCTTGCTTGAGGAGGTTCTGCTGCTATGAAAGAAATTCTCTTTCTGACCTGTGCCGAAAGCGGCCCCGGCTTTGCCCTTACCGGTGTTCGGCAGCAGACGCTTATCCCTGAAGAAGCTTGGCAGACAATCCAGCAGGCTTGCACCGATCCAGAGGTCGGTGTAATTGCCGCCGATAGCCGCCTGCTTGAAACGCTTGACCCGATCAGGCTTAGGGATTTGACCGATCGTTGGCCCGGGGTTCTGGTCACCCTGCCGGCTCCTGCCGACAGACGCACACCGCCGAGCGACGAACTGCAGCGCCTGGTGCAGAGAGCCCTCGGTTATTATGTGAGGTTGCAGCGATGAACGGTACTGTCACCAGCATCAGCGGCGCCACAGTCTGTGTCGATCTTGCAGATCTGAAGATCGGTGACCGTGTCTTTGTCGGCACAAGTCGCCTGACCGGGGAAGTGGTACGTCTTGTTGACAAGATTGCCACGGTACAGGTCTTTGAAGAGAACCGCGGTCTCGGTATCGGTGAGCCGGTGACAACAGCCGGGGAGCCGCTGACCGTGGCCCTCGGACCTGGCCTGCTCGGAGGTGTCTTCGATGGCTTGCAGCGTCCGCTACCGCTTCTGCTGGAGAACAGCGGCGACTTTGTCAGCAGCGGCCAAAACCCTTTTCCGCTTGATCGCAAAAAAACCTGGCCAGTCACCACAAGCAGAAAACCAGGCGATCACCTGCATTCGGGAGAGGCTTTTGCCAAGGTCCACGAAGGCCACATCGAGCACCTGTTGTTAATGTCTAAGGACGGCACCCTGCAGCAAATTGAAGAGGGCAATCTGACTCTCGAAAACCCTGTCGCCACTCTTGCAGACAAGCAACCCTTGTACGGCTGGCATAGTTGGCCGGTGCGCAAGGCGCGGCCTTATCAGAGAAAACTACCGCCAACCAGGCCGCTGGTGACCGGCCAGCGCTGTCTTGATTTCCTCTTCCCCTTGCTGAAGGGAGGAGTCGCCATGGTGCCCGGTGGTTTCGGCACCGGCAAGACCGTGCTTGAGCAAACGATTGCCAAGTTTGCCGATGTCGACGTGGTGGTTTATGTCGGCTGCGGTGAACGTGGCAACGAAATGGCCGGACTGCTCGACGAGTTCAGCGAGCTTGAGGATCCTCGCAGCAAACGACCGCTCAAGGAGCGCACCATCATCGTCGCCAACACCTCCAATATGCCGGTTGCCGCCCGTGAGTCCTCTATCTTTACCGCCGTGACCATGGCAGAGTATTATCGCGATATGGGGCTCGATGTCCTGTTCCTCGCCGACAGCCTGTCGCGTTGGGCAGAAGCCTTGCGTGAAATTTCCTCGGCGCTTGAAGAAATGCCCGGAGAAGATGGTTACCCGACCTATCTCGGTTCGCGTCTTTCAGGTTTTATCGAGAGGGCCGGGGTGGTAAAAACCCTTTCCGGTGGGCAGGGTTCGCTGAGCATGATTCTGGCGGTTTCGCCGCCGGGGGGCGACTTTGCCGAGCCGGTCACCCAGGCGTGCCTGCGTGTTTCTGGCGCCCTCTACATGCTCGATACGCAGCTTGCGCATCGCCGCCACTTTCCAGCAATCAACTGGACCCAAAGCTTTTCCCTCTACAGCGACACAGCCATGGCTCATTTTGTTGAAGAGCATGGTGAGTGGGCCAAGTTGCAGGCACGCTGTCGCGATATTTTACAGCGCGAAGAAGCCCTGCGCGAGGTGGCGGAAGTGGTTGGCATGGAAGGATTGCAGGATGGCGATCGCCTGTTGATGCGCACCGCCGAAAAGATCCGTCTCGACTTTCTCTGCCAGAACAGTTTCACCGAAGACGCTTTTGCCGCTCCAAAGAGCACGATTGAGAGCATCACCAGGCTGGTTGCTGAACATGACCAACTCTCTGCCGCCCTGGATGATGGAGCCCTGCTCGATGACCTGCTCAAGGAGGCTGCCGATGCGCCTCGCTGAGCATCAATATCGTTCGGTCAGCGCTATCCGCGGACCGCTGCTGTTTCTGGAAAAGGTCTTTGCCGCCCGGCTTGGAGAACTGGTAAGGATTGATGCGCCTGACGGCAGAGCTCTTACGGGTGAGGTGCTGAAGATCTTTGGCGATCAGGTTCTGGTCCAGGTCTTTGGCGGCACCCAGGGATTAGATGCCAGGCGGACCAGCGTCAGCTTCAGCGATGCGGTGATGCGTGCCCCCCTCGGCGCCGGTGTGCTGGGCCGTGTATTCGACGGCTCTTTCCGGCCGATTGACGATCTGCCCATGTTCATCCCGGAATTTCGTCAGCCGGTCATCGGCGCACCGATCAACCCGGTAGCGCGGGCTCACCCGGAAGAATTTATCGAGACCGGTTTCTCAACCATCGACGGTCTGAATACACTGGTCAAAGGTCAAAAATTGCCAATTTTCACCTGCGCCGGTCTGCCCGCTCGGGAGATGACGGAACAGCTGCTGCATCAGGCTCGCCTCCCCGATGGCGGCCCCTTCGTGTTGGTCTTTGTCGCCCTCGGCCTGACTCACTTCGAGTATCAGTTTTACCGTCAGACCCTTGAGCATATGCAGAGCCGATTTGTCGCCTTCGTCAACCTGGCCGACGCTCCTGTGGTGGAACGTCTGCTGGCGCCACGTCTTGCGTTGACCGTTGCAGAGGATTTGGCTTTTCGCCAAGAGATGGACGTGCTGGTTATCATCACCGATATGACCAATTACTGTGATGCTCTGCGCGAGATTTCGACTGCCCGTGAAGAGCTGCCCGGTCGGCGTGGTTATCCCGGTCATATGTATTCTGACCTGGCCTCCCTTTACGAGCGCGCCGGTCGCATTCATGGACGCAAGGGCTCCGTCACCATGCTGCCCACTGTGACCATGCCGGAAGACGATATCAGCCACCCGATCCCCGACCTCACCGGCTACATCACTGAAGGCCAGTTGGTGCTCTCCCGCGAGCTGCATCAGAAAGGGATTTACCCACCGATCGATGTGCTGCCGAGCTTGTCGCGCCTGATGCAGCAAGGCATCGGCAAAGGGCAGACCCGTGCTGACCATCGTGACCTGTCTAACCAGCTCTATCGCACCTACGCCAAGGGTTTCGACCTGCGTCGCCTCGAAGCCGTGGTGGGTCGCGACGGCATGCTGGCAGAAGATCGCAAACTGCTCGATTTCGCGGATCTCTTTGAGGCCGACTTTGTCCACCAGGGCAAAGTGCGTCGCACCATTGACGAGACTCTCGATACAGCGCAGACTCTGCTTGATGCTTTCAAGGGGGTGACGCGATGATTCAGCCGACCCGCACCAATCTGCTGCTGCTAAAAGATCGCATGCACGCAGTGCTCAACTGCACAACCATTCTTAAAGGCCGGCGTCAGGCGTTGATCAAGGAGTTCCTCAAGATCACCAAGCCGTTGATGCAATCCCGTGAAGAGGTCAGCCAGGCTTATGCCCGGGCCATCGCTGCATTGCATGTCAGCAAGGCCCGTGAAGGTCCGATGGCGATCGATGCTCTCTCTGCAATCAGTCGCCGCAAGATTGCTGTTGAGGTGGCCGAGGGCAACCTTCTCGGCTTGCGCTTTCGCGACCTGACCATGCACGAAACCGTGGCGCGTACTTTCGATGAACGACCCTATGATATGTACGGCAGCTCCCCCTGGCTCGACGAGGCGATTCATGAATTTGAAGGGATTGTCGAGGAGATGCTGTCGTTGGCAAACTTTGAAGGCAAGTTCAGGCGATTAGCTGAAGAATTGGTGCGCTTGACCCGGCGTATCCGTATCCTCGAAGAACGCGTTGCACCGGAGCTACGTCTTGATATCCACGCTATGAGTCAGTACCTGGCGGAACGTGAGCGGGAGACTTATTTTCGACTGAAGCGGTTTAAGAGTTATACCGAGAGGTAAGACCTAAAGACAGGGGGCAAAGGCACTCATTGGCCGCAGATAAAGGCTGATAAGATCGGATGAAAAACTCTAAAGTTTAACTTTTTTCTAAAGGTTTTATCTGCGTACATCAGATTTTATCTGCGGCTAATATAAAGCTTGGGCTAAAGATTATCGCTCGTCTGCTCAGCCCACTTCTGCCACAAAGCCCCATAAGGAATCGTACGGAAATCGAGGCTCAAACGTTCCTGCGCCTTACCAGGAGCAAACCCCTGCTCCAGAACGGCTGCCTCGATCGCCGGCATATGCATTGCCCCCCAGGGGATAATGATGGTGTCGTAACGTTTTAAAGTCTGAACCATGCCTGCAATAACCGCATCGTTGCGTTTATCAAGAATGTCGACCATAACCCCGGCGATTCCCTCCTCCGTCATATTTTCCTCGATCCACAGGTTATAATCGACAAGTCCCTCTGCGAGAGGTTTGTCACCAAACAAGCTACGGCCGAGAGCGTTGAGAAATTCGATGGTTTTCGGTTCAAAGCGGTTGAGGTCGATATCCGCGTTGGCGATATCCGGCTTGCCCGGTTCGCGGATCACCTCCCCGGCTACACCAAGGCCGTCCAGTTTCACAGCATTACCGTTGAGCCTCATCTTGTCTTGAGAGGTCAAGCCGATAAGCCCGGCCAGTTTGCTGTAATTAAACTGGCTCTCGAGTAAACGATCCTGGTCGGTCACACCTTCAGCAAGGATGATGGTCCCTACCGTCGGTATCGATTTAGCCAGGGCTTGGTAGTAATCCTCTTTGCCGATGTGCATCATCCCCGCCAGACGGATCTCCTTCCGGGCAAGATGATAGCTACGCTCGGTCATGTGAATACCGACCGGACTGAGCCGTAGAAAACCAGCGGTCTGCTCTTCAAGGTAATAGCTGGTTATGGCCAGACCCGTATAAATCAGGAGAAAAGGAGCGAGTAGCAGGTTGACGGCGGTAAAGCCGAGGGTGTTGCGCATGCTGAACAGCGGGGCCTGAAATTGCTCTTCTGTCAGCAGGTTTCGGCCACCGAGACCACGCAGCAGAATGATAGCAATCGTGCCGATCACAAACTGGCTGATCGCCGCCGTCAGTCCGAAAGCTTCACGGGCGACAAACCCCGAGAGTGGCCACATGGCCAGAGCGCTCCAGGAAGCAAACAGGTTTAAGGGCAGAAAGACCCGTTTTGGCAGCCTTCGGTCGATACCGAGGCAAGCATAGAGAACCATGGAGAGGGTGATCACTACAGAGGCGACAAAAAAGCGTATCTCGGTAAGAAACGCAAGAGGTGAAGAGGAGGCCTGGAGGAACTCGTCTATAAGTGAGAGACCGGCATCAATCAGGAAGAGAACAATATAAATGTTGGCGAAGCGGCGCATTGAGAATCCTTGCGGAGTTGTGATGGTTTGGACTTTCAGTCTAGACCTTTTTACCATGCAAATGAATAATAAAGATCGCAACAAAAACTTTCACCTCTGAGACACGGAAGGGAGAAAGAAAACACTTTTTCTTATGGTCATGTTCCTCCGAGGTGAACTTACTAATTCTAAGACGAAAAAGGCTATTCGACAAACGGTATTGCCGCCAAAAGATTAAGGTAATCACAGTTGTATCTGCTATGATGATAAAAAGAACAGAATCATTAAGGTTCCCTTGGAGAATCTTCTTTCAAACGAGGCACAATAAAACTTACATCTAGCAACCCGTCGGACTAACCATGAACTGGCTGCAAATCCGCCTGTTTGGCCCATATTTCGGCTCCTTTTCGACCAATAGCTACGGCTATTACTCTCAAAAGAGCCAAAATCTGTTCTCAAATAGTCAAATTTTCGCTTCAGTCCAGAGAGTCCTACAGGCTGCTAGGCTCTGAAGCAGTTAACAGTGTGAAATGGGAGGGAAAGATGGGAAAAGAAACAGTCGCGGTTTACTGGGATTTTGAAAATATCCACGCCAGCCTGTACGACTCGGCGAATGGCAGCGGTAGCTATGGCCGCACACAGAACCGGAGCAAGCAGCAAGAGTCTCTCCTTGACGTGCAGGCTCTCTATGATTTTGCCACCACTTACGGCAACGTGGCGATCAACAAGGCTTATTGCAATTGGCAATGGTTCGCTAAATACCGCCATGCGCTGCTTAAGTGTGCCGTAGAATTGGTGCAGATTTTCCCTCCGGGTGCCTCCGCCAAGAACGGCGCCGATATCAAGTTGTCTCTGGATGCCATCGAAGATGTTCTCAGGTTCCCGCATATCGACGCAATCATCGTAATCGGTGGTGACAGCGATTTTATCCCCCTGGCGCAAAAAATTAAGGCGGCCGGCAAAGACTTGATCGGCATCGGTTGTAAATCTTCAACCAATCAGCACTGGGCCAACAGTTGCTCCGACTTCAAGTATTATGAAACCTTTGTAGTTGAGAGCCAGAGCGAGGAAACTTCTGAAGAGGCGGAATCGGATGTCATCAAGGTCAAGGATCCTGTTGAGCTACTCTCCAAGGCGATCAAGCAGATCGCCAAAAAAACCGGCGACGAGTGGGTGGTTAAAGCCGCCATCAGACCGGTTGTAAAACGTCTCGACCCAACCTTTGATGAATCGAATTACGAGTGTAAAACCTTCGCCGAGTTGCTTAAGAAGTACCCCAAAAGTTTCAAGGTTAAACAAGGGGAACACGACCATTTAGTGAGTTTGATTGGTTAGCGACATGCGAATCACGCTTTTACCTGGCGGCCTGGGCCAAGAACTCATGTCTCGTTCAGAGACGCAGCCGACTGGGCTCTGGGCTACCCGATTCTTAATCGATAACCCGGAACTGGTTAAAGAGTTACATTGCGATTACTTCCTGGCAGGGGCTGAGATTGCCACCACCAACAGCTATGCGATCCATCGTGACCGCCTGGCACCTTTTGGCGTCGAGGATCGTTTCGCGGAGTTGCACCAGCAGGCATGTCAGCTCGCGGTTTCTGCACGGCAGGAGCATGGTTCAGGTCTGGTGGCCGGATCGATGGGACCAACGGGACGATCCTATCGCCCCGATCTTGCGCCACCGGCAGATGACGCTGCGGAACTTTATGCTGAAATAGCCCGCCTGCAAGCGCCTTATGTCGATATCATCCTCTGTGAAACCATGGCATCAGTTGAGCAGGCGCGTGGAGCAGTAATGGGTGCCACGGCCGCTAACAAGCCTGTTTGGTTGGCGGTTACTGTTGATGACAAGGATGGTACCAAGCTGCGTTCGGGAGAACCACTCACAGAGATAATCCCTTTGATCACAGAGTTCAAGCTAGCGGCTCTGCTGATCAATTGTTCTGCACCGGAAGCCGTGGATCAGGCCATCCCCTTGCTGGCAAACCGAAGCGTCCCCATAGGCGCCTACGCCAATGGCTTTGTGGAAATCGCCAAAGATTTTCTTCACCAGGGAGCAACGGTGGAGCTATTACAGAAACGCACGAACCTGGAACCGAAAACTTATGCAGACTTCGTGGATGGCTGGATCAAGCAGGGTGCAACAATTGTCGGCGGCTGTTGTGAGGTTGGCCCCGCGCATATCGCTGAGCTGGCCAAACGCTTGAGGCAAAGGAGGTTGCTATGACCGTAGAGCTGCTTAAGGGAACCCTGGCATGGAGCGCGCTACTCAACATGGGCATTCTGCTTTGGTGGTTTCTTTTTCTCACCTTTGCTCACGACTGGGTCTACAAGATGCACAGCAAGTTTTACCATATTCAAAGAGAGCAATTTGATGCCATCCATTATGCTGGAATGGCTTTCTACAAAATTTGTATTTTCACCTTTTTTATCGTGCCTTACTTGGCTCTCCGGATTATGACATGACGTAGAAGTAAAGGCTTCCCGCATGTACAAGAAAAGCAACGAAAACGATTACAAAGATGTCCTCGAAAAAATCCAGCAAAAGACACTGGTCTATGGCGATAAAACCCTGATGGCAGAATTCAGGCTGGAGCAGGGGGCCGATCTCCCCAAACATAACCATCCTCATGAACAGACCGGTTATCTGGTCAGCGGAGAGATCACATTGACGATCGGTGATCAGACCCACCAGGTTAAACCAGGTGACAGCTGGTGCATCGCAGGCGATGTTGAACACAAAGCAACGGCTCTCGAGGATTCAGTGGCGATCGAGGTGTTTTCCCCGGTACGAGAAGACTACATTCCGCAAGCATGATGCCTTTTTCCCGCGTTATCGCAATGGTCTTGCCGCAAAGCTTGATTTTCCTCTTGGTGGCGGCCTCTCACGATATGCTCGGCGGTTGGAATCAAACCGACGAGGCCTTGGGAACGGTGCTGATTCTTCTTTTACTGAGCCCTGTAGTGACCCTGGCTCTTCTGGTTACTGAGCTTTTCAGGTGCTACAAAGCGAACAAAGGGGAGCGTTGCAAAACTCTCCTCTTCATCGTTTTGGCGATTGTTCTCTTTGTTGAGGCTCTGGCAATTGATCTTTACTTCCTCTCTCAACTCAGGATGTAGCACCTGAATGAATATCATCTACGAAGACAATCACCTGCTGGTGGTCAACAAGCCTGCCGGCCAGCTGGTGCAAGGCGACCAGACCGGACGCACCACCCTGCTTGAAGAAGCCAAGGCCTGGTTGAAAGAGAAATACAACAAGCCGGGCAACGTCTTTCTTGGCCTGGTGCATCGCCTTGATCGCCCGGCTTCGGGCGTGGTGGTTCTGGCCCGCACCACCAAGGCGGCTTCGCGGCTTTCCGAAGAAATCCGCAGTCGCCGGCCACGTAAAACCTATTGGGTTCAGGTTGCCGGTGAGGTTCCACCTCAGGGGCAATTTATCGATCAGCTCGAACGGGATGAGTTCAATTCTCGAGTGGTCTCTGCTCCGGCCGGCAAAGAAGCGCGTTTATGCTATAAGCGACTCAACACTATTGATGGCGTCAGCCTCGTTGAAGTCGCCCTGGAAACAGGACGTCATCATCAGATTCGGGTTCAGTTTAGTCATCGAGGCTTCCCCATTCTTGGTGATCGTCGTTATGGCTCCAGGCAAGCTTTCGGGAACGATGCAATTGCTTTGCATGCCCGTGAGATGTTGATTCGCCACCCGACTCTTGGTGAAGAGATGTCTTTTGTCGCCGAGCCGAATGAAGATTGGTTGAAGCAACCCTGACAAGGGAGATGCCACCGTGAAATCACTCAAAGAGCTGTATCGAATCGGCACTGGTCCATCCAGTAGTCACACCATGGCTCCGCGTAAGGCTGCGGAGCAATTTCTTGCGCGTCATAGCGCTGCGGTGTCATTCCAGGTCACGCTCTTCGGCAGCCTGGCCGCAACCGGCAAAGGGCACTTGACCGACAAGGCCCTGGAGGATGTTTTTGCGCCCCGTGCCTGTGAGATCCTCTGGAAGCCCGAAACTGAACTGCCCTTTCACCCCAACGGTATGTACTTTGAGGCTCTGGCAGAAGATGACCGCGTTCTAGAAAAGTGGGAAGTCTACAGCGTCGGCGGCGGTGCACTTCAGGAAGCAGGTAAAGAGATCGCGAGCGAAGACGTTTATGCCCTGAATTGCATGGAAGCCATCCTGAGGCGTTCTGCCGAAACGGGAGAGTCGTGCTGGGAATACGTGGTCGACTGCGAGGGTGAGGGCATCTACCCTTTCCTCGATGGGGTCTGGGACGTCATGTCCGAGTCTGTCGAGCGGGGGTTGAATCATGTTGGTGTTCTTCCCGGTGGCCTGGGAGTGGCACGCAAGGCCCAGGCCTTTCATCGTAAAGCCTCACTTTACGGCCCCGACTTTAAACGCAATGGCCTGCTCTGGGCCTATGCCCTGGCTGTCTCCGAAGAGAACGCTTCCGGTGGTATTATCGTCACTGCGCCGACCTGTGGTGGCAGTGGTGTTTTGCCGGCGGTTTTGCGATACTTGAGCGAGAGTCTCGATTGCAGCAGGCAAGACATTCTAAGAGCGCTGGCAACGGCCGGACTGGTTGGCAACCTGGTCAAACACAATGCCTCGATCTCGGGCGCGGAGGTCGGATGCCAGGGCGAGGTTGGGACGGCTTGTTCCATGGCCGCAGCGGCAGCGACCCAGTTGCATGGAGGTACGGTGCGTCAGATTGAATATGCTGCGGAGATGGGGTTGGAACATCACCTTGGCCTGACCTGTGATCCAGTCAATGGCCTGGTGCAGATTCCCTGCATAGAACGTAATGCTCATGCAGCGACCCGGGCTTTAAGCTGCTGTCACTTCGCTTTGCTTTCAGGCGGTGAGCACAAGATCACTTTTGACGAGATAACGCTTGTCATGAAAGAAACTGGCAAGGCTTTGCCGTCTATTTATCGTGAGACTTCCGGCGGTGGTATTGCTGAGGCTTATCGGCAGCGCAAACAGGATTGAGATCGTATAAAAAACAGAGGGATCAAAAACATAAATCACAACAATTAGTATGGTTTTTAACCCGTTTGGTTAGTTCCCTTGTCTATAAATAAGCCAGCTTAAAGGAGGTTAAACATGCGCATTCTAAGCCCTCTAACAACCCTGATGTTGCTCGTTGCCATGAGCTTGCCAGTTACCGGCTGCATGCCCACAGTGGGGGAAGCTTTTCCTTTCTACAAGGTTCGCCAGCTAGAAGTGGAGAAAACCACCATGGCAGAGGTACGAGAGATGTTTGGTGAGCCGTGGCGGACCGGTCTCGAAAATGGTGAACGAACCTGGACTTATGGTGAGTATGGTGTCAATATTTCACGCGATCTGGTGATTCGTTACGATGACCAAAACGTGGTCAAATCTTACAGCTTCAGCTCCTCGGAACCCGAGGACGCAAACCTCTAGCGTTAAGGCTTATCGTGGGAATTGCTGCTCTGACAACCTACCTGATTGCCATCACTCTGCTAACCATTACGCCAGGCGTAGATACCATGCTGGTGATTCGCAACACCGCGCGCGGCGGTTGGCGAGATGGCGCGGTGAGCAGCCTCGGTATTTGCTCCGCCCTCTTTCTGCACGCCACCATCTCCGCGGTGGGGATATCCGTGATCCTCTTGCAGGCGGCCTGGGCCTTCAGCCTTTTAAAAATGGCAGGAGCCGGCTACCTGATCTGGTTAGGACTCAGTAGCTGGCGAAAGGTTCTCAAACAGGAAAGGTTCGAGATTGCAAACGAGAGCCCGTCGGGGGGTGCTTTTCTGGTGCAGCGGTCATTGCGGGAAGGTTTCCTCTCCAACATCCTCAATCCCAAGACGGCCATCTTTTACATGGCTTTTCTGCCCCAGTTTATCAACCCTGCCCAGTCGGCACTCCTGCAGTCACTTTTTCTTGCCGGTTTGCACTTTGTCATTGCCATGATCTGGCAGTGCCTGCTCGCCCTGATGGTCAAGCAACTCAAGCGCTGGTTGCAACGGCCGAGAGTCAGCCAGGTTTTTGATGGGGTCACTGGCACAGTGATGATTGCGCTGGGTTTACGAGTGGCGACTGAGGGTTGATTAAGCGAGGCCTCACAGTTAGAGGGGTTGCAAACAACGTGACTCAAGATCATGTAATCGCATAACTTCAACTAACAAGGGCTGACCACAAGTGATCAGCCCTTGTTGTATAAGCGGTTATTCTAGTTGAATTTCAAGCTAATTGAGCGAACCATCCTGCCAATATTTCGTGCCTTTAATCGTTGCCTGCAGAGCCAGACCAGTCTCCGTTAACTGGTAGATGGTCATATTGTCAACAGTAATCTCACCACCGACAGCGCCACCTTTTTCGCTAGCCTTGGCCGCGGCATCGGCCTGGGCTCCGAAAGCCCATCCGTGCTCTATAAAACGGTTCATCGTGTCCGTGTTGTGGAACACGAAAACGACGCGAAAGTCTTTCGCGCCAAGACCCAAGCCCAGCCCAGCCTCTCCCATTTTCATATAAGTGTGATTACCGGTTCTGTTGTTCTTTACAACTCCGTAGCCACCACCGAAGCTGGCAAAAAATATGTAGATGTTGGCATTACTGAAGACAGCATAACCAGGAGCGTTCGAGAGTTGAGACTTAACGTCGGGCTTAATTTTGTAGAGGTCGGATAATACATCATTTTTCATATTAAGGACCGCCTGGCGTTTTTCGGCTTTGGAGTTTCCAGCTGTCGTCGCACACCCAGTGATCACTAACAATATAACAATACAAGTTAATGCCACTATTCGTTTCATAACAATTCTCTCTTTCAAAAGTTACGGGCCAAGGCGCTACAATTAAGAATTGACTGACAAATTGAGGGTACTCAAACAACAGCTTAAAAGGCTGTAAAAGCACATTTGTGCAGGATGAGATTAGAAGAAGAATCCTGACTTACAGGAAACGATGACAGGGATCTCTCAAACTATTTTTCCGGCTCGCTGATAGACTCTACCCCATCATGCTTTAAGAGACTCTGAATAGATAGCAGGTATTCTGTGGAAAGATCTAAAAACTGGAGACCAACACCAGCGGGAAGATCGGGTTTACTCGGCTCGTCTTTCAGGTTGACCCAAGCAACCTTTGCGCCACAGTTTACGATTTTGTCAGCATCCGGCAACGTGAAGCTGAGCATAACTTTTTCATCTACAGAAAAGGGGGTTTCCGTTTGGAGGAAAAGCCCGCCGCTGCTCATATCGACACTAAAACCGTAAAGCACCATTTTTTGCGAGGGCCCATAGTAAACACGCAGCTCCGCCTTCATGGATTTTCTTGGATTTCCGTCTTGCTTTGCCCCTGAATTCGTTTCCATCAAAAGCTCCCCAAAGTTGCATACTAAGATGGAGAAATTCTACACCAGTCTGTCGACAAGGTCAAAGTTACGCCGTCGCCGGGTAAGATAATTCCTGCCCGGTTATGCACAACATGTTAACGACTGGTCTGGAAACATTCACCAATTCCCTCGGCGTAACTCGTCGCTTTCAGTCCGAAAGCCTCCTGCCATTCTTCAGGGTCACAGACGTTTCCTTCGACAAGCATGGTGAGTTGGTCGCTGGTAATGGGAAAATGCTTACTGCTCTGCATCACCTTGATCATCGGTTTGATTAGAAAGAGCGGCTGGTGAATTTTAGTTGCGAGGCCCTTGCCCATGGCCTGCGAAGTCAGGTCAAGGATTTCGTCGTAAGTGTAACTTTCGCCGCCGCCCTGATGATAGGTCTTGCCGATCGTTTCTGGCATCTGCAAAGCCTTAACAAAAGTTGCCGCCACCTGTTTCAGTGCCACCGGCTGCATGCGGTATTGTCCATCACCGATCACCGGCACAACAGGCAGTCTGCGGATAACCTCTGAGAGCATATGAACGAATTCACTCCCTTGGGCAAAAATCAGCGACGGGCGAAAGATGGTCCATTCAAGATTGCTGTTACGAACAGACTCCTCAGCTTGCCACTTGGTGCGGTGATAGCCTGTATTGCTGCGTTCACGGGTGCCGTTTGAACTCATGTGCAGGTAACGGCTAACACCTTGTTCTTCAGCGGCCTCTAGTACATTTTCGGTGCCCTCAACGTGCATTTTTTTAAAGGTGACGCCACGACCCGGAAACTCTCTAATAATTCCGACCAGGTGAATCACCGCGTCACAACCCTCAAGGGCACCGATCAGGCTGGCAGCATCGGTAATATCCCCATGGTGGACTTCAACCCCCTCAGTCACTGACAATTTGTCTTCGGAACCCTCTCGCACCAAGGCTCGCACGCTATGGCCCGCCGCTGCCATCTGTCGCAAAACTTCACCGCCAACAAAACCTGTCCCACCTGTAAGGAAAACCTTCATAGACTTACTCCTTTGGGTTTGATTTCCTTGTGTCGATCTTTATCCCTTAACCACTGCCATCGGTTTCAGCTTCGATACCCATGTCTGCAGTGGGTTCGAGCAGTCGATAGCCTTTGTTCATCAATTGTTCCCATCGTTCCGGTTTAGTGACGAGTGACCTGCTGCTACCTTAAGCATTATACCAGCCAGTAATCTACCCGGGGCTTAAATAAAATGATGACTTCTGGCTTTCTGCGATATGTGAGATATATTTAACAACACATAGTTAACCTGTTACTTGTGAGGCATAGAAGAGTTGCGAGCAATTTATTTTTACTTGACAAAACGCTGTTTTAAATATTATCAAAGGCAAGGTGTCTTCTCAAAACTATCTCAAATCATCTTTTTAATATATTGAAATTGTTACACTTGACCGTTTGATTAAAAACTGTGAAGGAGGTCGGACAATGAAAACTGACTTGGATGTCAACACCTCTCCGATCCCTGAGGAGCTCCTCCAGCGCGTGGACGCTCGCGGGATCAATCGTCGCGACTTTATCAAGTTCTGCACGGCGACCACTGCTGCCCTGGCTTTGCCGATGAGCTTTATTCCTACCGTCGCGCAAGCCGTTGAAGACAAGCGGCCGCCTGTCATCTGGGTGGAATACCAGAGTTGCTCCGGTGATTCGGAAGCTTTCCTGCGTGGCAATCAGCCCACCGCCGGAGAGTTGATTCTCGATCTGATCTCTCTAGAATACGCGGATGTCGTGATGGCGGCCTCTGGACACCAGGCTGAAGAAGCCAAGCATCAGGCCATGGAGAAGTACAAGGGTCAGTATATTCTGATCGTTGAAGGCTCTATCCCCACCGGAGCCGATGGCGCCTATTGTACTATCGGTGGCGAGAGCGCCATGGTCGATTGCAAAAAACTGGTACAGAATGCCGCAGCCACCATCTGTGTCGGTTCATGTTCCTCCTTCGGCGGCATCCCTGCTGCAGCTCCGAACCCGACCAACGCCGTTTCAGTGAGTAGCCTGATGCCGGGTGCGGCAATCATCAATCTACCCGGCTGCCCCGTCAACGCAACAAACCTGACCGCGACCATCGTCCACTTTATGACCTTTGGTAAACTGCCGGCGGTTGATCGTCTCGGTCGCCCGAAGTTCGCTTATGGCAAGCGCATTCATGACAACTGTGAGCGGCGCGGCCATTTCGACGCCGGTCAATATGCAGAGTCTTTTGGCGATGCAGCGCACCGACAGGGTCATTGCCTCTACAAGCTTGGCTGCAAAGGCCCTGAAACTTTTCACAATTGCCCAACCGTTCGCTACAACGAAGGCACCTCCTGGCCGGTTATGGCCGGTCACGGCTGCATCGGTTGTTCGGAACCTGGTTTCTGGGACACCATGAGTCCCTTCTACCGGCGCCTGCCCAAGGTCCCCGGTTTTGGAATTGAGGATACGGCCGACAAGATTGGTATCGGTCTGGCGGCGGCCACCGCAGTGGCTTTCGGTGTCCATGGGGTTGCAAGCTGCTTCCGCAAGGGCGACGCTATGGAAGAAGACAAGGTCGTAAAGGAGGACTAAACGATGGCTAAAAGAATTGCCGTTGATCCGATTACCCGTATTGAGGGTCACCTGCGCATCGAAGCACAGATCGATGGTGGCAAGATTGTTGACGCCTGGAGCTCCTCCACGGCCTTCCGTGGCATCGAGACGATTCTCAAGGGGCGTGATCCCCGTGATGCGCATCATTTCACCCAGCGCTTCTGCGGTGTCTGCACTACGGTTCATTCCATGGCCAGCATCCGTGCCGTGGAAGATGCGCTGAACATTCAGATCCCGGACAATGCCCGCCTGATCCGTAACCTGATCATGGGTATCCAGAACGTGCAGGATCACGTGATTCACTTCTATCACCTGCATGCGCTTGACTGGGTCGATATCACCAGCGCCCTAGACGCTGACCCGGTCGCCACGGCCAAATTCGCCCAGTCGATCTCCAACTGGCCGAAATCAAGCGCCACCTACTTCAAGGGTATCAAGGAAAAGCTGGCGGCCTTTGCCGGAACCGGCCGCCTTGGTCCTTTCCAGAACGCTTACTGGGGACATAGCGCTTACAAGCTGCCACCCGAAGCGAACCTGATGGCCGTTGCTCATTATCTCGAAGCACTCGAGTGGCAAAAAGATGTCATCAAGATTCACGCCATTCTTGGTTCTAAAAATCCGCATCCGCAGACTTTCCTGGTCGGCGGTATGGCGATACCTGTTGATCCAGACAGCCAGAACGCCATCAACGCTGATAAACTCGCCTACATTCGAAAGCTGCTGCGCAAAGCCCGTGCTTTTGTCGAGCAGGTCTACATCCCGGATCTATTGGCAGTCGCTCCAGCCTATCTCGACTGGGCCGGTATCGGCGGTGGTGTTGGCAACTACATGTCCTTCGGTGACTTCCCGATGGACAACAGCCCTGGCACCGGCAGCCTCTTCTTCCCACGTGGCGTTATCATGGGTAAAGATCTGGCTAATGTCATGGAGATGGACGAGAAGAAGATCACCGAATATGTCACCCACTCCTGGTACAACTACTCTTCGGGCGACGACAAAGGGTTGCACCCCTACAAGGGTGAGACCAGCCATAACTACACCGGCCCGAAACCACCTTACGACTTCCTCGACACGGATAACAAGTACTCCTGGGTCAAGTCGCCACGCTACATGGATCAGCCCATGGAGGTCGGCCCTCTGGCACGCATCCTGGTCGCTTATGCATCCGGTGTAACTGAGGTTGTCGACACAGTCAACTTTGTCCTTAAAACTCTCGGCGCTCCGGCTTCAGCGCTCTTTTCAACCCTCGGCCGTACCGCCGCTCGCGGGGTCGACTGTCTGCTGCTCGCCCAGAAAAACGAACTCTGGCTTGATCAACTGGCCGACAACATGGGCCGGGGCATCCTTGATACCTTCAACAAGGAGAAGTGGGATCCGGCGACCTGGCCGAAGGAAGCACAAGGCTTTGGTTACCACGAAGCACCTCGCGGGGCCCTCGGTCACTTTATCCGCATCGAGAACCAGAAGATCGCCAATTACCAGGCGGTGGTACCCTCGACCTGGAACGCAGGCCCTCGTGATGCTGCCGGTCAGATGGGGCCCTACGAGTCGGCCCTGATCGGCACTCCGATTGCTGATCCGGAGAAGCCGTTGGAAATCTTGCGAACCATCCACTCTTTCGATCCCTGCCTGGCCTGTGCCGTACACGTTATGGATGGCAAAGGAACAGAGATCGTCAAGGTTCGAGCCCTCTAAAGGAAGGAGGCGCACACCATGCTGAAAATTTATTACGTATGGGAATTGCCGGTTCGCATCTGCCACTGGATCAACGTGCTCTCCATGATCATGTTGTCGATCACCGGCTTCTTTATCGGCAGCCCGTTCATAACGGCCCCGGAGACATCGATGTTCGTTATGGGCTGGATGCGGTTTTTGCACTTCGCTTTCGCCTACCTCTTCACGGTGTCGGTGGCTGCGCGTATCGTCTGGATGTTCCTCGGCAACCACCACGCGTCCTGGAGGGCGTTTATCCCCTGGATAACAGCCGAGGGACGGCGCAACTTTATCAAGATGTTTCGGTACTACACCTTCACCGGCAAGAAGATCACCTACGAAGTTGGCCATAACCCGGTCGCGGCAACAGCCTATCTCGGTATTTTCGCGCTCTTCATTTTCCAGATTATCTCAGGATTCGCCATGTACGGTCAGTTTGACCCGGGTGGCTTCTGGAATGGTCTTCTCGGCGGGATCAATGTGTTGGTAGGCAACCAGTGGCTACGCCTTCTGCACCATGGTGTCATGTGGCTGCTGGCCGGCTTCATCATCAACCACGTCTACAGCGGCTGGCTGATGGACGTAAAAATGCGCAATGGCACCATGAGTGGCATCTTTAGTGGTTATCGTTACATCGAACCGGAGGATCTTTAATGTCAATTCTGGTCCTTGGACTGGGCAATACGATCATGACTGATGACGGTTTCGGGGTGAAAGTGGTCACTACACTTTCATCCCGTTACCATTTTCAGGGCCAGGTGAAGCTGATTGACGGCGGCACCCTGGGCCTTGATCTGCTGCCCGAGCTTGAAGAGCTTGACTCCCTTCTGATTATTGACGCCCTCGATATGCGTGCAGAACCCGGTGGCATCTTCCGCCTCGAAGGTGAAGAGGTCCCACGTGCGTTTGCCAGTAAGCTCTCAGTACATCAGATGGGGCTGCAGGATCTGCTCGCCGTTGCCGAGTTCCAGGGCCACGCTCCGTGCAACCTGGTTGTCTGGGGCGTCCAGCCCGAATGCATTGAAATGGGTACCGAGTTAACGGTAACTGTGGAGCAGACCGTCGAGCAAGTCGTTGAAAAAGTACTCGAAGAACTAGGCAGCTGGGGGATTCAGTACGAAGAAAAGGATCAGGAGTAAGCGTTGAGAGAGAGAACCATAAAACAGTACGTCTTATTGTTATTTGTTCTGCTGATAGTTTTTGCCATTGGCGGCTGTGCTGAAGAGAGCGTTGATTACCCCGCTCGTACCATGCCCGATGGCATCCTCAAGGATAAGACACTATTGAGTCGTGGCGAAGCACTCTTTATGAATAAATGCGCCTCTTGTCATGGCAAACCCGGCGAAGGGCGCTCCGACCGAGCGGCCTTCTTTGAACCGCCCGCTCCTGATTTCACCGCTGCACATTATCAACGCATGGACCCTGCCTACCTTTACTGGCGCATCGAAGTCGGCAAATCGATCGAGCCGTTTCGTTCGCAAGGTTCTGTTATGCCCGCCTGGGGGATGCATTTAACGGAACAACAGCTCTGGCAAATTGTCGCTTACCTGCAAGTTCGAGCGCACTAGATAGTGGAATTAATCCAAGTAAAACAGCATAGATAGTACACCTTCTCTTTTTAGCCAAAAAAACTCTTTTTTATTCTCACTAAATTTGATAAGGTGCCGCATTCGCGGCCTTTTGATGAAGGCCATAACCCTAGCCTCTGCAGTCGGTATTCAGTCAATAATGAACCCGTTGATTTTCAGACAAAGCCGTCTTGAATTTAATCTCAGTGGTCGCGAACGCAGCGACTGAAAAGAATACTAATGTCTGGCTTGTCCTGAGAGGTTTCAGTGACAAGCCTCTTCTTTTTTAAACGTAAGAATCAGGAATACATAGGTGAAAGAGTCACTCTTTCACAAACCCCAGGGG
This sequence comes from Deltaproteobacteria bacterium IMCC39146, assembly GCA_030005635.1. Lineage (GTDB taxonomy): Bacteria > Desulfobacterota > Desulfuromonadia > Desulfuromonadales > BM103 > M0040. The sequence continues at coordinate 163,316 of JARUHP010000006.1, forward strand.
AGTCTCACCATGTCAAACCTTACCGCCCAGGATCTCGGACTGAAGAACGTCGGCACAGTTCGCCACAATCTCGGTTATGACGAGTTGTTCGCATTGGAAAGTAGCAATGCAGAAGGTGCTGTTTCTGAGAATGGCACCATGATGATCGACACAGGCAAATTCACAGGCCGCTCACCGAAGGACAAGTACTTTGTTCATCAGAAGCCGTCTTTTGAGAACATTGCCTGGGGCAAGATCAATCAGGCGATGGCTCCTGAAGTTTTTGACGAGCTTTACAGCGAAGTCCTCGAGCATCTTGACGGCAAGGATCTGTTTGTTACTGACGGTTTCTGTGGTGCCAACGAAAAGACTCGCACTTCGGCCCGCTTTATTACTGAGTTTGCCTGGCAGTCGCACTTCGTTAAGAACATGTTCATCCGCCCGACAGAAGGTGAGCTCAGCGCTTTTGCTCCTCAGTTTACCGTTTATAACGCCTGCAGCCTGACCAACAAAAACTGGGAAAAGCACGGTCTTAACTCCGAGGTCTTCGTGGTCTTCAACATCGAGAAGAATATTGCGATCATCGGTGGCACCTGGTACGGCGGAGAAATGAAAAAAGGCATCTTCACCATGATGAACTACTGGCTGCCGCTGCAGGGAATTCTCTCCATGCATTGTTCGGCAAACGTTGGTCAAGATGGTGACGTCGCACTCTTTTTTGGACTGTCAGGGACCGGCAAGACCACTCTCTCTACCGACCCCAAGCGCAAGTTGATCGGTGATGACGAGCACGGTTGGGATGACGATGGCATCTTCAACTTCGAAGGGGGTTGCTATGCCAAGACGATCAATCTGAGTAAAGAGAACGAACCTGAAATCTATAAGGCGATCCAGCGCAACGCACTGCTGGAAAATGTTGTCGCTGATGACAGCGGCATCATCGATTTCGACAGCGACGCAAAAACCGAGAATACCCGCGTCTCTTACCCTATCGATCATATCTCCAACCATGACCCGAGTCTCAAGGGCGGCCATCCGAAGAACATCATTTTCCTCACCTGTGACGCCTTCGGTGTTCTGCCTCCGGTCTCCAAGTTGACCAAAGAGCAGGCGATGTACTACTTCCTCTCCGGTTATACTGCGAAGGTTGCCGGTACGGAGCGTGGTGTGACCGAGCCTCAGGCAACTTTCTCCGCCTGCTTCGGCGAAGCTTTCCTGCCCCTCCACCCCACAGCTTACGCTAAACTTCTTGGTGAGAAGATGGATGGTCACAATGTTAACGCCTACCTGGTCAACACCGGTTGGGTTGGCGGTGGGTACGGCGTCGGTAGCCGTATGAGCATCAAGGCAACCCGTGCCTGCATCAATGCCATCCTCGATGGCAGCATCAACGATGTTGACTTCGACGAGACACCTTGGTTCCGCCTTCAGATTCCCAAGACGCTGCCAGGTGTCGAAACTCAACTTCTCAACCCGCGCAATGCCTGGGAAAACAAACAGTCTTTTGATAACACCGCAAACAAGTTGGCCGGTATGTTCATTGAGAATTTCAAGAAGTACACCACCGAAAATGACGACTTTGATTACACTCAGGCTGGTCCGAAAGTCTGATCTAGTCAATCAATATGAAACAGATAAAGGGCGTCCATTAGGGCGCCCTTTATGTTTTGGCAAGATCATAAGTGTTGGACCGCTTTTCAAAAGTATGATGCCAGGAAAAGATTGGTTACAAGAAAATCCTTATAGTTAACCCTTTGCGTCTTTCTCTGTTTACCTTGGCGTCTTTGCGTTAATCTTGTTTCCAGTTTGCCTTATTGACAAGTCTCGCTATACGTTTAGATTGTAGAAGTTACCAAATATAATTCCTGAGGAAAACTATTATGCAACTTGAAATATTCACCACCGGCGGCACGATTGACAAGGTCTATTTTGACGCCAAAAGCAAGTTCGAGGTTGGCGAACCGCAGATCCTGGAGGTCTTGCGTGAGGCAAATCTAAGCATTGATTACCTGGTGACACCACTGATGCGCAAGGACAGCCTAGAATTAACTGATGAGGACAGGGAACAGGTACGGAAGGCGGTTGAAACTTCTCCGGCGACCCGAATTGTCATAACGCACGGTACTGACACAATGACAGACACCGCCAGGACTCTAGCCGGGATCGTTGGCAAAACGATTGTTCTGACCGGTGCTATGCAACCGGCGCGGTTTCGTTTCACAGACGCCGTGTTCAACATTGCCAGTGCCATGATGGCCGCACAAACACTTGCCGAAGGCGTTTACATCACCATGAACGGTCAGGTCTTTGACCCGGCAACAACGCGTAAGAATGTTGAAATGAATCGCTTCGAAGCCATCTAGCAAACTGTCAGACTAACCATGGACTGGCTGCTAGCAGGAACGAAATAATCCAATCAGGCTCCATGACAGAAAGAGAAAAGGCGCAAAGAATAAAATTCTTTGCGCCTTTTTCATGTTTGTTGAATCAGAGTTACAGGATCTGACTTAAGAACAACTTGGTCCTCTCGTTTTGCGGATTGTCGAAGAAGTCATGCGGATTGTTCTCTTCCACGACCTGTCCTTCGTCCATGAACATTACGCGGTCGGCGACACTCTTGGCGAAACCCATCTCGTGGGTAACGACGAGCATCGTCATGCCTTCTTCGGCCAGATCGATCATAACGTCGAGGACCTCTTTGATCATCTCCGGATCCAGGGCCGAAGTTGGCTCATCAAACAGCATCACTTCCGGCTTCATGCAGAGGCTGCGGGCAATGGCAACGCGTTGCTGCTGACCACCGGAGAGCTGTCCAGGGAACTTCAGTGCCTGCTCGGCGATATGCACCTTTTCCAGATACATCATCGCCATCTCTTCAGCATCTTTCTTCGGTGTCTTGCGAACCCAAATCGGTCCCAGGGTCAGATTCTCGAGAATAGTCAGATGCGGGAAGAGGTTGAAATGCTGGAAGACCATGCCGACTTCTGCACGAACTTTCTCAATATTCTTGATGTCATTGGTCAACTCTGTGCCGTTGACGATGATCTGCCCGCGCTGATGTTCCTCCAGCCGATTGATACAGCGGATCAGGGTTGATTTACCGGAGCCCGAAGGCCCGCAGATAACAATCCGTTCACCCAACTTCACTTTCAGGTTGATGTCGCTCAAAACATGAAAGTCCCCATACCACTTGTGCATGCTGTTGACTTCAATGATGGGCGCTCTATCAGCGTTTTCTGCAGTTTGCTTTTCAGTCTCGTTCATAAATCTCTCGCAAGTTTCGGCCTGCTGAATAATCAGCGACCCGTGTGCAGTGATTTTTCCAGTTTACGACTGTAGCTCGACATGGCGTAGCAACAGATGAAATAAAGGACCGCCAGGAAGATGTAAGCTTCGGTCGAATAGCCGGTCCACTTCGGATTCGACAGGGTAACCTTGGTTGTCTTCAAGACGTCATAAAGTGCGATGATGACGACCAGAGATGTATCTTTAAAAGCAGACAGCAAGATACCCAAGGACGGTGGAATGACGATCTTCAACGCCTGCGGCAGAATGATCAGCCGCATCGTTTGATTGTAGTTCAGGCCGAGCGAGTCGGCAGCTTCAAACTGACCGCGTGGCATCGCCTGCAGGCCACCACGAACGACCTCGGCTATATAGGCAGCCGTGAACAGGATGATAGCAACCTGGGCGCGCAACACCTTATCGATGGTTATGCCCTCGGGCAGGAAGAGCGGAAACAGGATAGAGGACATGAAGAGCAGACTGATCAGTGGCACGCCACGAATCATTTCAATGTACACCACGCAGAGGGTTTTTATTGCCGGCATCCTTGATTGACGACCAAGCGCCAGCAAGACCCCAAGGGGATAAGCTGCGACCATGCCAAAGAAGGAGAGCATAAACGTCAGCGGCAGTCCGCTCCACTGGGCTGTTTCAACGACCTGCATGCCGAAGACGCCACCATACATCAAGGTGCCCATGACAATTATGCCGATCAGCCAGTAGATGCCGAGAGATTTTTTCCAGTGGTTACTGTTCTTGGAGAAGAACACCAGACCAAGGAGAATCAGCATGGCACTTCCGGGTCGCCACTGCGCCCCATCGGGGAAAAAGCCGAAAATGATGAAGCTGATGTTCTGTGGAATGATCGACCAACAGGCACCTTCGATGTCGCGACAAGCTTCTGAGGGAGTGTTCCAGACGCTGTCGATAAACGCCCAGCTGATGAATGGCGGGACTACCTGCCAGAGGAGCACTGCGAAGAGGATTGTCAGCACCGAGTTGTACCAGGTGTTGAACAGGTTGCCATGCAGCCAGCCGAGCACACCGACTTCTGTGACGGGCGGCTTGAGATATTCGCGGCTGGGAGCTGTGTTCGGTGTATTCATATGATCACCTCTCCACCAGGGCCATTTTTTTGTTGTACCAGTTCATAAATAAAGATGTCGACAGACTGAAGGACAGGTAGATGAGCATGATCAGAGCTACGCCCTCAATTGCCTGTCCCGTCTGATTGATTGTAGTGTTGGTTACAGCTACGAAGTCCGCGTAGCCAATGGCGATCGCCAAGGAGCTGTTCTTGGTCAGGTTGAGCATCTGACTGGTCAATGGCGGAATGATCACGCGCAGAGCCTGGGGCAAGACCACCAGGTGCAGAACCTGACCGGAGCGCAAGCCAACAGCTTTGGCTGCCTCAACCTGGCCATGCCCAACAGACTGGATGCCGGCACGTACGATCTCAGCGACGAACGCCGCGGTGTAAAAGACTAGGCCGAGCAAAAGAGCGCTGAATTCAGGGCTCACTGTGACCCCACCTGTGAAATTGAATCCTCTTAACGCCGGTATGTCCATGGCGGTTGGAGCGCCGGCGAAAACCCATGTCAGCAAAGGCAAGCCTATGCTGAGGGCCAAGGTGACGCGAATCGTTGGAAAGATCTTTCCGGTTTGTGCCTGTCTGCGTTTCCCCCAGCGGTTTAGATACCAGCCAATCGCCAGTGCCGCAATGAAAGCCCAGCCCATGGTTCCATGTACTGCATGTGCCTCGGGGACGCCGAAGATGAGACCGCGGTTGCAGAGAAAAACACCCTCAAAGGGGTTGAGTGCCTGGCGAGGCGAGGGAAAAGACTCGTAAAAAATTGCGTACCAGAAGAAGAGCTGCAGTAGCACCGGAATGTTCTGCATCACTTCTATGTAGCCAGCGGCAAGCTTCGACACCAGCCAGTTGCTGGAGAGCCGGGCAACACCGACAAAGGTACCGAGAATAAGCGTGAAGATGATGCCGATGAAGGAGACCTTCACCGTGTTCAAGGCGCCCACCAGGAGGGCATCGGCGTAACTGTCTGCGGCCGAATACTCAATAACCGACTCACCGATCTCGAAGCTGGCTTCCTTGTCGAGAAAACCAAAACCGGTCGCAATCGACTGCCGCTCAAGATTGGCCTGCGTGTTCGAGTAGAGGTAGTAGCTGACGACTGCAACCAGTAACAGGGCGACAACCTGAAAGACTATCGCCCTCTTTTCCGGGTTACGCCAGAAGGGGACCTCGCTTGGTACTAACTCGGCGTCTGCTGTAATGGCGGGATCTTTCTTCACGAATGTTCCTGTGTCTTTTTAAGCAAATTTTCCAAGAAATATTAGGGGAGGCGCCACACGCGACACCTCCCCTGATCTTGCTACAAATGTTTACTTGAATGGAGGCGAGTACATCAGGCCGCCATTGGTCCAGAGAGCGTTCAGGCCGCGCTCGATACCGAGGGAGGTGTTCACGCCAACATTGCGCTCAAAAACTTCACCGTAGTTTCCAACCTGCTTGATGATGTTGTAAGCCCATTTCTCATCGAGGCCGAGGGACTTGCCGTTGCCTTCGATAACACCGAGGAAGCGCTGTACCATCGGATCGTTGCTCTTCATCTTCTCGTCGAGGTTTTTCGAAGTGATACCCATTTCTTCGGCGTTGATCATGGCCAGTACGGCAAAGTCAACGATGTCGCGGAATTGATCATCACCATGACGAACGGCAGGAGCCAGAGGCTCTTTAGAGATGATTTCAGGAAGGATTGAGTAATCTTTTGGGTTTGGAGCCACTCCGCGGGTTCCGGCCAACTGGGAAGCGTCGGAAGTCAGTACGTCACAACGACCGGCGAAGAAAGTTTTGGCCAATTCCGATGTGGACTCGATAACGACCGGGTTCCACTTCATATTATTGGAGCGGAAGAAGTCGGCGGCATTCTGCTCGGTAGTCGTTCCCGGCAGGACGCAGACTGTCGCACCGTCCAGTTCCTTGGCGCTCTTGACGCCAAGCTTGTTCGGTACCATGAAACCCTGGCCGTCATAGTAATTGACGGTGACGAAGTTCAGGCCAAGCTGGGTGTCGCGACTCAGGGTGCGGGTTGCGTTACGGGTCAGTACGTCGATTTCGCCAGACTGCAGGGCGGTGAAACGCTGCTGGGCGGTCAGAGGGGTAAACTTGACTTTGCTGGCATCACCGAAGATGGCTGCGGCAACAGCACGAGCGGTGTCGACGTCCAGACCTTTCCAGACACCTTTTGAGTCAGGCATGCCAAAGCCGAAAACACCACCATTGACACCCGCCTGAATAAAACCCTTTTTCTTGACTGCGTCTAGGTCTTTCCCGGCGAAGGCTACGCCTGCGGCCAGCAAGGAAAGAATCATTACCAGTACTGTCAATCTGTTCAGTTTCATCTGTGAACCTCCTCATCGATTGTAGGGTTAGTGAACTGCATTGGGCAAGAGACTTGTAATATTAGTCAAATAGCCTATTAAATATACGTTGTGACCTTCAACCTGTCAAATATGAATACGCCATATGTCGCTAGCAAATAAACTGTCCGGTGTTGTAGCACAACATCTGTCCGGTTCATTCTGTCCAGTAGGAGGACACTATGAAACGAACAGTTCTACAACAGGAGATCCGGATAATGCGTTTCGAAGAGA